>NZ_JBNPVS010000003.1:0-426459 GCF_050434225.1 Paraburkholderia sp. GAS32 | reverse complement strand
GCCGTTCCCGCCTCCGCCGTTCCCGCCTCCGCCGTTCCCGCCTCCGCCGTTCCCGCCTCCGCCGTTCCCGCCTCCGCCGTTCCCGCCTCCGCCGTTCCCGCCTCCGCCGTGACCGCCTGCGCCGTGACCGCCTGCACCCGAACCGCCTGCACCCGAACCGCCCGCGCCCGAACCGCCGGCGCCCGAACCGCCGGCGCCCGAACCACCGGCGCCCGAACCGCCTGCGCCGGAACCGCCTGCACCCGAACCGCCCGCGCCCGAACCGCCTGCGCCCGAACCGCCTGCGCCCGAACCGCCTGCGCCCGAACCGCCTGCGCCCGAACCGCCGGCACCCGAACCGCCTGCGCCCGAACCGCCGGCACCCGAACCGCCTGCGCCTGAACCGGCGGCACCCGAACCGCCTCCGCCGTGACCGCCTGCAGGCTGTCCTTCAGCCATCTGCAGTGAAGCAGAATTCGGAGAAGGTGCACCGCGCTGATCGAACGAAGCGGGCGGGGCGAGCTCAGCACTGTCAATTGCAGTTTCCGGGGCAGGAGGTGACGATGATCTCTCGACATGACCGGACGAAAACGCTTGTTGCGTTGGCGATGTGGCTAGGGTGATCCCCGGCGCATGCCGCGCGACTGCTCTCACGTGCGGCGCCCAATGGCGGCGATTCTGTGTGGCGGCATAGCTTGCTTGACCAGGCCCTCGTGTAACCGACTGCGGCGCAGCAGAATCCGGAGTAGGTCCAGCGCGGTGATCGGACGAAGCGGAAGACACAGGCGGGGTAAGCTCAGTACTGGCAACCGCAGTTCCGCGAGCGGGAGGTGACGCTGGTAGCGCGACATGACCGGACCAAGACGTGTGTTGCGCTGGCGACGTGGGTCCGATGATCCCGAGCGCCTGATCATCGTCGAACCGATCGCCATACGCGACGATACCCATGACCCCGACAGCCAATGCGCTTGCCGACGCTACCCAAAGCGCAAGGCGTCTGCCCCGCGCAGGCGGTGCGGCCTTGATGCCTGAACCCGGGCTACCTGCACCCGATTGCGCAAGCTCGGCCGGTCTGAACATTACGACACGCTTCGGATCGGTTCGTCTGATCCTTCCATTCACTAAGTTCATGTGCCCTCCCCCCTCGCGGAGTGCTCATCGAAATGAGCCGCGGGACCGTTCTGCGTGTTCGCCTCCTGGTTCCGCCATGGCAATGGGAGCGGTGTACCAGGTTTTCTATCGTAAGCCTTTGAGCTATGAAAACGCTCGCCATCTTCCTGGCCATTCCGGACGGGTGGCCGGAGTCGCCATCCGGCGTGCTTTTCCGCAATGACTCCACAGTTGGCGACGACACGATGCAGATGAAGCATTCGCTGTGCCTGTTAGGCCGAACCCCCAATTGAATTGTCAGATCGTGGACATAGCATGGGCATACACGATCCAACAGGGATCTGCGCCAGGCGAGGCGGGGGTCGAACTGGGACGCACAAAAATTTGCACTCGGGGGGAATTGCGGTGTGCGGCTTACGTTACGCCGATGCACTGAAGGAAATCCTGGTTTCCAGGAAAATCTGATGAACGATGACCCGGAACATGTTGTTGGTTGGATTCAACCGATGAGCAGTTTTGTAAGAAATTTTTGATTTTGTAAATTCCAAAAACCGCGACCGTCGCGCGCCCACGCCAAAGGACCATCGTGGCCGGTTGCGTAGCGAAGTCATCAGATTAAATGATGTAACTAATGCTTTTGGCCTCGCTACAAACGAAGATTTTTCGTCTTGAAGCGAGCGGTGGCGAACGATACCTTCAAGTCACTCGTGCGGTCTCCCGAGTCCTGCGAGTGTGTGATTCAGGCGGCGTCCCGACACCCGGCCGGCGGCGCCGCTTTCTTTGTGTGTCCGGACTTCCTGCTACGGCGTTGCAAGGTGCGCTTACATGAATAAGTCAGCGTGGGCGCAGCGCATTCAGCATTTCATCTGAATGGAATTTCGTCCGGAATACCGCTCCGGGATGCCTGTGTCTCGTGCTGCATACCATCGACGCTGCCGTCGCGCTCGCATATCCATGCAAACGCCCATTGTTGGGCAACTTCGATCGCCTCTTCCTCCGTGTCGAAATAGGAAAGATCACGCTCGATGTGCATTTCGCCGTCAACGTCATCGTCAGCCGAAACGCGAACCAGTCGCGCGTGCGCAAAGAATTTCCCAAGGGAGAAGTCCGGCGTCGCGTCTATGTTCCACCCACGGTACCCGCATTGCATGATTACCTCCTATACCTAGGCTAATCGGGATTCGAAAAGGCAAAGCATGGATTGGTCGTACGTAATCGCTAAACCTCCTTTCCAGGTCGAAAGTTCGCGGGCTTCCGTATCAGCGATAGATGGGGTAGACGTTCGCTCTGGACTGCCGATTCAGTTATAGACCTTCGGCGACCCGACAGTGATTCCAACTGTCGATGAAAGCAAATTCAAACAGACCACCGAATCGAGCGTTCCGAGGGCTCCTTCTCACCCTACCGTGGCGATTCGAGCCTAGCTTGCGGAAGGCCAAATTGCATCGAGCAGAGACGCTTGGATCGCGTGCGATCAATGCCAGATGCACCGGTGATGCGCGCCTGCCCAAAGGTTTATTGCAGAGACCGGCGGGCGCTCATAGTTTTGAGTCCTGGTACAGCGTATCGCGGGGGAAGAACATGCGCGGCTCAAGAGGTGGCAACCTCACGGTCGCTCCTGCCGCAGTCAGTTGGACATTGCAGGTCTGATCGATCTGCTTACCTTTCCTGTAGATGAATGCGCCGGGGCCGCCATCACATTCGGCAGTGTGTTGGACGAGGCGCATTTCACGCCCATTCGAAAGGGATCTCGTGACGACGAACCCGTCCGCGTAGGCTGTGGTCACGCCGACGAGGGCGGCTACTCCGATTACGACCTTCGGAATCAGCATGATGAGATCTCCGGGCGCGGCTGCGTGGTGCATTGGCTGGAGCCGATGCGTATTAATCATATTAGATCGCGCAGCTTGCAAATTCCAACATCGACCTATGTTCAACCGGCGCAAACGTCTGGCTTGGGATACGTGCTCAGGAAATTCCTCTACCGGCACTTTGATATGATTCGGGCGATTGTGGGGCTGGGACAGAAACCCAGCCGCACGGATGCCGACGCGCTCACAGAACGTCGACATCCGCCCAGCCTGTCGCTACGCCGAAATCAACGCCGCAATCTGCTCCGCACTAAGCGCGTTGCGGTAGATGCGAAACTCATCGATCAATCCGTTGAAATACGGATCGGCTGAAAATTGCGATCGCCCAATCCAGTTCTGGTTCGTGCTTTCCAGCCGGAACGGCGCAAACGACATCGCCGTGTTGGAGCCGATCTCCGCACCGTTCAGATACAGCGTACCGACGCTGCCCGATAGCGTCACAGCGACGTGCGCCCACTGCCCGGTAGGCAGCGCGACATTGCCGTTAATGTCCTGCTCACCGGAGCCACCATTAAGCGTGATAGCGAAGCGCGCGAATCCGTTATTGGCGCGCGGGGTCAGCATCATGTAGCGGGCCGTGCCTGAACCGAAATCAAATATACGCTCCCAGGTCTTCGCTGCGTTCCAGTACACCCACGCCGCGATCGTAAAGTCCGACACGTCGGCCACGATGTTGTCCGGCAGGCTGACATAACCCGTGCTGCCGTCGAGCGACACGGCATTGCCCTTCTTGCCGACCGCCCTGCTCGCACCGCCGACCAGCGTACCGGTATGTCCGTTCCCGCTCGAATCCGCCGCACTGGTGCCACTGCTTTCGTCGAATGCCAGGTAGGTCTGCAGTTGCACCGCCGTGGTCACAACGGCCTCGTTTGACGCAGCCGATTCGCCGACCGGTGTCACCGCGGTCACGACGTAGTAATAGGTCCCGGCCGCAATACCGCTGTCCGTATAGCTGAGCAGATCGGTAACACCATTCGCAATGGACACGTAGGGTCCGCCCGACGTGGTGCCGCGCTTGACGTTATAGCTCGTCGCGTACGCCGTGCCCCACCACGACAGGATGACGTGTCCTGCGCTTGCGATCGCGACGAGTGCGCTTGGCGCTGCACCGCTTGCGATCGCATCCAGCGTGCAGGTCAGCGTCCCGTAGCCCAGTTGGTCGTAGCCGCCGCTGTTCGGTCCATAGTTGCCTCCGCCACCTTCGGGCTGGACCAATGTCGCGAACTTCTGCGTGTAAGGCGCGGCCAATCCCTTGCGATTGACGTAGTGGTTGTAGACCAGCGCCCAGCAAGGCCGCACCGTCCCCTGAGCCGAGGTCGAAAACACCGTCTGGTTCACGTTGTCTACATTGTTGTAGCGGACATAGGGCACGGTATAAAAGGTCGTGCCCGACTCGATCAGGTTGCTTTTCGCAACGTACTCCGCCCCCATGAGGAACCGGTTGTTGTCGTAACCGTAGAGATCGACACCCTGATTCCAGGCCATTTCGCAGATCGCTCCCCCCAGCGCGATGCCGAGCGTGGCGTGTCCCTGGTCACGCCCTGACTCCTGCCATTGGCCCAGGTAGCCCGGATGGACGTAGTAGACGGCCTGCAAAATCGCGCCGTTGCCCGCGCCGCTTTTGAAGTACGTGACAGCTTCATCGAATAGCGACTGGTCGTCGCACAGCACACCGATAGCCATGATCGATGCCACGTTGCACAGATCCCAGTTGGCCCAATAGTGAGTCACCTCGGTGTTGTTGTGCCGATTGATGAAATCGTGGTTGATCGGATAGAAGACGTTGCGCATCATGCTCTGGAAGCGCGCGAAGTCGGCCGTCGCCCAGCCTGAATAAACGCGCATGATTTCACCGGCATTGGCGAATTCATAGCCGTAGATGCCGGCCGCGAGATCGGCGTTGGTATCGCCGCCGATCCCGGTCAACGTCGACGACCAGGCGTTCATGATCTGCACCGCCTTGTCGGCATAAGCGGTGTTGCCCGAGACTTTCCAGCGCAATGCGCATGCGTACGCCGCCGCGACGTCATTGAACAGCAAGGAGTAGTTCTGCGAATGCACTCCGTCGCTACCCCGATAGACGACCGCCTGTGGGCGCGGTGTCCACGACAGGCTTGCATGACTGTTCGAGATCAGGATGTTCCAGCTATCGATCCAGGGAGACGCTTGCGCCGTGACCTTCTGGCCCATCCGATCGAAGTCGGCTTGGGTATGCAGCAGACCTGGATGCACAAACGCGCTGGACGACGAACTGCTCAATACTGCAGCTCGTGATGCGGCCGCCGACAGCGATGACTGGCCCCCCTGAGCCGACGATGGTCCTCCACCGTCGCCGCCGCAAGCGGACAGGGCCAACGCGCCCAGGCTATACAGAAATGTGCGACGCGAAATGCCCTCGGCGATTTGTTCCTGCATCGCCACGGTGTCGGAATGTCCAGACCGTGTTTCAGGAGCGTCTGAATTTACGTGTGCTCGTTGTGTATCGACCTTGCTCGATTTCGATCTCGTCATGCGCTTCTTCACTCCCGATGAGACGGTCCCGATGGTCGATTCATGAAACCATTCCGGGCGCCGTCAGTAGTTGGCAAACGTTTGCTTTTGCGGCCGCGATGTGTGCCGTCCGCACTCATCGGCGGACAACATCATTGCGGCCTCTTTCCCTGCTGCAGTTCAGTGAATGCTATTGAAGAATTCACACGTCTCGTGACACGCGCGTCGTGGCAGCCTGATTAATTTCGACCAACGATGACTAAAAATGCGGAATTAAATTGGCATCAGCGACGCCGCCGTGCCTATGTCATCAATTACAGCGATTGGCAATGCAGACACCGTGCGGATCGTGCTCGCCTGTACCGCGAGGCTGGATCAGATGTGATGACGAAACCTGCTGATGATCCCTGCTTCCTCAAGGTATACGGCCGAATTCACTCAGCCTGAAGGGTGAAAAACGGGTTCTTTATACAGGTGAAGATAATTTATTGCGGGAGATGTATGTTCAAAAAAATATTCAATAAAAAATAAGGAAATCCTTATATGGAAATCAGAATTAACTCACATGAGAATTAAAAATCTCATATTGTGGGCGTTGCCGTATATGGCGATGAGTACCGGTTACCCATCGCGCATGACAACATTTAACGTGACAACCCAGTCTGTCGCCCGTCTGAAAGGCACTATAGTAGGAGGACTTCCAGCCAGCAGAAGGAGTTCGAGTATGAAAGTACGCACGCATCGCGTCGCAGCTACAGGTATTTTGATCGCAGTATTGCTCCCTGTCCCGGCCGCCCAGGCGCAACTCGGCAACCTGCTCAACCAGGGCTCGGGTGGTGGATCGTCCGGTGGCCTCGGGAGCCTCGGCAGCATGGGGAGTGCCTTGTCAGGCCAGTCATTAACTTCCGGCAGCACCAGCAACGTCGCGGGTGTGCTCGATTTCTGCATCAAGAACAACTATCTCAGCGGCAACAGCGCATCTTCGGTCAAGGACTCGCTGATGAGCAAACTCCCGGGCGGCTCAAGTTCGGCCTCGTCCGACAGCGGCTATACCAACGGCGCCAAGGGCATCCTGAGCAGCGGCGACGGCAAGCAGCTAGACCTGAGCGGCGGCGGACTGAAGGAACAGGTCACGAAGCAGGTCTGCGACAAAATTCTCGCCCAGGGGAAATCCTTGCTTTGAGCGGGTGTGGAACATGTTCATGCAGAACGCAGAATCCGACACGCCCCTCGACGTGCCAGCACACAGTTCGCCATGGAGCCTCTTCTGCATTTTCCTGCGGCTCGGCCTGACCTCGTTCGGCGGCCCTGCCGCACATCTTGGCTACTTCCGCGACGAGTTCGTCAAGCGCCGCCGTTGGCTCGACGAGCACACGTTTAGCGATCTGGTCGCGCTGTGCCAGTTTCTGCCGGGCCCCGGCAGCAGCCAGGTTGGTATCGCGATCGGCCGTTTTCGTGGCGGCATCGCGGGTGCGCTGGCGGCCTGGCTCGGCTTTACGCTGCCGTCGGTGTTGTTGATGGTCGCGTTTGCCTACGGTTTCACCCATCTGGCGGAGGCGAACGGGCTTCATCTGCTGCGCGGCCTCAAGCTCGCGGCGGTCGCCGTCGTGGCGCAGGCGGTCTGGTCGATGGGACGCACGCTGTGCCCGGACCGTGCCCGCGTCTCGATCGCGGTGGCGTCGGCCATCGCGGTGATCGTGCTCGGCGCGACTTACGGGCAGATCGCATCGATCGTCGTGGCGGGCATCGCCGGCGCCCTGCTTCTCAAATCGTCGACCGAGGTGCCGCGTGCACCGCTCGGCATGCCCGGCACGAAGACCGGCGCCCTTCTTTGCCTCATCATCTTCGGGCTGTTGCTGTTCGGCTTGCCCGCCGCGGCCGCCTTGCTGCATGCGTATCCACTCGACCTGTTCGCGGCGTTCTACCGCGTTGGCTCGCTGGTGTTCGGCGGCGGCCATGTCGTGCTGCCGTTGCTGGAAGCGGTCGTCGTGCCGCGCGGCTGGCTCTCGGCCAATTCCTTCATGGCTGGCTACGGCGCAGCTCAGGCGATACCGGGGCCGCTGTTCACTTTCGCGGCGTTTCTAGGCGCCGCCAGCACGGGTTACCCGGCGGGCATAACCGGTGCGCTGATCGCCACCGTCGCAATTTTTCTGCCGTCGTTTCTACTGGTCGGCGCCGCGTTGCCGCTGTGGGGCGAACTGCGGGCATTCGCGTCGATGCGCCGGGCGATGGCCGGCATCAACGCTGCCGTGGTCGGCATTCTGCTCGCCGCGCTCTACGATCCCGTATGGACCAGCGCGGTGCACAGCGGGCGCGATTTCGCGCTGGTCATTGTGGCGCTCGCGTTGCTCGGCTGGTGGCGCCTACCTTCATGGGCCGTGGTGCTGCTCACGGCGCTGCTCGCGTGGTGGATCGTCTGAATCCCAGTCCGCCATCGTTCCCCGCCTGAAATGGCGGATGCATCGACCTCAGGCGCGAAATCTGCTGCTCGATAGACCCGTTGATCGCATGTGCCGGATTTGCCCGGCTGCAATCCAATTCGGGCAAGCGATTTCAACGGCCCAATCGGGGCGACCGGTAAAGCTTTCCGTAGCAGGCAAGCTGGTCCCGTCCGCCGAACGAAAAGGAGAAAAACGATGACCCTGCTCATTTATCTCGTAGGTTGGATCATTCTGATAGGCGGTGTGGCGTGGGGATTGATGGCGCTGCATGTCGCACAACATACGATCGCGATCGTGGCGGTCATCATGCTCGGCCTCGCGGTGATCACGGGTGCCACCCGGGCCCGTAACCGCGACCGGTCATAGCGCCGGGCACGTTCGCATTTCCTCCTTACATTTTGTCATGCTATGATGCGAATCATTCTCATTTACAAGAGCGCCGCATCCATCGATCCGGCGCGTCCGGTAGGCCATGGCGGCAAACGAATCGGCCCTGCATCACGAGATGCAGGCGCTCTACAGCAATCATCACGGCTGGCTCCACGCGTGGCTGCGTAAGAAGCTCGGCTGCGCGCATCGTGCGGCCGACCTTGCGCAAGACACGTTCGTGCGTCTGCTCGCCCGCGATGAACCGCTCGCCCTGGAAGAACCGCGAGCGTTCCTGACGACCGTCGCGCAACGTGTGATAGCCAACTACTGGCGTCGCGAGCAGATCGAGCGCGCCTATCTGGAAGCATTGGCACTTACCCCCGAAAGTTTTGCGCCCTCGCCTGAAGACCGTGCGCTGCTTCTCGAAGCACTGTGTGAAATCGACAGTCTGCTGGAGCGGTTGCCGGTCGCCGTCAAGCGTGCGTTCCTGCTGGCCCAGCTCGACGGCTTGAGCCATGCCGAAATCGCCGCACAACTGAAGCTGTCCGTCTCGACCGTGAAACGCCATCTGGTGCGCGCCGGCGCGCAGTGTTTTTTTGCACTCAGCGCGGCCTGACGGATCGACGGATGAACGCGAGCGCGCGACCCGATATTCCGCAGCACATTGCCCTGCGCGCCGTGGAGTGGTGGATGGAGCTGCAATCCGGCGACGACACGCGCGCGCAGCAACTCGCGCTGGCGCGCTGGTGCGCGGAGCATCCCGATCATGAGCGTGCATGGCAACACATCTGCAGCGTCAGCAGCCGCTTCCGGGGCCTCGCTGAAACAGGCACGGACAACGCAGACACAGGTGGCGCGGCGGCCGCACGCGCTGCACTGACGCGTCCCGGCTCGGCGAAGCGCCGCGCGAATGTCAAAGTCCTCGCGACCCTGCTGTTCGCGGGCGGCGCGACATGGATTGCCGGTGAACACGTGCCGTGGCGCGCATGGAGCGCTGATGCGCGCACCGCACTCGGTGAACGCCGCACCATGACGCTTGCCGACGGCACCCGCCTGACACTGAACACCGACAGCGCCATCGATATCCGTTTCAGCAGCATCGAGCGCCGCCTGCGCCTGATCAAAGGTGAAATCATGATCGCGACCGGTCACAGCGACAGTGAGCGGCGGCCGTTCATCGTCGAGACCGCGCAAGGCAGTTTGCAGCCCTTGGGCACGCGCTTCGCCGTCAGACAACAGAGCACGCTCTGCCGCCTCGATGTGTTCGAAGGCGCTGTGCGGATCAATCCATTCGATGCCCCCGGCCTCGCGCCGGTCGTCCACGCCGGCCAACGCGCCCGCTTTACGCGTGATGACGTCAGCGCGGTCGAGCCGATCAGCGAGAACGACGCAGCATGGACGGATGGTCTGATCGTCGCGAGCGGCATGCGGCTCGGCGATTTCGTGAACGAGCTCGACCGCTACCGCGCGGGGCATCTGAGCTGCGATCCCTCAGTGGCCGGTTTGCGGCTTTCGGGCACCTTCCCGCTCGCCGACACCGACCGCGTGCTTGACACCCTGGCGAGAACCTTGCCGATTGAGGTCGTATTCATCACGCGCTATTGGGGTAGCGTGCGCGCGGCTCGCTCTTAAAACCGACCTGCGCTACCGGCGCCGAAATTTTTTCGTCTGTTGTGAGCTGTTTTCGAATCTCGCGTGACAAGGGAGATGAGAGCAACACATCGTCTACCTTCCTGCGAGCTTTGAACATGGGACAGCATCGAAAGACCGGCGCCGGCAACGGCAGCCGTAGCAGCCGTAGCAGCCGTGGCGCTTTGCGCGCGCGGCAGCCGGCACACTTCGCGCGGCATATTGCAACGGCCGCGCTGATCTCGGCGGGACTGCCGTTCAATGTCGCGCTGGCCGCCGATGCGCCATCCGCTTCGGCGGCGTCGCAGCGCAAGAGCTACGACATTCCGGCTGGCCCGCTCGAAGCGGCGCTCAATCGCTTCGGACGCGAGAGCGGACTGCTGCTGTCGTTTCCGGCGGCGCTGACCGACGGCCGCATGAGTGAAGGCCTGCGCGGCGATTACGACATACGGGAAGGCTTCGATCGAATCCTGCGCGGCACGGGGCTCGGCGCGGTGCAACAGTCCAATGGCAGCTATACGCTCGTGCAGCGCGCTGAGCCGTCGGCTGACAGCAGCAACGGGCGCGGCACCACCCTCCCCGCCGTGACCGTCAGTTCGTCGACGGTGAAAGCCGGCAGCTACCGGCCACCTGTCGACGCAGTGGTGACGCGTTCGGATACACCGGTGCTCGACACGGCCCAGGCCGTCAACATCGTGCCGGCCCAGGTATTGCACGACCAACGTCCGCGCAATCTCGACGACGCGCTCGCGAACGTGAGCGGCATCGTGCAAGGCAATACGCTGGCCGGCACGCAGGACACTTTGCTCAAGCGCGGCTTCGGCGGCAATCGCGACGGTTCGATCATGCACAACGGCATGCCGCTCGTGCAGGGGCGCGCGCTGAACGCGGCCGCTGACAGCGTCGAAGTACTCAAAGGCCCGACTTCGCTGCTGTATGGAATCATGGACCCGGGTGGCGTTGTCAACGTGGTGAGCAAGCAACCCTTGCTCAAACCGTATCACGCGATCTCCGTGCTCGGCTCGACGTACGGACACGGCCGCAATGGAGCCGGCGCGACCTTCGATACGACCGGGCCGATCGGGGACTCCGGCCTCGCCTACCGGCTGGTCGTCGATCAGACCGACGAGCAATACTGGCGCAACTTTGGTGAGCATCGCGAGACGCTCGTGGCGCCGTCGCTCGCATGGTATGGACGCGATACGCAGGTGGTGGCGTCGTACGAATATCGAAAGTTTCTCTATCCGTTCGACCGCGGCACGGCGCTCGACCCGAAGACCAACAAGCCGCTCGCCATCTCGAGCCGCGAACGTCTCGACGAACCGTTCAACGAAATGGACGGCGAATCGAACCTCGCGCAGATCAGCGTCGACCATCAGATCAACGCCAACTGGAAGGCGCACTTCGGCTACAGCTACAACCGCGAGACCTACGACGCGGGCCAGTTACGCGTGCAAGGCATCAACAGCACGACCGGCGCCGTGTCGCGCAGCAACGACGCGACGCATGGCGCGCTCAGCACGGACAGCTACGCGATCGCCTATGTGGACGGCCATTTCGACATCGCCGGTTTGCGCAACGATTTGCAGGTCGGTGTCGACGACGAATACCGCCGCATTTATCGCAAGGACTTGCTGCGCCAGGCCACGAAATATCCGTTCAACTATTTCCATCCTGTCTACGGTCTGGAGAGTCCGTCGACCACGGTGTCGGCGAGCGACAGCGATCAGACCGACACGCTGCACGACCGCTCGCTTTTCTTCCAGGACAGTTTGCACCTCACCGACAAGTGGATCCTGATCGGCGGCGCGCGTTTTCTGAGCTACAACCAGATCGCGGGAAAGGGCCGGCCATTTGTCGTCAATACCGACATTAACGGCACCAAATGGCTGCCGCGCGCGGGCGTGGTTTACAAATGGACCGACACGGTGTCGCTATACGGGAGCTATACGCAGTCGCTCAACCCGACTTCGACAATCGCG
Organism: Paraburkholderia sp. GAS32; assembly: GCF_050434225.1. Taxonomy (NCBI): domain Bacteria; kingdom Pseudomonadati; phylum Pseudomonadota; class Betaproteobacteria; order Burkholderiales; family Burkholderiaceae; genus Paraburkholderia; species Paraburkholderia sp. GAS32. Next base: position 414,588 of record NZ_JBNPVS010000003.1, on the reverse strand, counting down.
CCGCTCTCGTCGGGCGTGGTAATCGATTCATCGGTACTGCCTGAGGAAGCCACCTCGTGGGAGCTCGGTGCCAAAGTGGCGATGCCCAACGGCCTGAGCGGCACGCTGGCGTTGTTCAATATCGACAAGAAGAACGTGCTGGTGCAGCAGTACAACGACACCACCAAGCAGACCGACTGGCGCACGGCCGGCAAGGCGCGTTCGCGCGGCGTGGAACTCGACGTGGCCGGCCAGATCGGCCAGCACTGGAGCGTAATCGCGAGCTACGCGTACATCGACGCGAAGACCACAGAGGACCCGCTTTACGCCGGCAAGCGGTTGTGGAATGCGCCGCAAAACACCGCATCGCTTGCGGCGGTGTATGACTTCGGCACGATCTTCGGCGGCGACCAGTTGCGCGTCGGCGCCGGCGCGCATTACGTCGGCCCGCGCCCGGGCGATTCGGCCAACAGCTTTACGCTGCCGGCCTACACCGTCGCCGACGCCTTCGCCACGTACGAGACGAAACTTGGCAATCGGCATCTGTCGTTCCAGCTCAACGTGAAAAATCTGTTCAACAAGACTTACTACCCGTCGAGCGTGAACAAGTATTTCGTGTCGGTTGGCGACGCACGTCAGGTCTCTTTGCTGTCGACGCTCGAGTTCTAGGCCGTGCCGCCATCGCGCCTTGCACGTAATACACGCATTCACTTGATCAACACGGGACAGGAATCGTCATGAAACTTCAGAATCGCCGCACTGAACAGAGATCAGCGCCCGTACGTAACCGCCGGAGATTTCTCACCGCAGCAGCGGGCCTTGGCGCCCTGCTGGCTGTCGCGACACCTGCTGCGCGAGCGGCAACGAGCGGGCCACGCACGGGCAAGAAAATCGTGATGGTCGTGCAACTCAACGGGCCGAGCCTGGCTGTCGACCAGAAGATCGCGACACACCTTGAAGCGGGAGGTTATAGCGTGCGCACGCTGGACCAGGCGCAACCGCCGGAGGCAGTCGGCGATGCGGATCTCGTTGTTATTTCATCGACGGTTTCATCGAAACAGGTAGTGGGTGGCTGGCGCTATCTGGCCAAGCCGTTGTTGACATGGGAGAACGATTTACTCGATGACTTCGCGATGACGGGCAAGCGTCACGACGTCGATTTCGGCGAAGCGGAGAAAGAGCGTTACCTGTGGCTGGTTAACGCACCGCACCCGATCGCAGCCGGTTTGCCGGCAGGCGTAACGAACGTATATGGCAAACAGGCCGCGATGAGCTGGGGCAAACCAGGCTTGGGCGCGACGACGATTGCGACGTTATATGGGCAACCGGAGAAGGCGGCGATCTTCGCGTACGAGAAGGGTGCGACGATGGACTACGAGTCGCTGGCCCCGGCACGGCGGGTGATGTTTTTCCTGAACAACGACACCTTCAGCAACTTGTCGCCGGCGGGAAACAGCCTGTTCGACGCAGCGGTGGATTGGGCGATGGGTTTGAGTTGAAGAACACGGGCCACCGCGCCGAATAGAACGCGGGCGCGAAAACCTAGTGTGCGGTTTTATGAAGTACTCTTCGGCGCGCGCAGCGCCGCCGGAAGTATGACTCCCTTGTCACAAGCGTATGCAGGTGCACGAACCCAGATTCCAGATGCACCACTACCCTATGCAAACTACGGGACCCGCTTAGCAGGAGTGGTTTGAGCTGCTTTCTCTTGCCTACTTCTCTTTGCAGCCGGCAAAGAGAAGTAGGTGCCGCCCCGCACAGGGGCAACGCTAATAGACCAACAGCAAATCAAGGAAAGGCCAACACCGCGGGAGTCCAGACACAGCATCAATTCGACGCCGACTCTGTTTGAGCCGCTGGCACACCTGCCGTCTTGGTAGCGTCAGCGCCATTCCCTCCATGCTGAATAGCATAAATCTCCCGATTCCGCGCAATCTCCGTCGCCGAAGGCGGATAGTCATTATTGCGCACCGGCACGAGCCCTTCAGCCTGAGCCTGCTTCAGCTGAGCAATGACCTCAGCGCGGGTCAATCCCGACGGATTAGATTGAGCAAAGGCAGTAGCCCCAAACGGCAGACTAAGAGCAGCAACAGCAATAGCGGTAAGCAATTTCATGATGTCTCTCCGATGAAGTGCAAAAAATGAGTGGCTTGAACCACGCTTCCCATTGTTGCCATTTCATCTGTCGGAGCACTGACCTTCGGATTACCGTTTTGTTATCTACGCACCGCGCGTAAATCAGAACAAAAAACCCAAACCCCAGATAACAGAACGGTAATCTAGCGGACCATCAGCGGTAAGCGCCCTACCCCCACACTCCTGACATACGAAGAAGCCCGCGCCCCGCGCCACCACGCGCATCAAAACCCGCGCGCCTCCCTCTGCCTCTTTTCAGGAAACCGCCATGTGGATCGTCAAGCTCGCGCTGCGCCGCCCATATACATTCGTGGTCCTCGCGGTGTTGATCTTTATCGTCGGCCCTCTTGCGATACTGCGCACGCCGACCGATATCTTTCCGAACATCGACATCCCGGTGGTCAGCATCGTCTGGACGTATAACGGCTTTTCCGCCCAGGATATGGCCAACCGCATCACCTCGAACTACGAGCGCGCGCTGACCTCCGACGTCGACGATATCGAGCATATCGAGTCGCAATCGCTGAACGGCGTCTCGGTGGTGAAGATCTTTTTCCACCCCGGCGCGGACATCAATCGCGCGATTGCCGAAGCGGCCTCCAATTCCGCGTCGATCCTGCGCGTGCTGCCGCCTGGCACGCTGCCGCCGAACATCATCACGTACAACGCGTCGACGGTGCCGATCCTGCAGCTCGGACTCTCCAGCGACACGCTGTCCGAACAGCAGCTCTACGACCTCGGCAACAGCCAGATCCGCACGCAACTGGCGACGGTGCAAGGCGCGGCGGTGCCGCTGCCGTTCGGTGGCAAGGTGCGGCAGATCATGGTCGATATCGACCCGCGCGCGCTGCAGGCCAAAGGCCTTTCCCCGCTCGACGTGGTCAACGCCGTCAATGCGCAGAACCTGATTCTCCCGGGCGGCACCGCCAAGATCGGCACGAAGGAATACAACGTGCAGATGAACGGCAGCACCGACACGGTGGCTGCGCTGAACGACCTGCCCATCAAGACGGTGGCCGGCGGTGTGGTGTATGTGCGCGACGTTGCCCATGTGCGTGACGGCTATGCGCCGCAAACCAATATCGTGCGCAGCAACGGCAAACGCGCCGCATTGCTCACCGTCGAGAAATCCGGCAGCACGTCCACCTTGACCATCATCCAGCAGGTCAAGGCGATGCTGCCGCATATCGCGGCCGGTTTGCCGAGCGCGCTGCATATCACCGCACTGTCCGATCAATCGGTGTTCGTGAAGTCGGCCGTGATGGGCGTGGCGCGTGAGGCAGTGATCGCCGCAGCCCTGACCGCATTGATGATCCTGCTGTTTCTCGGCAGCTGGCGCGCCACGCTGATCATCGCGGTGTCGATTCCGCTTGCCGTACTGACCTCACTGATCGCGCTTTCCGCGCTCGGCCAGACCATCAACATCATGACGCTCGGCGGGCTCGCGCTCGCGGTGGGTATTCTCGTCGACGATGCCACCGTCGCGATCGAAAACATCACGCACCATCTGGAGAACGGCGAGCCGCTGCACGACGCGATTCTGAACGGCTCGGGCGAAATTGCCGTGCCGACTTTCGTCTCGACACTGTCGATCTGCATCGTGTTCGTGCCGATGTTTCTGCTCTCCGGCGTTGCCCGCTATCTATTCGTGCCGCTCGCCGAAGCGGTGGTGTTCGCGATGATCGCGTCGTATTTCTTCTCGCGCACGCTGGTGCCGACCCTCGCGATGTATCTGATGCGTGCGCGCAGCAACGCGCCAGTCACGGGCAACGGCCCGATTGCGCGCCTGATCCGCTTCCAGGCCGCCTTCGAACATCGCTTCGAAAGGTTGCGCGAACGCTATCGCGGCGTGCTCGGTTCGGCTATTGCTAGCCCGCGCCGTTTCATCGCGATCTTTCTGCTGCTGTGTATCGGCTCGCTCGCGCTGGTGCCATTTTCCGGCCGGGATTTCTTCCCCGCTGTCGATACCGGCGAAATCCGCCTGCATCTGCGTGCACCGACCGGTACGCGTATCGAGGACACCGCGCGCATTACCGAAGAAGTCGAAGCCCGTGTGCGCAGCATGATCCCGAAGCAGGAACTCGCAGCCATGCTCGACAACATCGGCGTGCCGGTGAGCGGCATCAACCTGACCTACGATTCATCCGACCCGATCGGCCCGGAAGACGCTGACGTGATGATCACGCTAGCAGCCGGACACAAACCCACCGCTGCCTATGTGGCGACGCTGCGCACGACGCTCTCCAAAGATTTCCCCGGCGTCACGTTTGCCTTCCTGCCCGCCGATATTGTCAGCCAGATTCTCAACTTCGGTTTGCCTGCGCCGATCGATATCCAGATCGTCGGCAACAAGCTCGACGCCAATCGCGTCGTGGCGAACCGCTTGCTCGCACAACTGCGCGGCGTGCGCGGCCTCGTCGATGCGCGCATCCAGCAACCGGGCGACGAACCCGCGATCAATGTGAATGTCGACCGTACGCGAGCGATTCAGGCCGGCCTGTTGCAACGGGACGTATCGCAAAACCTGCTGATCGCGCTCTCAGGCAGTTCCCAGACCACGCCGAATTTCTGGCTCGATCCGCGCAACGGCGTCAGCTATCCGCTCATGGCGATGATGCCGCAGTACGACATCAACTCGCTGCAGGCGCTGGCCAATATTCCGGTCGCGCAGAACGGTGGCGCAGGTGCGGGCGTGGCGACGGCGTCCGCTGCGGCAAACGGCAACGGCCCCGCTCCGCAGAACCTGCTCGGCGCGATAAGCACGCTGACACGCGCCTCCCAGCAAGCCGTCGTCTCGCACTACAACGTGCAGCCGGTGCTCGATATTTTCGCGTCGGCGCAAGGGCGCGACCTCGGCGGCGTGGCGACCGACGTGAACCGCCTCGTCGACCAGATCCGGCCGCAATTGCCGCCGGGCGCGTCGATCGTGGTGCGCGGCCAGGTGCAGGCGATGCACGACTCGTTCAGCGGCCTCGCAAGCGGTCTCGTGTTCGCGATCGCCCTCGTCTATCTGCTGATGGTCGTCAATTTTCAGTCGTGGCTCGATCCGTTCATCACCATCAGCGGTTTGCCGGGCTCGCTCGCGGGGATTGCATGGATGCTGTTCAGCACGGGCACGACCGTTAGCGTGCCGGCGCTGACCGGCACCATTCTGTGTATCGGCATTGCCACGGCCAACAGCATTCTTGTAATCAACACCGCACGTGAATTCCACCACGGCGGCAAGCCGCCGCTGCAGGCCGCGCTCGAGGCAGGCTTCAGCCGCTTCCGTCCGGTGCTGATGACCGCGCTCGCGATGCTGATCGGCATGCTGCCAATGGCCCTCGGCCTCGGCGACGGTGGCGAACAGAACGCGCCGCTCGGCCGCGCGGTGATTGGTGGCCTTGCGCTTGGCACGGTGTCCACCTTGCTGTTTGTTCCGGTCGTCTACGGGATGGTGCATGCGTGGCTCGACAAACGCCGCGCGGCTCGCACTGCCGCAGAAGAATCCCGCGTTCCCGCCCGCACACTTTGACTCCGACGAGAACTAGCTCATGAACAATCCATCACTTCCGCCGGACCTCGGCGACAGGTCTGAACCGGCTGTTGAGGCTGATCGAGCCGCCAACATGGCCTCAAGCCCGAAGCCGGGCCGTCGCGTGTGGCCGTTCGCATTGGCTGGCCTCGCAGCGGCGTTGCTGATCGTCGGTATCGTGCCGCGTCTGCACGCAAGCGCAGCGCTGACACAACAGACGCAAGCGCAAAGCGTCCTCAGCGTGTCCGTGGTCGCGCCACGCCCCGCGCCGGCCGTCAACGAGTTGCTGCTGCCCGGCGCGGTAACACCATTCGCCGAAGCATCGATCTATGCGCGCACGAGCGGCTATCTCGGGCACTGGAACACCGACATCGGTGCCCAGGTGAAAAGCGGCCAGACGCTCGCCACGATCGACGCGCCCGATCTCGACGCACAACTGCGCCAGGCCCGTGCCGACGAAGCCACCGCGCAGGCCAACTTCGACTTCGCGAAGACCACGGCGCAGCGCTGGCAGGAGATGCTGAAAACGCAATCGGTCGCGCAGCAGGACGCCGATACGAAAGTCAGCGACATGGAAGCGCGTCGCGCGATGCTGGCGTCGGCGCAGGCCAATGTCGCGCATCTCGCCGAGCTGGTGTCGTACGAGAAGATCACCGCACCGTTCGACGGCACGATCACCGCGCGCAACGTCGATGTCGGCGCACTCGTGACGGCGGGTGGCACGCCTGGCACGGCAGGTATGTCGGGCGAACTGTTTCACATCCAGCAAACCGGCGTGCTACGCGTGTTCGTCGACGTACCACAGAACGACGCGCCCTACGTCACGCCCGAGACCGGCGTTTATCTGACCGCGCAGCAATATCCCGGACGGCACATCGCCGCAAAGGTTGCGCGCACAACCGGCTCGATCGATCCGTCGAGCCGCACGCTGCGCGTCGAGGTCGACGTCGATAACAAGGATGGCGCGGTGATGCCAGGTGCTTATGTGCAGGTGCATCTGCAGTTGCAGTCGACCACACCGGCGCTCGATCTGCCGGTGAGCGCCCTGCTCTTCCGCCCCGACGGCGTGACGGTCGCCGTGGTCGACGGCAATGGCCGTGCGGCGCTCAAGACGGTGCACATCGGCCGCGACTTCGGCACGCAAGTGGAAATCACCACAGGCCTCGCGGCGACCGACCGCGTGATCGATAACCCAGGCGATTCGCTGAGTACCGGCCAGCTCGTGCAGATCGCGCCGGCCACGCATAGCTGAGCGCCAGTCATCGAAAGGACGAGCCGAATGTCTCCCATATCTCTTCCACGCCCGTTGTTCCGCCGTTCGATCGTGGCCACGCTGATCGGCGCACTGCTGAGCGCCTGCTCGACTTTGCCGCCGTACCAGCGCCCCACCGCAGATATCCCCGCACAGTACGCCGGCGCGGCGCCTGGCTGGACCCAGGCCGCACCTGCCGACGCCGCACCGCGGGGCCCCTGGTGGACGATCTTCAACGATCCGGTGCTGAACCAGCTCGAAGCGCGCGTCGACGTGTCGAATCAGACCGTGCGCAAGGCGGTCGCGCAGGTGCAGCAAGCGCGCTCGATGGTGGATTACCAGCGTGCCGGTTTCTTCCCGACCGTCACTGCCGGTGTCGCCCAGAATCGTTCGAGAACCTCGCAGAATCTCGTGGACCGTGCGCTGGCGGGCAAGACCATTCCCGACTATTCGGCCGGCGTATCGGCGAGCTGGGAGCCGGATCTGTTCGGCCGCGTGCGCGATAGCGTGACCAGCGCGAAGGCCGATGCTGAGGCGAGCGAAGCGGATCTCGAAGCCGTGCGTCTGTCGATGAGCGCCGATCTCGCCGTCGACTATTTCTCTCTGCGCTCGCTCGACACGCAAAAGAAGCTGCTCGACGACAGTGTGACCGCCTACGCCGCCGCCTTGAAGCTGCTGCAGCAGCAACTGAAAGACGGCGCGATCGATGCCTCAGCGGTCGCTCAGGCCACCACCCAACTCGAAGCAACGCGCACGCAGGACACCGACATCGATGTGACGCGCGCGCAGATGCAGCATGCGATTGCCACGCTGATCGGCGAGCCCGCCTCCACCTTCACGTTGCCACCGAACGGATCGGCTGCGACGCCGCCGGCCATTCCCATAGGCGTGCCGTCGCAACTGCTCGAACGACGCCCCGATATTGCCGCAGCCGAACGGCGCGTGGCGTCGGCGAATGCACAGATCGGCGAGGCGCACGCGGCCTTCTTCCCCGATCTGGTGCTGTCGGCAAGCGCTGGGTTGGAAAGCACCTTCTTCGCGCCATGGCTGAGCGCACCGAGTCTGTTCTGGTCGCTCGGATCGCAACTCGCCGGCACGCTGTTCGACGGCGGCCGGCGCACGGCCACTCTGCATGGCGCGACGGCGCAATACGACGGTACGGTCGCCGACTACCGGCAAACGGTGCTGGTTGCGTTCCAGCAGGTCGAGGACAATCTGTCCGCCTTGCATTCGCTCGCCGACGAAGCCGCCAGCCAGCAGCGCGCGACCACGGCCGCGGATCTGTCGCTGCGGCTCACGACAAACCGCTTCAACGCGGGTGCCGTCAGTTATCTCGACGTGGTGACCGCGCAGACTATCGCGCTGACGAACGAGCGCACCGCGGATCAGATTGCGGCGCGGCAGTTGGAATCGAGCGTACTGTTGTTAAAGGCGCTGGGTGGGACGTGGGATGGCCCTAAACCCGCCGGAACGTAAGCACGAACCGCGTGCTCTGCGCGTCGCTCTCCGCATGCACCGTGCCGCCGTGCAACTCCATGATTGTGCGGACGATGGCAAGCCCGAGCCCCGTCGAACCCGTGGACCCCTGCGACACACCGGACGACGGCAAGGCGCTGCGCGACGGATCGACGCGATAGAAACGGTCGAAAATCCGTTCGAGGTGCTCGGCGGCGATCGGCTGCCCCTGGTTCGACACGGTGATACGCACCGAATCGGCCGATGCGCGAACATCGAGCGCGATCTCGCCGCCGCGTGGCGTGTAGCGAATCGCGTTGGCGAGCAGATTGCTGACGGCGCGACGAAACAGTTCGAGATCCGCCGTCAGCGTCGCCGCACCGGTGACCTGCACCCTGACATTCGCATCGTCAGCGATGCCCTCGAAGTATTCGGCGATCCGCGTCAGTTCCTGCCCCGCCTCGAACGCGCGCATATGTTTGACGAACTGCGGATGCTCGGCGCGTGCAAGAAACAGCACGTTTTCGATCATTCGGGAGAGCCGGTCGCACTCTTCCAGATTCGATGCGAGCAGGGATTCATATTCGTCGGTGGAGCGTGGCCGGGCAAGTGCGACTTCGGCGGCGCCGCGCATGTTGCTAATCGGTGTGCGCATATCGTGTGCGAGGTCGGCTGTGAAACGCGACAGGCGCTGAAAGCCGTGATCGACGCGTTCGAGCATGGCATTGAGCGCGCTTACCAGTGCTTCAAGTTCGCTCGGCACGCGCGCCACCGTGACCCGCGTGTTCAGGCGATTGACCGTGACGAGGCCCGCACTCGCCGCGATATCGCGCAAGGGCCGCAAGGCGGCACGAATCAGCAGATAGCTCAGCAGCATCGTCAGAATCACGCCGGCTGCGCCTGCCAGGTTGAGCTTGTCGCGATAGCGGTCGAGTAGCCGCCAGCGGTCGCTCATGTTGCGCGCAATCAACACGGTCGCGGTGTCGCCGTCGTGCAGCCGCGCGTCCGCGAGGATGCCGCGGATCGGTGCACCGTTGCGGCCGGTCCAGTTGCCGATATCCACGTCGGTGATGCGCGCCGCAGCGGGAATGCGCGTGAGCGGCGGCAGCGCGGCGATCGTCTCGACGCCGCCAGCTTCAGCGGTCTCGCCGGGGTCGTGGATATCGCTTGCCGCGCCTCCTTCGCCCGTTTCGCTTGCCGCATTGGGTGCAACGGAAGCATCAGGCGCATTTGAAACTGCCGAGGCAGCCCCGGTCGCCGCGTCACCCTGCGGCGCAAACGTCTCCCCGGCGTTGTGTTCGATCGACATACGCCCATCGGGACCGAACACCTCCATCGACATCGCTTCATTGCCCAGCACGATGCTGATCAACCGGTCACCGTGCTCGCGAATCCCTTTCGGCGTAGCGAGCTCCTCGGCGAGCCGCCGTGCGTGGCGCGCAGCCAGCACGATGTCGAGGTCGTCCTGCGCCTGGATCTGCTTCCCCAGCGCAAGGTACAGAAAACTCCCGGCGAGCACGAAAACCGCGAGCGTGGTGACACCGAAGGCAAGTGTAAGCGTCGCGGCGAGCGAGCGGCGGCGCATCAAGCGGCGTCCTTCAATTCGAGCACATAGCCGACGCCGCGTACCGTGTGAATCAGCTTGACGGGAAAGTTATCGTCGATCTTGGTGCGCAGCCGGCGGATCGCGACTTCGACGACATTCGTGTCGCTGTCGAAATTCATGTCCCACACATAGGACGCGATCTGCGTGCGGCTCAGCACTTCGCCCTGGCGGCGCGCAAGCAACTGCAGCAGCGAAAACTCGCGCGGCGTGAGATCGATACGCACGCCGCCGCGTTTCACGCGCCGGCGATTGACGTCCATTTCCAGATCGCCCACCTTGATCAGTTCGCTTTCGCGCGGCGGCCCCCGGCGCGCCAGCGTGCGCACCCGGGCCAGCAATTCGACGAAGGCGAAGGGCTTGACGAGGTAATCGTCTGCGCCGAGTTCGAGGCCGCGCACGCGGTCGTCGACGTCGTCACGGGCGGTGAGAAACAGCACCGGCGTGGTACGCGTGCTGCGCAAGGTCTTGACGACGGTCCAGCCGTCCATGCCGGGCAGCATCACGTCGAGCACGATCACGTCGTACTCTTCTTCCTGCGCGAGGAGCAGCCCTTGTGGGCCATCGTTCGCGACATCGACCGCGTAGCCGGATTCTTCCAGGCCTTTCTTCAGATAAGCCGCTGTTTTGAGCTCGTCCTCGATCACCAGGATTCGCATGGGAGTGCTCCGCTGTGCTTGACCCTAAATCATACCGGCAAGCGGAGCGTCTGGTGATTACGATTCGGTAATGTTGGCCGGGGACGGCAGCCGGCCATACCCGTTCGCACAACGGCAAATGGCCACTCCCGGCTCAAGCGCGCTACGTTCCTACTCGACGTTATCCGTCACATCCGTCATCCGGACCATATGCGGCTTGACGACATCGTCTTCCTCGCCCGCCGCCGTGGGCGGATGAATCAGCGCTTCGAGCCGCGCCTTCGTAGCAAGAAACTCTGGCGACGTGGCCTGCGAATAGTCGCGCGGACGTGGCACCGGCACTTCGATCAATTCCTGCACCTCGCCGGGATTTGCCTTCAGCACCAGGATGCGGTCGGCGAGAAAAATCGCTTCGTCCAGATCGTGCGTGATGAACAGCACGGTCACGTCGATGTTGCGCCAGATATCGAGCAAATGCGTCTGCATCTTCGCGCGAGTCTGCGCATCGAGCGCGCCGAACGGTTCGTCCATCAGCAGAATCCGCGGCCGGTTCGCGAGCGCGCGAGCAATCGCCACGCGCTGCTTCATCCCGCCGGACAATTGATGCGGATACGCGTTGGCGAACTTTGTCAGACCGACCAGATCGAGCCATTGCAGCGCATCGCGCTCGGCGTGCATGCTGCTGTGGCCGTTCATCTTCAAACCGAACATGACGTTCTTCTTGACTGTCAGCCACGGAAACAGCGTGTAGCCCTGAAACACCATGCCGCGATCGGCGCCGGGCCCCTCCACCGGCTTGCCGTCGAGCAGCACGCTGCCGCTCGTCTGCCGCTCGAGGCCCGCAAGAATGCGGATCAGGGTCGACTTGCCGCAGCCCGACGGCCCGATCACGCAGACGAACTCGCGCCGGTGCGTTTTGAAGCTGATGCCGTTCAATGCGGTGCACTCGCCCTGCGCGCTCTCGAAGCGCTTGTCGAGATCGCGAACTTCGAGGATCACCTCGCGCGACTTCAGACGGTCGAAACGCTCACGCACCGCTTCGGACTGGATAAGGTATGACGGAATCGGTTGCGGATTTAACATGATTGAATCCTTGAATGCGGTGCAATGAGGTGCTGTGCGCTGCGATGTATGACACCAGGCCGTGGCTCGATCGGTCCTGCTACGCCTTGAGCGTGCGGTCCCACGGAAACAGCTTGCGGCCGACATAGGCCAGCACGAGATCGGTGCCGAGTCCGATAATCCCGATCATCATGATGGCCGCGTAGACGTTGTCGAAATGCTCATAGCGCGCCTGTTGCGTGATGTACCACGTGATACCGGAGCTGGTGCCGACCAGTTCCGCCACGATCAGATACGTCCACGCCCAGCCGAGCAGAATGCGCTGATCCCGGTACAGGTCAGGCAGGATGCCGGGAATCACCACATGCGTGAGCAGCTTGAGTTTCTTCGTACCGAGCGTCATCGCCGCTTCGAACAGGCCGTACTCCAGCTTGCGCGTGGTGTTCGCCACAATCAGCACCTGCTGGAACAGCGTGCCGATCACGATGATGGCAATCTTCGGACCGTCGTAAATGCCGAGGATCGCCACCATCAGCGCACCGAACGCGGGCGCCGGCAAGTAGCGGAAGAACTCGAAAAACGGCTCCTGCAGCCGCGCAATCGCGCTGTAAGTCCCGCAGACAATGCCGATCGGCACACCGATCACCGACGACAGCAGAAAGCCCCAGAAGATCACCTGGATGCTGTGCCACAGGCTTTGATGCAGCCATACGCCGTCGCGCGACGCAGGGGGTGTCGTGAACGCGGTGTAGAACGCACGCAGCACTTCGTGGGGCGCGGGCAGGTAGACCGGGTTGACTGGTTCGCCCCTCGGCAACGCGGTGTGGGCGGCTTGCGCATGGCTCAGTTCGTCGGCGAACACGTCCTTGTCGACGCGCATGCCGGGCTGGAAATAGTCGACGCTGCCTGGGCTCTCGATCAGCATCTGCGGATGCCAGACGAACGGCACGTAGCTGACGATGCACCATACGAGAACCGGCAACAAAAACGAGCCGAAGCCCAATAGCCACTTGCCGCGTGCGGAGAGTTCGCGGCGCACCGCGAACCAGTCGCTTCTGTTAATGACGGTCATGGGATTCTCCAGGGCGGCGTTCGGTATCGGAACTCGATCCGCCTGACGTGCGGCGCGGCTGCAGCGCAGCAATCGACATCGATTCGAACAGTTCGTTGGCTTGCTTCATTTGCACGTCGCCTCCTCCGTGGTCCCGGCCGCCACGTCGGCACGCAGCACCATCAAGCGCTGACCCGCGACGACCGCCGCGCCGGCCGCACAATCGATCGTTTCGATCACACCGTCTTCGGTGACGACAACGGACACTTCCATCTTCATCGATTCGACGATTGCCACCACCTGCCCTTCGCTCACGCGCTCGCCTTCGCTGACGAGCAGTTTCCAGACGCTGCCCGAGACATCGGCGACTATGCTCTGCTGACCGGCCGCCAATGCGTCGTCCGCCCCGTTGCCGGTGGCCGAACCCGCGTCGCTGCCCGGCTCGCCGACATACTCGGCGTGCCCCGCTGCGTTCCAGCGTTCGCGCTCTTCGTCGAACGCCGCCTGTTGCAGGCGTTTGAAGGCAGAGATCGATTCGGCTTCGTCTTTCAGGAAGCGGTTGTACGCGCCAAGGTCGAAGACCGATTCCTCGATCTTCAGACTCGCGCGACCTGCGATGAAGTCGGCGCGCAGATCAGCCAACTCGGCCTCGCTGACTTCGTAGAAGCGGATCTCGTCGAAAAACCGCAGCAGCCACGGCTTGCCGGCTTCGAATTCGCGCGTGGTGCGATAGCGGTTCCACATCTGCACGGTGCGGCCGACAAACTGATAGCCGCCCGGCCCTTCCATGCCATACACGCACAGATAGGCGCCGCCGATTCCCACCGCATTCTCCGGCGTCCAGGTGCGCGCCGGGTTGTATTTGGTCGTGACGAGCCTGTGGCGCGGATCGAGCGGCGTCGCCACCGGCGCACCGAGATAGACGTCGCCGAGACCCATGACCAGGTAACGCGCGTCGAACACGATGCGCTTCACGTCGTCGATGCTATTCAGACCGTTGATGCGGCGAATGAACTCGATATTGCTCGGGCACCACGGCGCATCGGGCCGCACCGACTGCATGTAGCGTTCGATCGCGATCCGCGTCGACGGGTCGTCCCATGACAGCGGCAGATGCACGATGCGGTTCGGCACGCGCATCTCGTCGACGGCGGGCAGTTCGCGCTCGGCCTGCTGAAGATGCGCGAGCAAGGTGTCGTGCGACAGCGTGCGCGGGTCGAAATGCACCTGCAGCGAACGGATGCCCGGCGTGAGATCGACGATGCCGGGCAGCCGGTGTGCATCGAGCCAGTTCATCAACGCATGCACGCGAAAGCGCAAGTTCAGGTCCAGCATAAGCGGGCCGTATTCGACCAGCACGTTCTGATCGCCGGAGCGGCGGTAGACCACGCCCGTGCCCTCACCGGCCGATGGATCGCTGTAGAGAATGCAATCGTGAGCGTTGAGGTTTGTCGTTGCTGCGGTTGCTGTAGGTGCCGCAGACGCCATCGACAGCGCTTGCGCGCGTACCGGTTCGAACCGCACCGCATCCCCCGGCCGCAGTTGCCCGAGCTTCCATAGCTCGTCGCCCACCACGGTTACTGGACAGACGAAACCGCCGAGGCTCGGACCGTCCGGGCCGAGAATCACCGGCATGTCGCCGGTGAAATCGACCGCGCCGACCGCATACGCGTTGTCGTGAATATTCGACGGATGCAGCCCGGCCTCGCCGCCGTCCGTGCGCGCCCATTGCGGCTTCGGGCCGATCAGCCGGACGCCTGTGCGGCTTGAGTTGTAGTGAACCGTCCAGCGCGTGCCGTACAGCATCGCGATGTCGTCGGGCGTGAAGAAGTCCGGTGCACCGTGGGGACCGTCGAGCACGCCGAGGGTCCAGTCGTGCGTCAGCGCCGGCACGCGCGCCGGATCGAGTTGCGCGCCCGCTTCGCCGCGACCTGCGTCGGCGGCAAGATGCAGCACGTCGCCCTTGCGCAAGGCGCGCCCCGCGTGGCCGCCGAATTGGCCCAGCGTGAAGGTGGCCTTGCTGCCGAGATAATCCGGCACCTGCAAGCCGCCCTTGAGCGCGAGACAGGCACGCATGCCCGCGCCGGTCACGCCGCCGAGCTTGAGCACCGAACCCGCCGGTGCCCGCGTGACCTGCCAGAGCGTGACCGGTTGGCCGTCGAGTGTGGCGGCGAGCGGCGCGCCGCCCAGCACGAACAGCGTCGCGGTGTTGAAGCGCAGTGTCGCGCCGACCATCGCGCATTCGAGTCCCGCCGCGTCGGCCGGATTGCCGAGCAGTTCGTTGGCAAGGCGGAACGACAGATCGTCCATGGGGCCCGACGGTGGCACGCCGATGTCCCAGTAGCCAACCCGTCCCGGCGTCTGCTGCACGGTGGTCTGCACGCCGCCGTCGAGCACGTCGATAGTGTGCGGCGCGAACACGAAGCGCGTGAGGAAGGCGGTGGTTTGCTCGCCGCGCGCGAAGGTCGCCGAACCGGCGATGGCGCGCAGATAGTCGAGGTTCGTCTCGATGCCGTACAACTGGGTTTGCGCCAACGCGGCGCGCATGGCGGCGAGCGCGGCATCGCGTGTTGCGCCCTTGACGATGATCTTCGCGAGCAGCGGGTCGTAAAACGCGCTGACTTCGGTGCCTGCATCGACCCAGGTGTCGACCCGCGCATCGGCGGAGAAAGCGACGTGGGTCAGCACGCCCGCGCTCGGCTGAAACTGCTTGTGCGGATCTTCAGCGTACAAGCGGACCTGGATGCTCGCCCCGCTGGGCGTCGCAACCAGCGTGTCGAGCGGCGCAAGTGCGCCCCCTGCCTGACGAATCATCCACTCGACCAGGTCGACACCCGTCACCTCCTCCGTAACGCAATGCTCGACCTGCAGCCGCGTGTTCACCTCGAGGAAATAGAAGCGCCGCGTGTCGGCGTCGAATACGAACTCGACCGTGCCGGCTGATTCATACTTCACAGCCTGCGCGAGGCGCACGGCACTCGCATGCAACGCCGCGCGTTCCGCTTGTGTCAGACCGGGTGCGGGCGTTTCCTCGATCACCTTCTGATTGCGCCGCTGCACCGAGCAGTCGCGTTCGCCGAGCGCGATCACGCCGCCCCGGCCGTCGCCAAAAATCTGCACTTCGATATGGCGCGCGTTCTCGACGAATTTCTCGATGTAGACACCCGCGTTCGCGAAGTTGGCCTCGCCAAGCCGGGCGACCGATGCGAACACGCTCTCCAGTTGTGCCGCATCGCGGCACAGCGACATGCCGATGCCGCCGCCGCCCGCGGTGCTTTTCAGCATCACGGGATAGCCGATCGATTCGGCCTCGCTTAGCGCGGCAGTTACATCAGGCAGTAGGCCGGTGCCGGGTAGTAGCGCCACGTCGTTTGCTCGTGCCAGCTCGCGTGCCGTGTGCTTCAGGCCGAATTCACGCATCTGCGCGGGGCGCGGCCCGATGAAACGGATGCCCGCGTCTTCGCATGCCTGCGCGAAAGCCGCGTTCTCCGAGAGAAAACCGTAGCCGGGATGCACGGCATTCGCGCCGGTCGCACGCGCCGCCTCGAGAATCGCTGCGCTATTCAGATAGCTGGCGGCCGCCACCGCCGGGCCGATGCAGATCGATTCGTCAGCGAGCATCACGTGCATGGCGTGGCGATCGGCCTCTGAATAGACCGCAACCGACGCAATGCCGAGGCGTTTGAGCGTGCGAATCACACGGCAGGCAATTTCGCCGCGATTGGCAATCAGGACTTTGTCGAATGTCATTGGCTGTCCCAGATGGTCAGCCGCACGGGCGTCGGGTTATAGCCGTTGCACGGATTGTTCAACTGCGGACAGTTCGAGATCAGTACCGTCACGTCCATCTCGGCGCGCATTTCGACGTATTTACCCGGGGCGGAGATGCCGTCTTCGAAGGTCAGTTTGCCGAGTGGTGTCACCGGCACATTCATGAAAAAGTTGATATTGCTGACGATGTCGCGTTTGGTGAGCTGCGTGCCAACGCCGCAGGTGCAATGCGTAATGGCATGCAGGAAACTGTCGCGGCAGCTATGCATATAGCGCTTGTCGAGCGCGTAACGCACTGTGTTGCTCTCGGCGGCGCAGGCTCCGCCGAGCGTGTCGTGGCGCCCGCAGGTGTCCGCGACGATGGTCAGCATCGGCTTGCCTAAGTTCGACATCAGCACGCTGCCTGCGGACAGATAGAGATTGCGTTGCGCGCGAATCGTGTCCTGCGCGCTGTAGCGTTCGAGCGGATCGGCGCTGTTGTAGAACAGCGTGTCGACGGCCTGATTGCCTTCCAGGTCGAGAATGCGGAACAACTGGCCGCGTTTGATTTCATGCAGCCACGGCTGGCCGGACGGCAGTGTGAGATCGTAGACCGCGTTACGGATGTCGAGTTTGCTTTCGATGATAGGCATCGCGGGTCTCCTTAAACGAACAGACGATCGGTGTTGACGAAGCCGCGCCCGTTCTCAGGGCACGCGGCGCGGCAAGGATCGTCGGCCGGTACGGAGGCATCGGCGGCATACGCGCGGTACGCGATCAGCTTGACGGGCCTCGGTTCGTATTCGGAGGAAGGGTTCAGCGGATGCGGTGCGCTCGAAAACGCGGCGAGCGTGTCCATTTCGAAACGCAGATCGAAGGCCGCGCCGACAGGGGAATGTCCCGCGACGAAGTCGAGCGAGCCATCCTCACCGATCGCGAGCTTGCTGAAAAAGTTGATATTGGCGACGAGATCGCGCGTACCCAGACCGTGTTTCGCCAGCTCAAGCAACAGGCTGTCGCGGCCGTTGCGGACCATCGCATTGCGATGTTGCTGATAGCGGGCTGTGCCGTATTTGTCGGCGAACAGTTCGGCGTCGCCTAGGCCGCCTAGCGGATCGTGCCAGCCGAGCGTATCGGCGGTGATCGACGCCATGACGCGGCCCATATCCGAATAGAGCACGTGACCGCGTGTCAGATGCGCGGTGTGTTGTGCCTTCAAGGTATCGGCCATGTTGTAGCGTTCGAGCGGTTCGTCGTGCCGGTAGAACACGGCGGCCAGATTGGCGCCGCCCTCGGGATCGACGATGCGCAGCGCCATGCCACGGCGCAGCACGCCGGACCAATGCGTGCCGGCAGGAATCACTGTTTCCCACAACACATGCGGGATCGGTGCGAGATCGACTGAGGTTTGCGTCGACATGGAGGCTCCAGGTATCGGTTGGGAAAAAGCATGAGAGGGCGATTGACCGACATCGCGACCTCCCGGGCTTTTATCCCTCCGTGGAGCCTCGCCGGCGCCTTGAAAGAAGGTGAACGGCAAGACCGGATTGCTCTCGGACCAGACATCGTGTGCGCGCTTTGAAGCCTTCTGGAAGCCTTTAAAGCGGTACGACCGGAACCCTAGCGATCCTGAAGATGATGCAAATTACTTCGCACCTCTCGCTGCGTAGCTAAGCGAGTTGCGTGCCAGCGTGATGTTGCTGAGGCCGCAGGCGCATTGTGGCAAGGGATTGAATGGTATCGGCGGCACAATGCGGCAAGCAGAGGTTCATTGGCTTGATGGCGCACGCACCACGGCTGAGGGCAAACCGGCACCAGTTGAATGCGCGAAGCACCATGATTGGGCCGCGCGATTACGTTTATCACGGGGTGTAGGGGCTCTGCACGATGGCACGGTGTGTGCGTGATAAGGCGTCACACACTTCACCGCCCTCATCCGACCATGCTCACGCTTGCCACGCTTCGCCGCACGCTCTACACGCTCATGTCGGCTCGTTTCATCGAACTGCAAAAGCAACGGCGCCGCTCGTAGACTAGGCTGCGCGTTGGTTGAGAACCTGTGTCTTGCAAGCACGTTCCGGCCAGATAACCAGCACTAAACGCGCTTCCGGGGCGGCCACACACACGGCCTCAATGAGTGCCATCAGTCAGGCAACATCCTGCTCAGTACCCGCATAACGAGCCTGCTGCCCAAAGCTCGCCAACCCCTTCGACCCCTCCGGCAACACCAACTCACCGCGTTCGAGACGCTGCTTCAAATAGGTAAAGCTCTGCGCCGTCTGCGCGAACAGATGATCTCCCGCCGAAACCGGTGGGTATTTCGCCAGCGCCTCGGGTGTTGCAAACTGCGGCAGTGGTAGGACCACGGTGTGGTAATCGCAGGCAAAGAAGAGCGGAAACGAGTAGCGCTCTTCCCTCACCTTGCGCACGCGATGTGACGTCGCCACATACGTGCCGCCCGTCCATACCTCCAGCATGTCGCCGATGTTCACGACAAACGCGTTGTCGACCGGCGGCGCGTCGATCCACTCACCCTCGCCGTTCATCACTTCGAGGCCAGGGGCCGTCGGCAGCAGGATCGTGAAGCACTCATAGTCAGTATGCGCACCGATGCCCGGCCGGTCTTCCGCGGACGGGTCGAAGGGATAGTGAAGCAGGCGCAGTTGGCTCGGGGGCTTCTGCAAATAGCTGTCGAAATGCGTCTCCGGCAAGCCGAGTGCAAGCGAGAAGCCACGGAACAACGCGCGGCCGAGCGCGAACGCCGCCTCGTAATAGCCGCCGATCGCTTCACGAAAGCCTGGCTGCTCGGGCCACAAATTCGGCCCGAGCATCGGCGTGCCGGCCCGGACATCCGGGTCGTCAGGCGGCAGTTCCCGGCCCGTGTCGAAACCTTCCTTCCTGTCGCGCTTGCCGCCTGCGAAAACCTCTTCGCCTTCGGGTACATAGCCACGATGCGCAGTCGATTTGCCAATGTAATAGCGCATCTTCCAGTCGTCGGGGGCGGCGAAGAACTGCTTGGCCTGTTCTATGAGCGCAGCTTGCTGTGCACGCGAGACCTGATGACCAGTGACGTAGAAAAAACCCGCGTCACGCGCCGCGCGGTCGAGTTCGCGGGCGGCTGCAAGACGCTGGTCGGGATCATCGCTAAAAAGGCCGCTGACGTCGACGATGGGCAGACGGTCGAAACGCGTGTGGGATTGGCTCATGAGCTTGGCTTATACGGGCTGCGGTTCGGTGGGCGATTGAGTCGGCGAATGCATTTGCGCGGACAGGTTCGCTTGCGATTCGGTTTGCTGGCCGCCACGCGCCTCACGTCCGGCAAGAAACGCCGCGATGTGACGTCGCTCTTCGCGCCCCATCCACGTGTTGATCTCCCATAGATCGGCCACCGGAGCATTCGTGAACGGCAAAGTGTGCAGATAACCGTCGGGGCCGAACTCGGGTGTCATCGTCGTGGTCGTATAGCCCCTATCGACCTGCGCGCTCCACAGCGCCTCCCAGATCCGCTGATGCGAGGCGAGGCAGTCCGCGTACTCAGGTGCAGCCGGATGCGGCACCTGCGGACCTTGCGGATAGCCAACACGCCCGTGCAGATGATGCGCATGCGGCGCAAGCTCGAGGATCGTGTCCCACTCGCTGTCGAGAAGACGCTCGCACACCGATACCCAATGGCTGAAGTCGCAAGTCAGCTTGAGGTCCGGCACGGCACGCGCGACGTCGCGGGTAATCCATGGGTTGTAGAACGAGCGGCCGCGATGCGTCTCGAAGCTGCAGATCACCTCGTGCTTCGCGGCGATTTCCACCGCGCGCGTGAAGAAATCCACCTGTGTGGCGGCCGGCCATGCGTCGCAGCCCGCCATCACATTGAAAAAGCGTGGCTTGAGCGGCTTGCCCCAAACGATCTTTTCTTCGAAGTCGCGCAGGTGGTCCGCGGGTGTGGCGGACCGTTCCGGCACATAACTGCCCGCCGTCGTAATTTCCGCAATGAACTCGAGACGTTCATCCGCGATTGCCTGCGCAAACGCTTCACGCTCAACCCCACCCGTCGGAACCGGCGCTTCGATACCGTCGAACCCGGCGGCACGTACCATTGGCGCCGCATCATGCGGACCACCATCGAATCCCCAGAACGTCTTGAACAATTCGAATTTCATCGCCTCTCCAATTACATGCAAAATTGCATGCAATAGTACACACGAAATTCCTTCGCCAATAAAATATCCCGGCCTCGCCATGCATAATTCTGGCGCGCCCAATTTCCGGCGCGATTAGCACTTAAACTGTGCACCCCTCCTCCTCGTGGTGAATCGATGAAGAAGAAACTTGCGCGTCACAAGGGGCAAGCCGTCGCGCGCGCCATTCTCGACATGGACTGGCAGTGGTCCTCGCATTTCGGCGACCTGGGGCTGAACGACCTTAACTACAGCGATCTGTTTTGCCGGATGTGGGTCGAACCGGAAGATGATTTCGCCAAGACGGCGCTCTACGAGTTCATGCCTGGCGTGAGCCGCCGCACCGCGGTGCGCTACGTGCAGGAGCTGATCGACGCCGGCTGGCTGCTGGAGACGAGTTCCGAAGCGGATCGCCGCATCAAACGGGTCAGTCTCGCGGCCTCGATCGAGGAACGCCTCGAGCAGTTTCTCGCCTACGTGCATCAGCGTTTCGCCACCTTGGATTGAGCCTTTGACGCCATGTCCGCGTTGAAGCATTCGCATAACAAGCATCTCGAGGCATCGCGCAATCCGGCTGGCATATTTCTCGCTAGATTAATCGCCGAGAGGTGCGGCAGCGTCGCATCTTAGGGATGCTAGGGTTCCGGTTCGCGAGAATGTCTGGTCCGAGAGCAGCCCGGTGCACCTGTTCGTTCGATTCGGACTTGATCCGGGAACGAGCTGGCCGCACTACACGGCGGGACAAAAGCCCGGGAGATTGGCGATAGCGATGCCTATCGTGCCTCTCCGTGGCCGGCGTTTGTCTCCCGCAGTTTTCGCACAGTGTCCGCACCAATCGGATTCTCGCGGGAACCGGTCATGTTGTTTTATCGCGCAGTCGCCGCGCGATCCAACTCAACAATCGCAATTGACCGGTCTCCTGGAGAAAACGATGAAACGCTTCGAATCCGCCCGTACGTCCCTTACCTTACTGAGCAGCCTTGCCTCGTCGCGCCGCATGCGTGGCGCGATCGCCGGTGCTGCCGCCGCGGTCTCTATCGCCTTTGCCGCCGCACCTGCACAAGCGACCACGCCGCTCGCCATCGGCTATAGCGACTGGCCCGGCTTCGTCGCGTTCCAGGTTGCCATCGACAAAGGCTGGTTCAAGGAAGCCGGCGTGGATGTCAATTTCCAGTGGTTCGACTACTCGGCCTCACTCGACGCGTTCTCCGCCGGCAAACTCGACGCGGTCGGCGCAACCAACGGCGATGCGCTGGTCACCGGCGCAAGCGGCGCCAAAAACGTGATGATTCTCCTGACCGACTACTCGAGCGGCAACGACATGATCGTGGCCAAGCCGCCCATTCGCACCGTGGCCGGACTCAAGGGCAAGAAAGTTGGGGTCGAAATGGGTCTGGTCGATCACCTGCTGCTGGACACGGCGCTCGAAAAGCATGCGCTCAAGGAATCGGACATCACGCTCGTCAACGCGAAGACGAATGAGTTGCCGCAAGTGCTGGCGTCGTCCGGCGACGTCGCAGCGGTCGGCGCATGGCAACCGAACGCGGGCGAAGCACTCAAGCGCGTGCCGGGCTCACGTCCCATCTTCACCTCGGCCGACGCGCCGGGCCTGATCTATGACGCGATCACGGTCAATCCGGTCAGTCTGCAGTCGCGCAAGGCCGACTGGGCCAAGGTGATCAAGGTCTGGTATCGCTGCGTGGCCTACATCAACGATCCGAAGACGCAACCGGATGCCGTCAAGATCATGTCCGCGCGCGTCGGCCTGACGCCGGCCCAATATCTTCCGTTGCTGAAAGGCACGCACCTGCTCGACGCGACGGCGGCGAGGAAGGCCTTCGTCAAAGGTGACGGGCTGGACTCGGTGTACGGTTCGAGCGTGAACGCGGACAAGTTCAACGTACGCAACGCCGTCTACAAGCAATCGCAGAACGTGAGCGCCTATCTCGATCCGGCGCTGACCAACGCGCCGTAAGTAGCGCTGGCCGGGCGTCTATAGCTATACACGGTAATATGGGGGCAGCACGCTCCGTCGCTGCACACATGCGATTCATTGCGGCGCCGGAGGACGGCCACAAGGAGGCAATCGTGTATAAAAACCGGTCTCGCTATCACGCCCTGGTTGCGCTGGCACCCGTACTGGCGCTGCTTTTGTCGCTTCTGCTGCTGACCCAGCCGCGATCCGTGTTAGCCAGCGAAGACAGCGCCAACGGCAGCGCGGAAGCCGCGGGCCAGCGCGCCCGCTTTGCCAAAGAATTCTGCGGAGGCTCCGAGCAGGACGTGGTCGAGTACAAGGAGAAACTCAGAAAGGTCCTGACCGAAGCCAGCCAGTTCGATACGCGCTGGCAGGCGGGCTGGCAGCGCGGGGATAGCGATGCGATCCAGATGCGCGCGCTGCAACTCAACTCCCCGTCGGAATTCGCAGTGCGGGTCAAAAGCAACTGCGACCGCATCAAATGGCAGGGCGACAACTTGCTGCGAGCACGCCCGCCGAAGTAGCCCGGCGCCCGAAACTGTTATTCTTCCCTCTCTCCGGCCATCACCTGGTCGCCTGCCGCCTCCGGGCGGCATCCCAAGCGGCGCGCTCACGCGCCCGGCATCAGCGAGACAGGAATTTGCATGTTCGGTTTTTTGCGTGGCTATTTTTCCAACGACCTGGCAATCGACCTCGGCACGTCGAACACGCTGATCTATATGCGTGGCAAGGGCATCGTGCTGGACGAACCCTCGGTGGTCTCGATTCGTCAGGAAGGCGGCCCGAACGGTAAGAAGATCATTCTGGCCGTCGGCAAGGAAGCGAAACAGATGCTCGGCAAGGTGCCGGGCAATATCGAGGCGATCCGCCCGATGAAGGACGGCGTGATCGCCGACTTCAACATCACCCAGCAGATGATCAAGCGCTTCATCCAGATGGCGCACGAGTCGCGGATGTTCGCGCCGTCGCCGCGCATCATCATCTGCGTACCATGCGGGTCGACTCAGGTCGAGCGCCGCGCGATCAAGGAAGCCGCGCATAGTGCGGGCGCCTCGCAGGTCTATCTGATCGAAGAGCCGATGGCCGCAGCGACCGGCGCCGGCCTGCCGGTGTCGGAAGCGACCGGCTCGATGGTGGTCGATATCGGCGGCGGCACGACCGAAGTGGGCGTGATCTCGCTCGGTGGTGTCGTCTATAAAGGTTCGGTGCGCGTGGGCGGCGACAAGTTCGACGATGCGATCGTCAACTATATTCGCCGCAACTACGGCATGCTGATCGGCGAGCAGACTGCCGAGGCCATCAAGAAGGAAATCGGCTCCGCGTTTCCGGGCTCCGAAGTCAAGGAGATGGAAGTCAAGGGCCGCAATATGTCCGAAGGCATTCCGCGCAGCTTCACGGTGTCCAGCAACGAGATTCTCGAAGCGCTCACCGATCCGCTGAACCAGATCGTTTCGGCGGTGAAGATCGCGCTGGAACAGACGCCGCCGGAACTGGGCGCCGACATCGCCGAGCGCGGCATCATGCTCGCGGGCGGCGGTGCGTTGCTGCGCGATCTCGACCGCCTGCTCGCGGAAGAAACCGGCCTGCCGGTGTTCGTCGCCGAAGCGCCGTTGACCTGTGTGGTGCGTGGCTCGGGGATGGCGCTGGAGCGGATGGATAAGTTCGGCGGGGCGTTTTCGTACGAGTGAGGGTGGTCACTCAGGACACAAACGGCAACTTGCTATCGCGCGCAGCGGCCAGCATGGAAAGCGTGATCTTGCGCACTTCCAGCTTGCTCTGCGTGATATGCGCGCGCAGCAGGATGATCGCTTCCGTCACCCGGTTGCGTTCGATCAGGTTCAGCATGGTGGCGTGCTCGTCGTAGGTGGCGCTCGTGCGGTGCGGTTTGAGGAAGTCCAATCTACGCACGATGCGGATGCGCTCGGTCACTTCGTTATGCACGCGCAGCATCTCCGCGTTGCCGGTCGCCGCGACCAGTTGACGGTGGAAGTTCTCATCCATGCCGAACATCTTGACCGGGTCGCTCTCGCGCAATTCGGGCTCGACGCACCATATCGCCTTCAGCGCTTCGACGGCCGCATGCGCGACGTCGCCGCCCGCCCCCACGCGTTCGACGGCCGCTACCTCCAGCACGATGCGCAAATCGTAGAGCTGATCGAGCTGGTCGAAATTGATCGGCGAGACTTTCCAGCCACGCCGGAAGCCGACTTCCAGATAACCCTCGCGTTGCAAACGAAACAGGCCGTCGCGCATCGGCGTGCGCGACACGCCGTAGTGCTGCGCGATGCCGTTTTCGGAAAAACGGTCGCCGGGAAACAGGCGAAAGCTGAAGATATCGTTCTTCAACTGCTGGTACACCTGCTCGGCGAGCGGATTGGCGGCGCCCGGCACGGCAGGCGTGTCAGGCTCCGCGGGGGTCTCGAGCAGATTTGTCGTATCGTCGTTCATTAATGCCACATCCCCTTTTTTCTTATTATCGGCGTTTCATGGCATGGCGATAAGGCTGACGTGCGCCGCGACGATCTTCCAGCCGTCGGCGGGACCGAGCCTCGCCCACGTCTGCATCTGACGGCCGATCAAAGGCGTCGCATCACTGGTGAACTCAGTGCTGACGGTGGCGAAGTCTGTGCCGAACGTTGTTACCACGGTGCGATGCAGCTTGCGCGACTTCGGCACCGGCTCGCAGCTCTCGCGCCATGCACGGATCGCTTCGCCGCCATGCTGGATTTCGGCGATTCCATAGCGGACCGTCTCCGGCGTGTGCCAGAAAAGCGCGTTCATTGCCGCGACGTCGTTGTCGACCAGCGCCCGCTCGTATTCGACAAAGGCTGCCTGCACTTGCGCTACCACTTCGGGCTGATTTATCTCCATGCCGGGATCGTCTCGTCGAGTTTCGTCAATGAAGCAAGCGGTGCGGTCCAGCCGACAATGCCGCCTTGCGAGCGCACCATCTCGAGCGTCGCCTGTTTGAACGCGGGGAAATAGCTGGCGGTTGCGTCTTCGATCAGCAGACTGTCGTAGCCACGGTCGTTGGCTTCGCGCATCGAGGTCTGCACGCACACTTCGGTGGTCACGCCCGCGAACACGAGATGCGTGATGCCGCGCGTCGCGAGCTCTTCGCCGAGCCGGGTGGCGTAGAACGCGCCCTTGCCGGGTTTGTCGATCACGAGTTCACCGGCAAGCGGCGCGAGCGGCTCGATGATTGCATTACCGGGCTCGCCGCGAATCAGGATGCGCCCCATGGGTCCTGCATCGCCGATGCGGGCATTGGGCGCGCCTCTGAGCCGTTTCGCCGGCGGGCAGTCGGACAGATCCGCCGCGTGCGATTCACGCGTGTGCACCACGAGCCATTGATGCTTGCGCGCGAAGGCCAGCAGCGCGGCGACGGTCGGCACGATCTCAGCCAGCAGCGACACGTCGTTACCAAGCGATTCGCCGAAGCCGCCCGGTTCGATGAAATCGCGTTGCATGTCGATCAAGACCAGCGCGGTTTTCGTGGGGTCCAACGTGAAGGGACCCGGTTGGGCGTCGATCGTCAGCGGGGTTTGCTGTGTCATCCGATGGCTTCCTTCATTCTTTCTGCGGGTACGGCGCGATGCGCCGGCGTGTCGCCGTGCCCTGCCATATGCTGACCGAGCACGGTCCGATCCGCACGTGCCGCCGGCGTCTCGAACACCAGTTTGCCCTCCGCGATCACCACGATGCGGTCCGCCAGTTCGAGCAGTTCGTCAAGGTCTTCGCTGACCAGCAGCACTGCCGCGCCTGCATCGCGTGCAGCCATCAGACGGGCATGGATATCGGCGACGGACGCGAAATCCAGACCGAACACAGGGTTCGCGACGATCAGCACATCCACCGGCTGTCCGAGTTCGCGCGCCAGCACTGCGCGCTGCACGTTGCCGCCCGACAGCGTGCCGATGGTTCGTTCGGGTAGCGGTGGACGCACATTGAACTCGGCGATCAACTGCGCGGCGCGCTCACGCACTGCACGCCGGTCGAGCCACCAGCCGCCGCGCCGCAACGGCTCGCGATCGAAGTCGCGCAGCGCGAGGTTCTGCGCCACGCTCATCGCAGCGACGCAGGCGTTTTTCAGCGGCTCCTCGGGAATCGCGAACACGCGCCTTTGGGTCATCTCTTCGCGCGTTGCGTGATAGGCCTTGCCCGCTACCTCCATGTCGCCGGCTTTCACACGACGCTGCCCGACCAGCGCTTCCACCAGTTCCTTCTGTCCGTTCCCTGAAACGCCCGCAAGTCCGAGGATTTCGCCCGCACGCACGGACAGCGTCGCGTGCTTGACTGCCGTGTGGCCGCGATCGTCTTCGACTGAAACGTCGCGCAACGCGAGACGCACTTGCGCCGTGTCGTCGACTGGTTTGCGTGGCAGGCGTTCCACGGTCACCGCAGCCATCACCGGCGCTTCGTCCTTCAAAGGGACTTCGTTCGGCGCATGGGTAGCGACGGTGCCCATCATCCACGCTGCGAGTTCGTCGCGGCTGGTGTTGGCAACCGCGCTCGTGCCGACTTGCCGGCCCTTGCGCAACACGGTGACGTCGTCGGCATAAGCCATCACTTCGCGGAACTTGTGCGTGATCATCAGCACCGTCAGCTCGCCGCGCGAGGTCAGATCACGCATCAGGCCGAGCACTTCGTCCGCTTCTTGTGGTGTCAGTACCGAGGTGGGTTCGTCGAGAATCAGGAAGCGTTGCTGCAAATAAAGCTGTTTCAGTATCTCGAGTTTCTGTTTTTCACCGGCGGCGAGCATGGCCACCGGCGCGTCGAGCGGCAAGCGGAACGGCATGCGCTGCATGAACGCGGCAAGCGCGACGCGCTCGCCCTTCCAGTCGATTTTCCACGGCATCCGTCCGCGCGCGAGCAACAGGTTTTCTTCGACCGATAGGCCTGACGCCAGCGTGAAATGCTGATACACCATGCCAATGCCGAGCGCCTGTGCATCGCGCGGCGATGCGATGTGGACCTCACGATCGTCGGCGGCGATCTGTCCGTCGTCGAGCACGCCGTAGCCGACCAGTCCCTTCACGAGCGTGCTCTTGCCCGCCCCGTTCTCGCCAAGCAGCGCGTGAATCGTGCCGGCTTTGACCTTGATCGAGACGCTATCCAATGCGCGAAACGCGCCGAACGATTTGCTTGCGTTCAGCACTTCCACGCCCAATGCCTTCGGCGCCGTGGTCATGGTTTATCTGCCTGAAGTGGCCAGCGCCGCTGCCGGCGCCGCCGTCGTGGCCAATAGCGTAGCCAGCAGCGCGTGCGAATCCGACACCGTGCCGAACACGCCGCCTTGCATGGTGATCATGTGCAGCGCGGCGTCGTGATTGCCCTTGTCGGTCGCGCCGCAGCAATCGGCCAGCACCGTGCATTCGAAGCCGCGATCGTTGGCCTCGCGCATGGTCGTGTGGACGCAGACGTCGGTGGTGATGCCGGTCAGCACCAGATTGACGATGCCGCGCGTACGCAGGATCAGTTCGAGATCCGTCGCGCAGAAAGAACCCTTGCCGGGTTTGTCGATGATGATCTCACCTGGCAGCGGCTTCAGTTCGTCGATGATTTCCCAGCCCGGTTCGCCGCGCACGAGGATCTTGCCGCATGGGCCGTCGTCGCCGATGCCTACGCCGTCGGTGCCCGCGCGGCGGCTGCGCCAGCGTTTGTTCGCGGGCAGGTCGGAGAGGTCCGGGCGATGCCCTTCACGCGTGTGAATGATCGTGAAGCCCAGTTCGCGCATCGGCTTCAGCACGCTTTTGATCGGCTCGATCGGCGCGCGCGTCAGCGACAGGTCATAGCCCATTTTGTCGACATAGCCGCCGTGGCCGCAGAAATCCGTCTGCATGTCGATGATCACGAGTGCAGTGTTGTCCGGCCGCAGGTCGCCATCGTAGGGCCACGGGTAGGGTTTCGCTTCGATGAATCGGTTCATGGCGGTGAGATCCTTGTTAGGTCCTGGCGGGGTCTTTGAAGGCACGCACGGTAGGGCAAGCTCAGCGAGTCAGGCTCAACTCGCCCGGCGCGCCAGCCAGCGTGCGATCCGGACGGCAGTTGACGATCATGATCGCGAGCGTCAGCACATACGGCGCCGCGTTGTAGAGGTAGTAGCCGCTCGTCACGCCGATCGCCTGCAACGCCGGCCCGAGCGCGCCGGCCGCGCCGAACAGCAACGCGGCCCACAGGCAACGCAAGGGCTGCCAGCGCGCGAAGATCACCAGCGCCACCGCCATCAGTCCTTGTCCGCTGGAGAGCCCTTCATTCCAACTGCCTGGATAAACCAGCGACAGATACGCGCCACCGATGCCCGCGAACACACCGCCCACCGCCGTCGCGGCGATGCGCACGCGCGTCAACGGATAGCCCATGGCACGCGCCGTCTCGGCGTGATCGCCGACGAGCCGCAGCACCATCCCCCAACGGGTATTGCGCAAGCCCCATTGCTGAACGAAGGCCAGCACCACGCCGATCACGAACAGCAGGTTGATATGTAGCGCGTTATGCAATTGAGGCGACGAGGTCCACGTGCCAAGATCGATAAACGGCAGCATCGGCGCCTGCGGTTCGATGAAGGGTTTGCCGAGATAGAACGCGAGCCCGGTGCCGAGCAGCATCAACGCGATGCCGAACGCAATGTCCGACACGCGCGGCAACGAGCACACGAGACCATGCAGGCAGCCGAGCAGCAAGCCGACGAAACCGGCCGTAAGCACGCCGGCCCACGGCGAGCCGGTCAGAAAAGCACCGGCATAGCCGCTCATCGCGCCTGACACTAGGATGCCTTCGAGGCCGAGATTCACGCGCCCGCCCTTCTCGGTCAGACACTCACCGAGACTAACGAACAGATAAGGCGTGCTGACACGGATCGCCCCGGCGAACAGCGACAGCAACAGGATCACGATGGGCGAGTGCATATCAGGCATGGGTCTGCTCCAGTTGCACGGGAAGATCGGTCTGCGCGGCGGCCTGCAATTTGACGCGCCATGCGGCGATGCGCCCGCCAAGTGCTTCCCACGCGAGCAGGTTGGCGAACAGCAGACCTTGCAAGACGAGCGTGGTGGCGTCGGGGAGATCGAGCCGACGTTGCAGCAGCGAACCGCTCGCCTCGATGCCGCCGATCATCAGCGCGCACGCGATGATCGCGAGCGGATTCTGCCGTGCGGCGAACGCAACGAGGATGCCCGCATAGCCATAGCCCGCGAGCAATGATGCATTTGCGCTGCCCTGCACCGCCGCCACTTCGAACATACCGCCGAGTCCCGCCGCAGCACCGCCCAATACGCACGCGGCAAGAGCCAGCAGATTGACCGGCAAGCCGACCAGACGCGCCGCGCGATGACTGCCGCCCACCACGCGCATCGCAAAGCCCTTGGTGCTGAACTTCACGAACACCCACGCCGCGATGCACGCGACGACGCCCCAGAACAGTCCCCAGTGCGTGTCGAGTCCGGGGATCGAGCCGATCATCATCGCGTCGGGCACCGGATAGGTGGACGGTTTGTTCAGGCTTGCGGGGTCGCGCAGCGGCCCTTCCACCAGATGTTTGAAGAGCGCGATCGCGATATACGACATCAACAGGCTGCTGATCGTCTCGTTGACGCCACGCCACTGCCGCAACGCGCCGACCGCGCCGATCCAGATACCGCCGGCCAGCATGCCGGCCACCGCCATCAACGGCGTGGCGATCAGCCACGGCGTGCCGTGCGGCAGCATCTGCGGGACGATCGCCGCGCACATGCCGCCGAGTGCGAGCGCGCCCTCGCCGCCGATCACGATCAGTCCAACCTGGGCGGGCAGCGCGACGCACAACGCGGTCAACATCAACGGCGACGCACGCAGCAAGGTGCTCTGCCACGCGAACGACGAGCCGAAAGCGCCCTCAAAGATCAGCCCGATCGCATCGAGCGCCGGCTGCCCCTGCACCAGCAGGAACAACGAAAACAGCAGCAGCGTGCCGAGCACCGCCAACGCGGTCGGCAACGCGGGCAAGAGCGACAGCATCACTCTCGCGGTAGGGGCATTGGGGCGCATCACGGCTCCTTCGCTCATGCAAAGTCACGCACACTCACACAATCACGCAGGCCAGGATCAGATCTGACCGACGACGCCTGCCACCAGATAGTTCATGCTTTCGAGCGTGTAGTCGGTCTGTATGTGGCTCGCGCCGGAGGCGATCGCCGTGCCGCCCTTGTTGTCCTTCATCGGTCCTTTGAAGATCACGAAATTGCCGGCCACCATGCTGCCTTTGATCGAGTCGGCGTTCTGCTTCGCCGGCGCGGTGACTTTCGCGCCGTACGGCGACATCTTCACGAAGCCTTCTTTCAAGCCGCCGCGCAACACGTTCGGTTGCGGCGTGCCGGCCTGTGCGCCCGTGACCAGTTGCTTGTACGGCGTCGCCCAGTCCCATTCCGCGCCGGTCAGATAGCCTTTCGGCGCGAGCGCCGCCTGGCTCGCGTGATAACCGCAACTCATCGCGCCGCGCTTTTCCGCCGTTTCGACGACGACCTTCGGACCGTCGACGTGACAGGTCAGCACATCGCAACCCTGATCGATGAGACTGTTGGTGGCTTCCGCTTCCTTCACCGGCATCGACCAATCACCCGTGAAAATCACCTGCGTGGTGATCGACGGATCGACGGACTGCGCGCCAAGCGTGAACGAGTTGATGTTGCGCAGCACCTGCGGAATCGGTTTGGCGGCGACGAAGCCGAGCTTCTTGCTCTTCGTCATGTGACCCGCGACCACGCCGTTCAGGTACTGGCATTCGTCGATATAACCGAAGTAGCTGGTGATGTTCGACGGGTTGCCCTGCTTCCACAAACCGCCGCAATGCGCAAAACGCACCTTCGGATATTTGGCCGCCATCTTCAGCACATGCGGATCGAAGTAACCGAACGAGGTCGCGAAAATAAGCGTCGCGCCGTCCTGTTCGATCATCGCTTCCATGGTTTTCTGCACGGCGATGGTTTCGGGCACGTTCTCCTCTTCCACCACCTTCACGTCAGGCATTTTCTTGATGACGGCGGCAGCGGTCGCCTGGGCTTGGTTGTACCCGTAGTCGCTGCGCGCGCCGACGTAGATCACGCCGACCGTCGTCTTCGGCGCGGCAAACACCGATTGGATCGGCAGGATATTGCCGAGCGTCAACAGGCTGGCGCTCTTGATGAAATTGCGGCGACTGGTCATGGTGTCCAATTCCTTGTGGAGAGGTGAAGAGCGTTGGCCTTCAGTTGACATTCAGGCTGTCGAGATAGGCCAGCCAGCCGCCAAACGAGGTGATGTCCGCTGCACCGCTGCTGTCGTTAACCGCCGACGGTTCGCAGATGAAGCCCTTCACCGTGAGGCCGTTGGCGAGTTGCACAGAGCCGATGCCGAGCGGTGCGGGCACGTCGGCGACAAATTTGCCGAAGCTGCGCAGCGGCATTTCCCAGACTTCCACGGCGATGGGTGCGCCTTGCTGATCGGTGACGCGCACCAAGCCTGGCTTGGGCGGCTGCGTGTTGGCAAGCGCGTAAAGCGTGTAATCGGCGGCGGTTTGCGTCGCCATGACAAAACGCGCGCCGGCTTCCTGAAGCTGCCAGTTCAGCGGCTGGCCGCGCAGATGCGCACCGACCACGGCAAGCGCGATGGTCTGCTCCTGAAATGGCAATGGCGCGATCGCGTTTGCCGCGGGCGCGGTTTTCTTTTCGGTCACGGTCGTGGCCGAAGCCTCGCTCGCGCTCCGGGCTTCGGTCACGAACAGCGCCTGGATCCGCGCGCCCAATTCCGCGAGACGCCGGTCTGCGCCGCTCGGCGCGATCAGCGTGACGCCGGCCGGCAAACCGTCCTGGCGACGCCGGCACGGCACGGCCAACGCGCACAGATCGAGCAGGTTGACGAAGTTCGTGTAGTAGCCAAGCTGGCTGTTCAACTCCACAGGATTGGCCTGCACATCGGCGATCAACGGATGCGTCGGCGTGGTCGGGACGATCAGGATGTCGATCGTCTCGAAGAGCTGTTCGGCGTGCCGCTTCAGATCGGCGAGCGCGTACTGGCCATTGAACGCGTCAGCGGCACTGTAGCGATCCGCTTTGCCGATCACCGTTGCGACGACCGGATGGACCGCTTCGTGATGCGTCTCGAAGAATGAACCGAGCGCGGCGCGCCTTTCCGCCACCCAGGGGCCGTCGTAGAGCAGCGCGGAGACCTGTTTGAGCGGCTGGAAGTCGATCGGCGTGGGTGCGAGATGCAGATGGGTAGAGAGCGTATCGAGTGCGGCTGAGAAGGCCTGATTCGCCGCTGCGTCCCCGTAGAACTCGAGATGATCCGGCACGCCGATCCGCGGCGCGCTACGCAGGAGACCGAGACCCGGTACCTTGCGCGAGTAACCGTCGAGCGGATCGAAGCACGCGATTTCATTGAACACGCGCCATGCATCGTCAACGTCGTGCGCGAACACCGAGATCGTGTCGAGGCTGCGGCACGCCGGCACCACGCCGCGCTTGCTGACGAGTCCAAGCGACGGCTTCAGGCCGACAAGCCCGTTGAACCCAGCCGGCACGCGCCCGGACCCGGCCGTGTCGGTGCCGAGCGAAAAGGCCACGCAACCCGCGGCCACAGCAACCGCCGAGCCTGAACTCGACCCGCCCGACACGCGCTCTGGATACTCGGTGTTCCGCACCGCGCCGTAAGGCGAACGCGTGCCGACGAGACCGGTCGCGAACTGGTCGAGATTGGTCTTGCCGATCAGGATCGCGCCGGCGTCGATGAGGCGCTGCACGGCGAATGCCGAGGTGTCCGGCGTATAGCTGAACGGCTCGCACGCGGCGGTGGTCGGCAAGCCGGCAACGTCGATATTGTCTTTGACCGCGAACGGCACGCCGAACAGCGGCATCCGTTCGAACACGGCACTGCCCTGCTCTTCGTAAAGCGCTTCGAGCGCGTGGGCGCGGGCCTCTACGTCCGCAGCGGGCACACGCAGGATCCAGACTTCCGGCCGGTCGATTTCGGCGATACGGGCAAGCGCCGACGCCACGGCCTCAGTCGGCGTAAGACGTTTGGCGGCATAAGCCGAGAGGAGGCTACGGACCTTCAGGGGCGACGAAATTGGCACTGGTTTTTCCTTGAGTTCAATCTTGAATACAAGTTTGGACTCAAATTAGCAGGAGCTATGCCAGGTGACTTTCAAGTTCGCCCGAACGCGCTGTCAACCTTGCCAGGTTTGGTTTTGCGACGATTTACCGGCGGCGAGGACGGGCCGCGCTGCCGCCTTTCGATCAAAGCGTCATGGTGCAGCGCTCCCCAACTCGGGGCTCCTGCGCCCTGCATTCGAGCCTGGCGCGCAGCGGCGCGCCGCGATCGCACGTTACCGCTACGTGCCGATTTTTTTCGGCGCCGTGCGCGAACTTATACTCGCTACTCCGACGACCTCACTCACTGCTCATCCCCCGTAGCGGAGCATCGATGCACGACACCCGACTCGCCAGTTCGACTGCCGGCATGATCACCAGCCCTCATGCGTTGGCGAGCGAGGCGGGTCGCGACGTATTGCGTGCCGGCGGCAACGCGATCGAAGCCGCGATCGCCATCGGCGCGGCTCTCTGCGTGACGTATCCGCATTTCACCGGGCTCGGCGGTGACGCTTTCTGGGTGATCGGCGACCGGCAAGGGATGTTGCGCACGGTGTCGGGCATCGGTCAGGCCGCGCAGCAACTGCCCGCGTTCACAGGCGCCATTCCACTGCGCGGTGCTGCCTCGGCACTCACCACGGCCGCGACCGTCGACACATGGCGTCAGGCGTACGAGATCAGCAAAGACGCATGGGACGGCGCGCAATCGTGGTCGTCGCTGTTCGACCGTGCGCTGGAATATGCAACCGATGGCTTCCCGGTCACGCCCTCGCAGCATTTCTGGCAAAGCATGCGGGCGGACGAATTGCATGCCCTGCCCGGCTTCGCGGCAACTTTCGCGCCGCACGGCCATATTCCTGCCATCGCCGAACGTTTCGTGCAACCCGCGCTGGCGAAGAGCATCGAGCGGATTGCCCGCTTCGGCGCACGCGAATTCTATGAGGGCGAGCTTGCGGAGCGGATCGCACTCGGTTTGCGCGAAGCCGGCTCGCCGCTGACGTTGAGCGATCTGGCGCGAACGCAAGCACGCGATGAGGCGCCATTGCGCGTGGCCTACCGTGGCGGCGAACTGGTCAGCATGCGGCCGCCGACTCAAGGTGTGACGACCCTGCAGATCATGGGCATGCTCGATCGTTTCGACATTGCGCAGATTGCCGAGGGCAGCGCCGAGTACTACCACCTGCTGGTGGAAGCGGTGAAGGTCGCGTTCGTGGACCGCGACCGCTTCGTGTCCGATCCTGAGTTCAACTCCGTGCCGGTCGACGACATGCTGTCGCCCGCCGCGCTCGATGCGCATGCACGCTCGATCGATCTGCGTGAAGCGCGCGCATGGCCCCATGTGTTCCGCCCGGGCGACACGGTGTTTATCGGCGCGACGGATAGCGAAGGCCGCAGCGTCAGTGTTCTGCAAACGGTTTACTTCGACTGGGGTAGCGGCGTGGTGGCGGGCGATACGGGGATTCTGTGGCACAACCGCGGCGCGTCATTCAGCACGAATCCCCGGCATCACAACACGGTGCAACCGGGCAAGCGGCCGTTCCATACGCTCAACCCCGGCATGTATCTGAAGAATGGCCGGCCACATCTGCTGTTCGGCACGCAAGGCGCCGACGGTCAGCCGCAAACGCTGGCCGCGATCCTGACGCGGCTGATCGACTACGGGATGGACCCGCTCACTGCCCTCGCCCGTCCTCGCTTCCTGCTTGGCAAGACTTTCTCCGATACACGCGATGCGTTGAAGCTCGAAGAAGACGCCGGCGCCAACGTGTTCGCCGAACTCGCTGCACGTGGACATGAGGTGAGCGCTATTCCGGCGCAGAGTCCGTTGGCGGGCCATCCAGGCGTGATCCGCATCGAGTCGGACGGTGCAGCATCAGGCGCGCACGATCCACGTAGCGACGGCCGTGCGCTTGGGGTTTGAGTCAGCCGGGCATCAAGCGGTCGCGTGTCGCCACTCACGTAGTTTCCCGCGCTGACGCATTGGCGTAGCCAGTGATGCCGAGCAACTGGCCCAGGCTCTTCTCGCCGCGCATCCGCGAGGTTTCGATCCGCTCCTGGATATCGCGAAGGTGCGCTTCCATATGGGCCATAGCGCCCGCTGCATCGCGTGCCTCGATGCAATCGACAATCGTCGCATGTTCAGCGTGCTCGCACGGCGCGTGCCCCGGCGGTTCATATACGCCGACAATGAGCGAGCAGCGCGAAACCAGTTCCTTCAGATAGTTTTGCAGGATCGAGTTGCCCGCGAGCGCAGCGATGCGCATATGAAAACCGCTCGCGAGCGTGGCCCACGAAGGCTGGTCGAAGCGATGCATCGCCTCGTGTTCGCTCGCCAGTTGCTGGCGCAAGGCCTTGATGTCCTGGGCGCTCGCGCGCTGTACGGCCAGCTCGACCAGCATGCGTTCAACGGAGCGCCGCGCTTCGAAGATCTCGCGCGTTTCCTCCGGCGTCGGCTCGGCGATCACTGCGCCCTTGTTCGGCCGCAGCACGACGATGCCGTCGTAGGCGAGCTTTTCCAGCACGCGCCGCACGACCGCGCGGCCCACGCCGAACAGTTGGCACAACTCGGGCTCCGGCAGCTTCGTGCCGGGCGTCAAACGGTGGTTCAGCACGCCGTCGAAGATCGATTGATAGATGCGCTCGTCGACGTCCGC
The DNA here is from genome assembly GCF_050434225.1 of Paraburkholderia sp. GAS32. Classification (NCBI taxonomy): domain Bacteria; kingdom Pseudomonadati; phylum Pseudomonadota; class Betaproteobacteria; order Burkholderiales; family Burkholderiaceae; genus Paraburkholderia; species Paraburkholderia sp. GAS32. The sequence goes on along the minus strand of NZ_JBNPVS010000003.1, from coordinate 378,245 downwards.
TTCTTCCTTCGGTGTTTTTCTGGCGGTGACCGCGCCAGCTTTCGGGTTGGTGCTCGTGCTCATGCGACCTCCGGGCGCAACACGCCGTCCCGCTCCAGTTCGTCCATGTGATGCGCGATTGCGCCCGGCGTCGTGATCCACACATCGCCTTTCGCTCGTGCCGCGGCGATATGGTCGAGTGCGCGGCGCAGATGCCGTAGTCGATATGGCTGCCCCACCAGATAAGGATGGAGCGCGATACCCATCACGAGCGCCTGCGGCTGCGTGCCGCGATTAGCCTGTTCAAGCATCTCGTCGAACTGATCGACGATCATGTCGGCGAACGCGCGGCCGTCCATATGGCGGCCCACCATCATCGGCAGATCGTTGAGTTCCTGCGGGTACGGAATCGACCATAACGGCCCACTGCGTGTAGCCATGCGTACCGGACGATCGTCGTGACACCAGTTCAGCGTATAGCGATAACCGGTCTCGGCCAGAAGGTCAGGCGTCAGGTGCGATTCGGAGATCCACGGTGAGAGCCAGCCCTGCGGTGGCGTGCCGGACGCTTCGGCGATACGTTCGCGGCAATGCAGAAGCAGTTCGCGTTCGCCGTTTTCGTCGAGGTCGCTTTGCCGGTGTGCATTGGTGTGACCGTGACCGATCAGTTCGTCGCCACGCGCCACGCAGGCCGCAATCAGTTCCGGGCAATGGTCGTAGAGCGCGGTATTGATGAGCGTGCCTGCTGGCATTGCCAGTTGGTCGAACAGTTCGATGCAGCGCCACGCGCCCACGCGGTTGCCGTACTCGCGCCAGCTATGGTTCAGCACATCCGGTTGCGGCGAAATCGGGCCGAGCGCGGCGCCGAGTCCCTCGCCGAACGCAAAGTGCTCGATATTGAAGCCGAGGTAGACCGCGAGTCCGCTATCGCCGGGCCAGCGGAACGCATCGCTGTCCGTGATCGGGCGATAGGAAAAGCGGCCATGGGTGGCGATCGATTGACGGGCGCGATTCTCTGCTGCGGGCATGTTCCGTGTGTCGTTCATGTAAAGAAGCCGTGAGTGACTAAAAGCGACGCGTGGCGCCCTGCATGAACCGAGTTGGCCGGATCATGCCCCGGGACGGACCGAAGACGCACCGCGATTGCGCAAAAGAAACGCTTTGATCGCTGACGATCGACGCTGCGGATCGTTTGCAATATGTGAGCCAACTCGTCGACGTTAAGCACACCGGCGCGTTTGCAATCCGCGACCACTACGAAGCGACGGATGGCACATGTCTTGCATTTGGATGGCTTCGCCGAGGCATCGCGTGTGGTTTTGCGTGCGTCAGCACTTCGCCGTTCACGAGGACACCCACTCCATGATTCAGCCTGCTTCAACGGTGCTCGAAACTACAGCCGCCGATATCGAACTGGTGCACGTGTCGAAGCAATACGGCGACTCGCTTGCCGTCGACGCCATCGATCTGCGCATTGCCGGCGGCCAGTACTGCTGCCTGCTCGGGCCCTCGGGATGTGGCAAGACCTCGACCCTGCGCATGATCGCCGGGCATGAATCGGTCACCGAGGGTGACATTCTGATCGCGGGACGCAATGTCACGCGGGAAGAACCCGCTGCCCGCGGCACGGCAATGGTCTTTCAGAACTACGCGCTGTTCCCGCATCTGAGCGCGCTCGATAACGTCGCGTTCAGCCTGAAAATGCGCGGCATCGCGAAGGATGTGCGCCGCAAGCGTGCCGGTGAGCTGCTGGAACTGGTCGCGATGTCCGCGTATGCCGAACGCAAACCGGCGCAACTGTCGGGTGGCCAGCAGCAACGTGTGGCGCTCGCTCGTGCGTTGCTGAATCAACCGGGTTGTCTATTGCTCGACGAGCCGTTATCAGCGCTCGATCCGTTCCTGCGCGTGCAGATGCGTGCGGAACTCAAGCGCTGGCAGAAAGAACTCGGCATCACGTTCGTGCACGTCACACATTCGCAGGAAGAAGCGATGGCGCTTGCCGATCTGGTGGTCGTGATGAGTCACGGGCACATCGAACAAAGTGGCTCGCCGCACGAAGTCTTCAATCGCCCGCGGACTGAATTCGTCGCGCGTTTTCTCGGTGGTCACAACGTATTCAACACGAACGGCCGCTCGTTTACCGTACGCGCCGATCATTTGCGGGTGGTGCCGCACGGCGTCACGCCCGTCCAGACCGCAACCGGTGAGAGCGGCCTGACGCGGATTGGCGGCGTGCCCTGCAAGGTACGCGAAGCGGAGTACCAAGGCACCCATTTACGCATGACGCTCGATCCGCTCGACGGCTCGCCTGAACTGATTTCGCTCGTGAGCGACGGCGACTATGACCCTGCGCGGCTCGGCCCCGACGCGCGTGTGGTGGTCTGGTGGAACGAGCAGGACGCGCATCCGCTGGCGGCCTGAGCAGGTGCGCGGTTGTGTTCTGCCTTGCGCGACATGGCGGCGCAAAGAACGTCTCTGAACGAGTAGCGTGAACCGAGCTTCAACTGAACGACAAACAGGCGCTGATCGAACATCAAGCGCGCATCAAACGAACGTCAACTGAGGAGAAGGCAATGAGTGAAGCGAACGAGAGCCCGGCAGCGGCCGCATCCGATCTGAAGGAAAAGGGCCTGTCACGCCGCACGTTCATCAAGGGCGCTGTGGCGGCGGCCGGCATTGCCGGTTTTCCGTACGTGCATGCGCAGGAGAAGATCACGTTGCGCTACCTCGGCACGGCGGTGAACCAGAGCGCCGACATCGCGAAGAAATTCAAGGAAGACACAGGCATCGACATTCAATACGTGCCGGTGACGACTGACGACGTGGCCAAGCGCATCATCACGCAGCCTAACTCGTTCGACATTGTCGACACCGAATATTTCGCGCTCAAGAAACTGATCCCGGCCGGCACGCTCGCGGGCATGGACGCGAAACGTATCAAGCTCGCCGACAAGATCACGCCGGTGTTGACACGCGGTGAAGTGAACGGCAAGAAGATCGGCGATCAGGGCACCGCGCCGAAAAAGGTGATGTTCCTGACCGGCCCGCGCTCCACGGAATTCTCCGCAACGCCGACCGAATGGATGACGCTGATCCCGACCACATACAACGCGGACACGCTCGGCATCCGTCCCGACCTCATCAAGCGGCCGATCGACAGTTGGGCCGAACTGCTCAATCCGCAATTCAAGGGCAAGGCGGCGCTGTTGAACATTCCCGCGATCGGCATCATGGATTCGGCAATGGCGATCGAGGCGATGGGTCACGTGAAGTACGGCGACAAAGGCAACATGACCAAGGCCGAAATCGACCAGACCATCAAGATCCTGATCGAAGCGAAGCGCGCCGGCCAGTTCCGCGCGTTCTGGAAGGATTTCAACGAAAGCGTGAACCTGATGGCGTCGGGCGAGGTGGTGATCCAGTCGATGTGGTCGCCGGCCGTAACCAAAGTACGCACCATGGGCGTCGCGTGCAAGTTCCAGCCGCTCAAGGAAGGCTATCGTTCGTGGGCGTCAGGTTTCGGCTTTCCGCGCTCGCTGCAAGGCAAGAAACTCGACGCTGCGTACGAGTTCGTCAACTGGTTCCAGGACGGGTGGGCAGGCGCCTACCTGATGCGTCAAGGCTATTACTCCGGCGTGCTCGAGACGGCGAAAACGCACATGCAGCCTTACGAATGGGACTACTGGATCGAAGGCAAAGCTGCCGCGCAGGATATCAAGGCACCTGACGGCCAGTTGCTCGAAAAAACCGGCACGGTGCGCGACGGTGGCTCGTACAACCAGCGCATGGGGGCGATTGCCTGCTGGAATGCGGTGATGGACGAGAACATCTACATGGTTCAGAAGTGGAACGAGTTCATCGCAGCTTGAGCGTGGCTTGAGCGACTGAATCGCATGCCGGACTGCCGGTGCATGACATGCCGGCAGTTCTTCGATGACGCGGTCATGCCGCAAAAGTGCTTCCACTGATATCCGCCCATGGCAACGATCGACCTTCCCTCTCACGCGCAGGATGAGCCCGTCAAACACCGGCGCGCGCCGGCATGGTTGCAGGCGACGCCGCTTTCGCTCACGTTCCTGCTGTTTTTCATCGTGCCGTTGGCCATCACGTTGATCGTCAGTTTCTGGGACTTCAACGAATACCAGATCATCCCGGCGTTCACGTTGAAAAACTACGCGGCGATTTTCAACGGCTGTTCGTCGATGACGGACGTCTGTGTGACCTTGAAAACGTACTGGTCGACGCTCAAGTTCTGCGCGATCGTATGGGCCGTGACCTTGCTGCTGGGTTTTTCGATCGCTTACTTCCTCGCGTTCCACGTGCGCACGACGAGCATGCAGACAATCCTGTTCCTCGTCTGCACGATTCCCTTCTGGACGTCGAACGTGATCCGCATGATTTCCTGGATGCCGTTGCTCGGCCGTAACGGGCTCGTCAATCAGGCACTGCTGGGCGCGCATCTGATCGACCAGCCGCTCGAATGGCTGCTGTATTCGAACTTCTCGGTCGTGCTGGCGTTCGTGCACCTCTATACGTTCTTCATGATCGTGCCGATTTTCAACGCGATGATGCGGATCGACCGCTCCTTGCTCGAAGCGGCACGCGATGCGGGGGCGAGCGGCTGGCAAGTGATTCGCGACGTGGTGTTGCCGCTATCGAAGACCGGCATTGTGATCGGCTCGATCTTCGTGATCACGATCGTAATGGGCGATTTCCTGACCGTCGGCGTGATGGGCGGCCAGCAGATCGCATCGGTCGGCAAGATCATTCAGGTCCAGACCGGCTACCTGCAATTTCCCGCCGCGGCAGCCAACGCGATCATTCTGCTGGCTGTCGTGTTGATGATCGTGTGGGGTCTGACGCGGGTGGTCGATATCCGCAAGGAGCTGTGAAGATGCAGGCCATTCGCCTCAAACATCGGGAGCGTCGGCCGGCCAGCTTTTACTGGCTCGCGTTGCTGTTCGGCTTGTTCGTCCTGTTCCTCTATGGACCGGTCATTACGATTTTCATTCTTTCGTTTCAGGGACCCGAGGGCGGGCTGACGTTTCCGATGCGTGGCGTGTCGTTGCACTGGTTTGCCGCGCTGCGTGACGGCGTCGGCGATGTCGACATCTGGGGTGCATTTGGGCGATCAGTGCGGCTCGCGCTGGCTGTGACAGTGTTGACGGTGCTGTTCTCGGTGGCAGCCGGATTGGCTTTTCGCCGGCGGTTTCGCGGGGATACGGCGGTCTTTTACGTCTCGGTCGCCAGTCTGATCATGCCGTCCATTATCGTTTCGCTTGGGATCGGGCTGACGTTCCGGTTGCTCGATAACGGTGTGAAGTATCTCGCTTCCGCGTGGGGGTATCAGTCGTTTGCCGATACCTATACGACGTCGATGGGCTTGTTCACGTCGGCGCTGGGTGCGCATTTGACGTGGACGCTGCCGTTCGGTTTGCTCGTGATGTTTGCTGTGTTCAACCGCTTCAATCCTGCTTATGAAGAGGCTTCGCGGGATCTTGGCGCCACGCCGTGGCAGAGCTTCCGGCACGTTGTTTTGCCTATCATCGGACCTTCGGTTGTCGGCGTCGCAATGTTTGGTTTCACACTTTCATGGGATGAGATTGCGCGTACCTCGCAGGCGATTGGAGATCAGAATACCTTGCCGCTCGAATTGCAGGGTCTTACCACGTCGGTGACGACGCCTGTGATTTATGCGCTTGGGACGATGACCACGGTCTTGTCGCTCACGGTTATGGTTTTGTGTTTGCTCGCGGTGCGGGGGTTGGGGCGTCGGCGGGTGAAGTAACGTTTCTTTGCCTGCTCGGCGCTTGTTTTTCTGTTTGCCTGGGGTGTTGGCTTTTCCTTGTTCTGGCCTTGGTGCCTTTCCTTGCATTGTTAGTGGTCTATTAGCGTTGCCCCTGTGCGGGGCGGCACCTACTTCTCTTTGCCGGCTGCAAAGAGAAGTAGGCAAGAGAAAGCAGCTCAAACCACTCCTGCTAAGCGGGTCCCGTGGTCTGCTGCGGGTAGTGGTGCATCTGGAATCTGTGTTCGTGCCCCTGCATACGCCAGTGACAAGGGAGTCATACTTCCGGCGGCGCTGCGCGCGCCGAAGCGTACTTCATAGAACCGACCACTGCGTTTTGGCGCCCGCGCCTCGCCACCGAACCGCGACTCGTCACTGCGTCACCACCGCGATTGTGATTAGAACGGCAACCGCAATCGCCTACCGCAGCTGTGACTGTGACCGAGACGATGATTGCAGTACACCGACGCATCGTTTGAAATGGGGGTTCCGGGTGAGTGCTGCAGCGCCTCGTCGAGGCGAAGCCGACGGCCCCCACAAACCTCAACCGAAGCCTGTGGTTTCCCATGCAGACCCGTCCGCGACGCACGCTGTGCGGAGTGGGGGCTGATGAATCCTTTGTCACTAACGCCGAATGCGCGAGAACACGGATTCCAGATGCACCACTACCCGTGGCAGACCACGGGCCCCGCTTAGCATTAGCGGTTTGAGCTGCTTTCTCTTGCCTACTTCTCTTTGCAGCCGGCAAAGAGAAGTAGGTGCCGCCCCGCACAGGGGCAACGCTAATAGACCACTAACAAAACAAGGAAAGGCCAAAGCCCAGGCACACAGACAAACAAGCGCCGCGCAGGCAAAAAAACCATTTCACTCCCCGTTCTAAGAATCAACCAAATACTTGGTTGCCCACCCCCTTCCCCTCCCGTACCGTTCTCAGATTGCGCTCGGCGCCCGGCCCGCTCTGGAGAACTCATGCCAACATCTGAATCGCACGCATCCCCGAATCCCACCACCGCAGATGCAGCAGACCCGTTCGGCGAAAACGAACTAACCCAACGCTTCGCACCTGTATTCGCCCGCATCGCCGAAGGTGCAGTAGAACGCGAACAGAATCGGGAACTGGCCTACGCGCCGGTGGAATGGCTGCGCGAAGCCGGATACACCAAACTGCGCGTGCCCAGGCGCTTCGGTGGCGAAGGCATCTCGCTGAAAGCGTTCTTTGCGTTAGTCACGCGTCTCGGCGAAGCGGACTCGAACCTTCCGCAAATCCTGCGCGTGCACGGAGGATTTATTGAATCGCTGCTGGAAAATGGTGATGAATCGTTGCGTGACCGATGGTTCACGCGTATCGCACAAGGTCAGATTATCGGCGGCGCCGTTTCCGAACGCACCGGCGTGACCAACAACAGCGTACGTCTCACCCAAAGCGACGGTGCGTGGCATCTCGACGGCGAGAAGTACTACACCACAGGCACGCTCTACGCCGACTGGGTCGACGTTACCGCGCACGACGGCGAAAGCGACGTCCGCGTACTCGTCAAAACCGATGCGCCAGGGCTCGCCCGCATCGACGATTGGGATGGTTTCGGGCAGCGTCTGACCGGTAGCGGCACGGCACGTTTCGATCACGTGCCGGTCTCACTCGACAATCTGTACCGCCGATATAACGCGTCCGAACCACGCCGTAACAGTCTGCTTACTGCGTACTATCAGGCACTGCATGTCGCGAACCTTGCCGGTATCAGTCGCGCGGCACTGCGCGATGCGGTGGCGTTCACACAAGGTAAAACGAGAACCTTCGGCATTCCGGGTGAATCGAGCCCGCGCGACAATCCCTTGGTGCATCGTGTAGTCGGCCGGCTTGCAAGCCTTGCGTACTCGACGCAGAGCATCAGCGCTTCGCTAGCCAGCGCGATCGATGAAGTGTCGGTCGCGCGGCAGGAAGGCCGCACTGACGAACAGACCTATGTGCGCCTCGACATCCAGACTTTCCAGGCGCAGCAGATCGTCATCGAACAAACCCTGCAAGCGGCGACTTTGTTGTTCGAAGTGGGCGGTGCATCGGCGACCAGCGAGACGCGCCGCTTCGATCGGTACTGGCGCAATGCGCGTGTGCTGGCGTCGCACAATCCGGCAATCATCCGCGAAGCCGCTATCGGTGATTTCTATCTGAATGGAACTGCGCACAAGGAAAGGTTTGGCGTGGCGCGGAATCCGGAAGTCTCCGCGGCGGCTGCTCAGCTGTAAAAAAGTATCAGGTCGAGGTGCCCGCCTATGCCGCGGCGCACCCGGCGCGCTAAAACGACTAAGGCCGCTCACGCGGCCTTAGAACTTTTTGCCCGGCAGGAATCTGGTTCGACGCTGGATCCAACAGGTTCCTCAGATCACTTCGCCGAGGGCGTCCAGATACGGATGTCCGTCGCTTTCAAAGTGGCGGGAATCAGCCCCGCGGCGCGATACGTGTCGGCGATGCGCTGCTGTTCGGCCAATTGATCGCGTTTCACCGGCACGATGTCGTAGCTGCGACGGCTATTGGCCAATTCGACAGTCGGTTCAGGAATATTGCCCCACACTGGCCCGAGAATCTGTGCGGCTTCCTGGGGATGTGCCTTGACCCACTTGCCCGTCGTGTTCAATTCGTCGAATACGACGCGCAGCACATCGGGATGCTTGTCAGCGAAGGTCGTTGTCGCCGTATAAAAACGGTTGTATTGAGCGACGCCGCCGCTGCCGTTCGCGATCACACGAACATGCGCCTCACGCTGCTGGGCCGCGAGAAACGGGTCCCAGATGGCCCATGCATCGATATTGCCGCCGCGGAAAGCGGCGAGCGCGTCGGGCGCCTCCAGATAGCGCACCTGTATATCGTTGATCGTCAGACCCGCTTTAGCCAAAGCGCTCAGCAACAGGAAGTTGCAGCCCGAACCTTTGGACACCGCCACACGTTTGCCCTTCAGGTCCGCCACCGAATGAATCGGCGAATCCGGCGGCACAATGATCGCCTGGGCGGTCGGCGCAGAGGTCTCTTCGGCGTAATAGGTCAGCGGCGCATTGGCGGCCTGCGTAAAGAGCGCAAAGGCATCCGCCACATCCGCATGCAGATCGACGCTGCCGGCGTTGAGCGACTGCAGCAGGCCCGTCGAGAACTCGTGCCAGCTCACGTCATAGCCGAGCGCGTTGAGCTTCTTCTCGAGGGCGCCAGTTCGCTTCAACAGAATGAACAGCGTCGATGAGCGCTGGTAGCTGATCGACACCGTTTCGTTGGCGCATGCCACGTCGGTCGACAGCACGCCGCCCATCAACGTCAGGCATACGCAGAGGCGTCGCAGGCTTCGGGAGCCGGAGAAAGCGAGGGGCATCGATCGAGATCCATGTGAAGTGGGTATGCGGAATCGCTGAATATATAAAAGAATGACACACGGCCAAAGACTGATTTCATCGATCGATATGGGTAGAAATTGGAACGCGTGGCGGCGGTATCGCTCATCATTCGAAGTTTGATGCGACTTGAAGCGCACGCTTTCACCGTGGAGATTTCTGCGTTATGTCGACACTCCCTCCCCGCTTCGGCGTCTGGGCACTGGTTCATGGCAGCCGCGCCGCGCTGCAGGACCCCGATGAACCGTACGACGCGTCGTGGGCGCGAAACAAAGCCCTCGTTCTCGAAGCCGAGCGGCTCGGTTACGATTCCGTGCTGGTCGCGCAACATACGATCAATCCGCACAATCCCGACTTCGATCAGCTCGAAGCGTGGACCGCCTCGGCCGCGCTCGCGGCGCTAACCGAACGCATCGAGATCATCGCCGCCATCAAGCCGTATCTGTATCACCCGGTGGTGTTGGCAAAGATGGCGCAGCAGATCGAACACATCAGTGGCGGGCGCTTCGCGATCAATCTTGTCAACGCGTGGAATCGTCCTGAGCTGGAACGCGCCGGTATCGGCTTCGCGGAGCACGACGCGCGTTATGCGTACGGTCGCGAGTGGATCACAGTGGTGGATTCCTTGCTGCGCGGCGAGCGTACGCGTTTTCGCGGCGAGCATTTTAATGTGGATGACTATCTATTGCGCCCCGCGGATCCGTTTCGCAACCGTCCGCGCATCTACGTCGGCGGCGAATCGGAACCGGCGCGGGAACTGGTCGCCGGCAAGGGCGACGTGTGGTTCATCAACGGCCAGCCACTGGACGCCGTCAAAGCGTTGATCGCGGATGTCTCCGGCCGCAAGCGCCCCGCTCCGCACGAGCCGCTGCGTTTTGGTTTGTCGGCCTTCGTCATCGCTCGTGAGTCCGGCGAGGCCGCCGATCAGCACCTCGCCCATCTGTTCGCACTGGCCGCAAAAGATGCCCCGCTACGCGAGCAACAGAAATCGAACATCGACCCCAAGGCGGTGATGTTCCAGACCTTCGCGCAAACGCCGCGCGTGGGTTCGAACGGCGGCACGGCGGCTGGACTGGTCGGCAGCTATGACACGGTCGCGCAGCGGATCGCCGATTTTCATCGTGCCGGGATCGAGTTATTCATGTTGCAATTCCAGCCGTTCGAGACTGACATGCGCATTTTTGCCGAAGAAGTGATTCCGCGGGTACGTCACCTGCTCGGCTGATCCGGGCGAGGTCCGCGGCTTTCCGCGCGTCGCACTCATGTGGCACAGTATCGTCAGGCGCATGCGCTACGCTTGCGATACTGGACAGCCCCGATGAGCGAGATGAAGAACCCGACCGCCTACGAGCCCCCGGTCGACGAAGACCAGCTTCTGCTGAAGTGGATCCGGCGCGCGCGTGAATCCCAGATGAGCCATTACGACATGGCCGACCTGCTATCGGCGCGGGACCGCAGCGTCGGCTGGCTGGTCACCGCATTGACCGCGTTTGTGGGGACGGCCGTGTTTGCGTCGCTGACTTCGACCGCCGTCTCGCCGGCGCTCAGGATCTTCGTGGGCTTCGTGAGCGTTGCGGCGGCGGTCTCAGCCGCGCTGCAAACCTTCCTCAGATATGCGGAGCGTGCGGAAAAGCATCGCGCGGCGGGGGCCCGCTATGGCGCTGTGCGGCGCAGGCTGGAAGCGATCTTCGCAGGTGACGCCGACGCACGCGATGGCCACTATCTCACCGCGATCCGCGACGAACTCGACCGGCTCGCTGAAGATTCACCGAACGTGCCGCCGCGCATTTTCTATCGCACCCAGCGAACCCTGTCCGCCGAACCGCGACGAAGCCGCGATGCCTGAGCGACCCGGTTGACTGTAGTTGTCGAAGAATGCGGGGTCGTCGTAAATGTTCTGTGTCATTTGTAAATGGCATTAACTTCAATTGAAGCAACGCGACCGCTGATGTATATGCGCGGGACCCGCAGCGTGTCATTTGCCCATGCAGTTTCAATTGCTGGGATCAACCACAATTCCTGTTGAGGCGCCTGACAGCCTATATAGGCCGCGCCTTGCGGCCCTTAAGGGTCACTTAAGGACATTGCCTGCACAATGCTCGGTGGTGAGAATACCCCTATCTACAGGCATGTTTTTCCACCACTCATTCGAAACACGATAGTCCCGCCCGGCCTTCCGGTATTTACGTCTTTCCGGGCCTTGGCGTCCGCCCGATTATGGTATCGTCCGACCTGCGCTTTAAGGCGCATTGCCACACTCAATCGGGAAGCGCAATCGCTCCCTAAAAAAAGATTATGGAAGTCCAAAACGCCCGTCGTTGGGCACCACGGGGAACCCGCGTCTGGCTCACCGCGGCCGCCGCATTGGCGATCGCGAGCGGAGTACGCCTGTTGCTCCATCCGCTGCTGGGACCGATCATGCCGGGCACCGCCTTCTATATCGCGGCGGCGCTGGTCGAGTACTTTTGCGGGCTGGCCCCGGCGCTTACCGTCATGGTGCTCGGCCTGGGTATCGCCGACTATCTGTTCGTCCCGCCCTACGCAACCATCGACGTATTCGATCGCGCCGACCTCGTCCTGCTGGTCTCGTATCCGTTGGTGACGCTGCTTGTCATCGTGCTGATCGAACGCCTGCGCCGCTCGCAGTTTCGTGCCGAACTGATCGCGTCCGTTGCGCAGTCGCGCTATGAAATGCTGCTGCGTCACGATAACGAACGCATGCTGGCACGCCGCGGCGTCGACGAAACACACCGGCTGCTGCGCCACCTGTCCCATCACCACAGGACGTTCATTTTCATTCAGGCGCTCGAGCGCAACGCGTTACAGCCGGGCAACGACGTCAAGCCGCAAGGCGTGCTGCCGCGCCTGCCCAACCAGATTGCACCGGGCCCGCGCTTCGCCGATGTCGATCCCGACGACATCCAGCGGCTCAGCAAGGCGCTGTGGCCCGGCAGCCATCGCGTGCACCTGAAAAGTGGCGATGGTCCGTCGAAGCTGACCGAGTGCATGTGCGAACGGTTCACCACCCACGCCGGCGAGTTTCTCGTCCTACGGATCGGAGCCTGATCCATGAGTCAACCGACGAGTCTCTTCTTACCCGGCGACGATCATGCCGTGCTGATGTTGCACGGCCTGTCGAGTTCGCCGCTCGAATTGCGTTTTCTCGCCCGCTATCTGAACGCCGAGGGCTTCACCACCTGCGCGCCCGTCCTGCCGGGCTACAGCGCCGGCTCGGAAGAAGAAGCGATGGAGGCGTGGCTCGAGGCGGCCGTGCGCGAGTACGACGCGTTGGCCGAGCGCTTTGCCCGCGTCTCGATCTGCGGGCTATCGATCGGCGCGGCCCTGGCGCTGGCACTGGCGCATCGCCGTCCAGGGGCGCAGTCGCTTGTATTGCTGTCACTGACGCTCTCATACGACGGCTGGGCGATCCCCTGGTATCGTTTCCTGCTCAACTGGGCGTACTTCACGCCGATGCGCAAACGCTGGCGCTACCGCGAGGAGGCGCCGTTCGGCCTGCGCAACGAAGCGCTTCGTGCAAAGATCGCCCGCGCGATGCAGCGCAGTGACTTCAGCGAAGTCGGTCCGTCGACGATTTCATTGCCGGCATTGCACCAGGCGAGCCGCCTCGCCGCGAGCGTGCGCACGCAGGTACGCGACATCAAGACCGATTGCCTGATTGTCCATGCGATCGACGATGAGACGTCGAGCCCACGCAATGCACGTTTTGTCGCCACGAATATCGGCGCAGCCTTTTTACGCACAATCTGGCTGGATGATTCGTATCACATGATTACGTCGGACAACGAGCGCGAAATCGTCGCGCGCGAAACCACCCTGTTTCTGCGCGAGAGCGAAGCCGTCCATAGCGGCGACGACGGCAAACAACAGGTCGTCTCGAAGGCTCTGGCGCGACGCCTCAGGCAACTCGCGGCGCTTGGCAAGGAGCGCGCATGACGGCGGATACCACGCTGAGGTTCGGCAAGCCCACGCGCGTTTCGCTGCGTACCACCCTCAGGTTCGGCAAACCCGCACGCATGTCGCTGCTGCTCGCCGCTGCGCTTGGCCTTTGCGCTGCGCATGCTGCCCACGCGGACGATGCAAGTCCGAACGCGACGACTGACGCCAGTACCGGCGCGGCCACCGACAGCAAATGGAAAATCGGCGTGGGTCCTGGCGTGGTGATTACGCCCAAGTACCCGGGGTCCCGCCAGTTGAGCGTATTCCCGTTCCCTGCGCTGGACATCTCATACGACGACCGGATTTTCTCGCAAGGCCCAGACGTGCTCGGCGTGAACGTGCTGCGCGGTCCTGCCTATCACGTGGGCGCTGCACTGACTTTCGATTTCCAGATGCGCAAGGAGTCCGACGATCCGCGCCTGCATGGACTTGGTGATGTGAATGGCGGGCCGAAACTGAAGCTCTTCGCCGACTATACGTGGTGGGCGTTTACCGGGTCGGTGGCGTTGTACCAGGATATCGCCGGGCATCACCAGGGGACGACAGTCAGCACGGATTTCGTCGCTTCCGCGCCGGTTGGCGGCTGGTTGTTCTCGGTGGGACCTGGCTTCACCTGGGCGAATGGCACTTATACGCGGACGTTTTTCGGCGTGTCCGGGCAGCAAAGCGCGGCGTCAGGTTTGCCCACGTATAACACCAGTGCAGGCGTGCGGGACGTCCACATGAACGCCATGGTGACTTACGACTTTTCGAAGCACTGGAATGGCTCGGTTTCCGCGACTTTCGGGCGACTGGAGCACGACGCGGCGAATAGCCCGATTACCGAAAAAAGATTCGAGCTCAATACGCTCGCTTCGGTGAACTACAAGTTCTAGTTTCTGGTTTCTCGCGCGCTCGCAGCGTGCGAGAAACCAACCGCCAATCACCAATCGCGTTTCAATCCCCCGTACCCAGCTCTTCAACTTCAATCCCCAACTCGGCAGCCATTCGCCGCACCACCACCCGAAGCCGGCTCACCTCGTCGGCAAGCCGCTTCTGTTCAGCTTTGACCGCCTCGAACGCCGACAGCGGCACGACCTCATCGTCCCCGCCCGGCTGGGCAAGATCGCTTGCGCTGACTTCGCCGCATAGCAGATGCATCCAGCGATTTTCGCGCTCGCCCGGCGTGCGGGCCAGCTTCACCACCCGCGGCGGATCGTTGGCAGCCAGTTCGTCGAGAAACGCCTCGACCGACGAGATGTCGGCAAATCCATGCAGACGCGCGCTGTTCAAGCGCAACTCGGCTCCGGTCTGCGGACCGCGCAACAGCAACGTGGTCAGTAACGCTGCCGACTGGCTCGGCAACCCCAACACCCGATTCATGTTGTGTTCGAAACGCGGTACACGGCTGCTGCTGCCTTCCATCACCAGGCTCAGCCGCTTCAATCCGTCGATGGCGGTCAGCACCTCGGCTTCGGTCGCATTCATCACCGGCGCGCGGCCGGTTTTCTGATTGCAACCCAAGGTCAACGCGTTCAGCGAAAGCGGATAACTATCCGGCACGGTGTGCTGCTTTTCGACGAGCACACCAAGCACGCGCCCCTCAAGCAAGGTCAAGGCGCGGATGGAGGGACGGGAAACAGCGTCGGGAGTGGAGTTCATAGAAGATGTCGCGGCATGCGCCGCCGGGTCTCGTGGATGGTGTGCCTTACCGTTGCACAGCCTGGCGGCGGGTTTTAGTTGGTGGCCACTATGATAAACGGCCCGGCCGCTCGCAGTGTACGAATCTCCGCAATGGCGAAGCGTGCCCGGACCGTGTTCGCATCCGATTCGGCGCATTTTTGTTTCGTTGACGGATTCCCATATTCGAGATAATTTCCCGGATATGGAAAATACACTCGCCGACGACAACGCCATCGACCGCCGCATCGCCCAGCGTCTGCGCGGATTACGCGCCGAGCGCAACTGGTCGCTCGACGATCTCGCCAAGCTGAGCAACGTCAGCCGCGCCACCCTCTCGCGCCTCGAGAACGCCGCCGTGAGCCCCACGGCGAGCGTGCTGGGCAAGCTCTGCGTCGCCTATGGCTTGCCGATGTCGCGTCTCATGCACATGGTCGAAGATGACTTCGCGCCGCTGGTGCCGCGCGACGCGCAGCCGGTCTGGGTCGACCCGAGCGTCGGCTTCCGGCGCCGCTCCGTGTCGCCACCCGCTCAGGCGCTGAGCGGCGAGGCGCTGGAGTGCGAACTCGATGCCGGCGTACGCATCACATACGACGCGTCGCCGAGAGCCGGCCTCGAACATCATCTGATCCTGCTTGAAGGGCAACTGCAGATCACCGTCGACGGCCGAAGTCACGATCTGCAACCCGGCGACTGTCTGCGCTACCAGTTGTTCGGCCCCAGCGCTTTCGTCACGCCCTCGCATAGCGCGGCGCGCTACATCCTCTTCATCGTCTGAGTTCGAGCCACCATGAACGCGACTACCATCACGACCTTTTCCGCCGACGACCTCGTTCGCCATCTGCCCGAACTCGGCGCGCTGCTGCGTGCCTGCGTCCATGACGGTGCGAGCGTTGGCTTTGTATTGCCGTATAGCGTCGAGGAGAGCGAGGCGTTCTGGAGCGGCAAGGTTCTGCCGTCGCTGCGGGCAGGCGCGCTGGTGCTTTTTGTTGCTCGCCATGGCGAGGCGATCGCCGGCACCGTGCAACTCGATTACGACACGATGCCGAACCAGCGTCATCGCGCCGAGGTGCGCAAGCTGCTGGTCCACCCCGCGTTCCGCCGCCAGGGCATCGCCAAAGCGCTGATGGCGGAACTGGAACACCGTGCGCACCAGTTGCAGCGCAGCCTGCTGACGCTCGATACGCGCACCGGCGACAAGGCCGAGCCGCTCTATGCCTCGCTGGGTTATCAGACGGCCGGAGTGATTCCGCAATTTTGCCGCGACACGCTGGAGGAGCGGCTTGATTCAACCACCATCATGTACAAGACGCTGTGAGCGTGACGCAGGCAGGCCGCCTGTGATGCACCACGAGCATGGTAGTCGATACTGACCGATGCTCGGCGAGGAAGGCCGCGATGCAGACTCAGGCGAGTCTGGATCGCGTGGCTTAACGGCGCGAATCGAGCGCGATCCGTACGGCCAGACCGGCGAGCACGGTGCCCATCAGCCAGCGTTGTACCTGTAGCCAGATCGGCCGCCCAGCGAGAAACCCGGCGATCGAACCTGCCATGGTCGCAATCAACGCGTTGATCGTGACGGAGACGACGATTTGCACGCAACCCAGCGCGATCGACTGCGTGAGCACGCTGCCGTGCTCCGGTGAAATAAATTGCGGCAGCAGCGACAGATACATCACCGCGATCTTCGGATTCGCGAGGTTCGTGACGAGCCCCATGGTGAACAGTTTGCCGCGGCTGTCGTGCGGCAGGTCGCGCACCTGGAACGGCGAGCGGCCGCCCGGCTTGACCGCCTGCCACGCCAGATACAGCAGGTAGAGCGCGCCGCCGAAACGCAGCGCGTCGTACGCGTAGGGCACCGTCAACAGCAGTGCGGTGATACCGAACGCCGCGCAAAACATGTAGAACACAAAGCCGAGCGCGACGCCGCCGAGCGACACGAGCCCGGCGCGCCGCCCCTGGCAGAGTGATCGGGAGATCAGATAGATCATGTTCGGGCCGGGCGTGAGCACCATGCCGAGCGAGACCAGGGCAAAGGCAAGCAGCGTTGTGGCAGCGGGCACGGCGTTCTCCTGTGGGAATTGAAGTCGGGCAATGCCGCCAAATATAGCCGACGCCGCCGGTTCAAGCCTTAAACCCCCACGTAAAAAGTCCCTATAGGCAGTTGAATGGCTTTGATTGCGCCAGTGGGGCGGACGCGCCGTTGCATATGGCACCGTACTGTGCCGATTGCGCGCTGCATCGAAAGAAACACTTGCGGTGAAATTTATTGCCCGGTATCGTCGAGCCGTTCTGCAATGCAGCGCGGGAGAGATCGTCAGAGGATTGTGACGACGCCGACGGAGCAACCGCCCCGGAAACTCTCAGGCAAAAGGACCGCGTAGCTGGAACATCTGGAGAGCGGCGCCGTGCGCGCCCACCGAAGGGGATTCCCTGCATACCGCTTGCATCGCAAGCGATATGCTCACAGGAAGAAACTCTCAGGTACATGGACAGATGGGGCATCGACGCCGGTTTCGACACGAAATCGACACCGGTGATGCTCAACTACTCTGGACCATGTCATGTCACGAATCGCCATTATCGGCGCCGGCATTACCGGCGTTACG
Organism: Paraburkholderia sp. GAS32; assembly: GCF_050434225.1. Lineage (NCBI taxonomy): Bacteria > Pseudomonadati > Pseudomonadota > Betaproteobacteria > Burkholderiales > Burkholderiaceae > Paraburkholderia > Paraburkholderia sp. GAS32. Next base: position 360,881 of record NZ_JBNPVS010000003.1, on the reverse strand, counting down.
ACTGCTCACGCCCTTGCGCAGCGCGGCCACCACGTCACCGTGTTCGAACGTCATCGCTATGCGGCGATGGAGACCTCGTTCGCCAACGGCGGCCAACTGTCCGCGAGCAATGCCGAAGTCTGGAACAGCGCGGCCACGGTGCTGAAGGGCTTGCGTTGGATGCTCACGCGCGACGCCCCGCTGCTGCTCAATCCGATGCCCACGTGGCACAAGTATTCGTGGATGCGTGAATTTCTGCGGCAGATCCCGCATTACCGTACGAACACTGTCGAAACGGTGCGGCTCGCGATTGCTGCGCGTGAGCATCTGTTTTCGATTGCCGAGCGCGAAGGGATCGACTTCGATCTGGAGCGGCGCGGCATTTTGCACATCTACAAGACGCGCAAGGAATTCGATGCGGCCAGCAAGGTGAATGAACTGCTGCGCGAAGGTGGGCTGGACCGGAATCCGGTGACGTCGAGCGAGTTGCACACGATCGAGCCGACGTTGCATGGCGATTTTTTTGGTGGGTTTTTTACGCCTTCCGATTCCACTGGCGATATTCACAAGTTCACGCGCGGGTTGGCTGATGCTTGCGTGCGGCATGGTGTCGAGTTTCACTACGACGCGGAAATTACGGCGATCGAGCAGCCGGCTGAGGGACGGTTCTCGTTGATGGTCAATCTGGAAGGTGAGTCGCAACAGTTTGCTTTCGAGCGGATCGTGGTGTGCGCCGGTGTGAAGAGCCGCGACTTCGCGGCGATGCTTGGCGATCACGTGAACGTCTACCCGGTTAAGGGGTATTCGATCACCGTATGTCTCGATGATGAAGTGAGTCAGCAGAACGCGCCCTGGGTAAGTTTGCTCGACGACAGCGCGAAGATCGTGACGAGCCGGCTTGGCGTGGATCGGTTCCGGGTTGCGGGGACGGCGGAGATCAATGGGTTCAATCGGGATATCCGGTCGGATCGGATTGCGCCGCTGGTCGACTGGACTCGACGGTATTTTCCTGAGGTGTCGACTTCGAAAGTGATTCCTTGGGCGGGGTTAAGGCCGATGTTGCCGAGTATGTTGCCGAAGGTCGGGCGCGGAAAACGGCGCGGCGTTTTTTATAACACCGGGCATGGGCATTTGGGGTGGACGTTGTCGGCGGCTACGGCGCAGGTTTTGGCGGGTTCCATTCAATAGGGCTTGTTTGCGTGCGCGGCGCTTACTGCCATACTTCCGGCGGCGCTGCGCGCGCCGCCGCGGTTGTTCATCGAACCGGCCGCCGCCCTTTTGCGATGAGGCTTACTAGCCTGGACTCGATCTGACAGGTGGTCCGGAAGCGTCGCCAAAGGCAAATCCAGCGACATCTGCTAGTGTTGTCCAATCGGTGTCCACTCTCGAGGGAATCTCCATGACCAGATCCCGCTCCGTCACGCGCAGCAACCCAAGCATGCGGCTCACTGATGAACAAATCGCCGCAGAAGCCACGAGACGCTTGGCATGGGATACGGCCGTCCCCCCAAACACCCTGCAAGTCAAAGTCTCACACGGACGCATCACCCTGCTCGGTGTACTTCAACATAACGAGCAACGAGCCGCTGCACTTGAAGACGTTTCCCGCCTGTTCGGCGTCACCGGCGTCTCTGATCACGCCATCGTCAAAGCGAAGTTGCCCTAATCCGCTTTCGCTCGCAACAGCATCCGGCAATGCCTCGCGATCTGCTTCTCCTCCTCGGTGTGAATCGCCCTCACCTTCCCCGCTGAATCCCCTTCCGATAGCCCCAAAAACGCAAGCCCCTCGCACACTCGCTTACGAATCTCCTCACTGTGTTCACCGATTCCCCCCGTGAACACCAGCAAATCGATCCCACCCAACAAAGCCGCATAGGCGCCGATCGTCTTGCGCACGGCCGTAGCAAACGCATCCAGCGTCAGCGATGCATTCCCATCGCCCGCGGCGGCGCGCTTTTCCAGCGCCTGCATATCACTTTCGCCATCGGCGTAACCGGCGAGGCCGCTCTGGCGATTCAACAGCGTCTCCAGCGCATCGGCATCGAGCTTCTCCACGCGCATCAGATACAGCAGCACGCCTGGGTCAAGGTCGCCGCTTCGCGTGCCCATCGGTACGCCGCCGGTCGGAGTGAGACCCATCGACGTATCGACGGATTTGCCGTTCTGCAATGCACATAAACTCGACCCGTTGCCCAGATGGGCGAAGACTGCTCGCGGCGGCAAATCGGCACCGAGCCGCGCCACCAGCGATTCATACGACAGCCCGTGAAAGCCGTAGCGAATCACACCGGCCTCGGCATAACGGCGCGGCAACGCAAGCTGCGCCGTGCGTGCCGGAAGTGTGGAATGAAACGCCGTATCGAAGCAGGCGAAATGCTCGGCGTCGCCGAAAATCCTGGTTGCCTCGTCGATCAATGCCAGCGCCGGTGGAATGTGCAAGGGCGCAAAGTGCACGGCGTCCTGCAAGCGCTGCCGGACTTCAGCCGTCAAACGTTGATGCGTTCGCAGATGCGGCCCACCATGCACCACGCGATGCCCCACCGCAGCAGGACGCCCGTGCTTCTGCACCGCAAGCACGCGCGCGAGCTTCTGCAACGCGTCGGTCTGCGACTCCAGCACATCCTCTTCTTGCACCAGTACGCGGCCATCAGGCGACTTGATGCGCAAGCTGCCGTCGCCGCGCCCAATACCTTCGGCGCTGCCTTCCAGCAGCAATTGTTCGTCGCCGCCGGAGCGCGCAAACAGTCCGAATTTCAGCGACGACGAACCGCTGTTCAACACCAGAATCGTTGGAGTTGGAGTTGGAGTTGGAGTCTGCGTCGGCTCGCCGGTCTTCTCATGAGTCGCCATGACACGCTCCGCTCAGCCCTTCCACGTCCAGTTGCGGATCTCTTCCTTGTCGATGCCCTCGGCATGCGCATAAGCAAGATGCTCGATGATCTGCCCACGCAGCCACTCTTTCGCGTGGTCGCCGACACCGCGCAGCGCCGGCACGCGATCGATCACGTCGATCGCCAGCGAGAAACGGTCGACCTGATTGATGATCGCCAGTTCGAGCGGCGTATTGATGTTGCCTTTCTCGTGGTAGCCGTGCACGTGCAGATTGCCGTGATTGATGCGGTTGTACGTGAGCTTATGCACCAACGACGCATACGAATGGAAGTTGAAAATCACCGGCGTGCTGGTAGTGAACAACGAATCGAAATCGCGATCGGACAGACCGTGCGGATGCGCATGTTCAGGCATCAGGCGGAACAGATCGACCACGTTGACAAAGCGGATCTTCAACTCGGGAAAACGCTCTTTCAGAATCTGCACGGCGGCAAGCGCTTCCATTGTCGCGATATCGCCCGCGCAAGCCATCACCACGTCCGGCTCGACGCCCTGATCCGTCGACGCCCAATCCCAGATGCCAATGCCCTTGGTGCAATGCGTGACGGCCGAATCCATGTCGAGATACTGCAGATGCGGCTGCTTGTCGGCGACGATCACGTTGACGTAGTCGCGCGAACGCAAACAATGATCGGCGACGCTCAGCAAACAGTTCGCATCGGGCGGCAGATAAATACGCACCACGTCCGGGCTCTTGTTAGTCACGACATCGAGAAACCCCGGGTCCTGATGCGTGAAGCCATTGTGATCCTGGCGCCATACCAGCGACGTGATCAGCAGGTTGATCGAGGGCACCGGCTGCCGCCAGCCGAGATCGCGCTTCGCTTTCTCCAGCCACTTGGCGTGCTGATTGAACATCGAATCGATCACGTGGACGAACGCTTCATAGGTAGCGAAAAGCCCATGACGTCCTGTCAGCACGTAACCTTCGAACCAGCCTTCGAGCGTGTGCTCGCTCAGCATTTCCATCACGCGGCCGTCCACCGAGAGTTCACCGCCGTCTGCGTCGCTTGCCATGGTTTCGGCGAGCCAGGTTTTCTCGGAGGCCTCGTAGATGGCCGTCAGCTTGTTGCTCGCGGTTTCGTCCGGGCCGAACACGCGGAAATTCGTCATGTTGTTGCGCATGACGTCGCGCAGAAACGTGCCGAGCACCTCAGTCGGCGACGTGTACGAGCCGCCAGGCTTTTTCACCGCTACCGCGTAGTCGCAAAACGCCGGCAGGTCGAGCGTTTTGCACAGCAGGCCGCCATTCGCATGCGGATTGGCGCTGATGCGGCGCGTGCCTTCAGGCGCGAGTTCGCGCAGTTCCTCGACCAGACGCCCTGCTTTGTCGAATAACGATTCCGGTTCATAACTGCGCAGCCAGCTCTCGACGAGCTTCAGGCTCTTGCTATTCGTGACCGGATCGAGCACCGGCACCTGGTGCGCGCGCCACGAGCCTTCCACCTGATGGCCGTCGACTTCCTTCGGCCCGGTCCAGCCCTTCGGCGAGCGCAGCACGATCATCGGCCAGCGCGGCCGCGTTGCATCATTGGCTTCACGAGCATGTTGCTGGATCGCGCGGATTTCACCGACGCATTGTTCGAGCGTCGCGGCCATCTGCTGATGCATGGTGTCCGGATCGTCGCCTTCGACGAAATACGGCTTGTGGCCATAGCCGGTCAGCAACGATTCGAGTTCCTCACGGGGAATCCGCGCGAGGATCGTCGGATTGGCGATCTTGTAGCCGTTCAGATGCAGAACCGGCAGCACCGCGCCATCACGAATCGGGTTGAGGAATTTGTTCGAGTGCCATGAGGTGGCCAGCGGTCCGGTTTCCGCCTCGCCGTCACCGATCATCACCGTGACGATCAGGTCGGGGTTATCGAAGGCCGCCCCGTAGCCGTGCGACAGGCTATAGCCGAGCTCGCCGCCTTCGTGAATCGAACCCGGCGTTTCAGGAGTGCAATGGGAGCCGATGCCGCCGGGAAACGAGAACTGGCGGAAGAAGCGCTGCATGCCGGCTTCGTCCTCGCTGCGGTCAGGATAGATTTCCGAGTAGTGGCCCTCCAGGTAGCAATGAGCCAGCGTGGCAGGCGCGCCATGGCCCGGTCCGGCGACATAGATCACGTTCAGATCGAGCTTTTTGATCAGCCGGTTCAGATGCACCAGCAGGAAGCTTTGCCCGGGGTCCGAGCCCCAATGGCCCAGCAGGCGATTCTTGATGTGTTCGGGTTTGACCGGTTCACGCAATAGCGGGTTGTCGCGCAGGTAGATCATGCCGGCCGAGAGGTAGTTGCAGGCACGCCAGTAGCGGTCCATCTTGCGCAACGTTTCGGGCTCCAATGTTTTCGGCGGGGACGGACGGGAGGTTGCTTCGGCCATGGTGCCACTCCTTGAAAAGGACTGTCAGGCTGGTTAGCGGGTGCTGCAGCGATTGTTCGCGACGCGATCAGTGAAGAAAAACCGGCAATGGCGGCCGTCCTGTCATGCGCATGACATAACGCAAGCGTAGGGAAAAGGTCCGTTGTGCAAGGTTCCTGGGGGCGGGCCGGCGATCGTCAGGGGTGTGACAGGACATGCGCGTCATGGTTCGGCGCGATCGTCCAAAGTTTGATCTTGCGACGCGTGTGCGTCGCTTTCGTGTAGGCGCGGGAAGCGCCGATAGGGAAATGGCCGATCCGATTGCCGGCCCGAACGTTGGCTAACGCCCGTTCGATTGTTTGTTCGTTCGTTTGCGGGTGTTCAGTTGAAGGCCTTACACCGGCTCTTTCTCTTTCCGTTGTGGTGGCTGGTAGCGCCATTTGCTGGCATTGGGATCGTTGCGGGTGTCGTCGCGTTCGCGTTGCTCGGCGCGCGCTTCGTCGGCGCGGCCGAGTTCGGCGCGCCGGTCGCGCACGGCGCCAGGCGAATCGGACTGACGCAACGGCGACGGCGAACGTCGCGGAGCAGGTATTGGTGACATGGTGCCTCCCTTTTCGAGGATGTGTGACGAATCAACGTTTCTTGCCAGTCCAACGGTGGTCCGGGCGGTGCAGGAGACGAAGCTGACGCAGGTACATCGAAGCGCCGAACATCAGCGCCATGCCTGCTACGATGCCCCAGATTGCGGATGTCATGATTTTTCCTTGGCCCGCCGGCCGCACTGCGTTTGATCGCCTGCGACGTGAAAGTGGGCATCCGATTGAGCGCGCGGTCGATTTTCAGCAAATCGGGTTACGACGCGCGCCAAGCAAGGATCATGCGCTCAATTGGCCGCCGTGTCTGTACGCTGTTGGACTGTCCGGCTGACGGGCGCGGTTGGCGCGGCAGAAGCCGCCGGTCTTGCGCCAAACTTTAAGTGGGCATTAAGTGAATGCGATTAAGCTCTTCATGCTAAATGCGCGACGGCGGGCCGCATCTGGCGCATCCTCTGCTGCTCGCCCTCTATCTGAACGGCCACCATGTCGACACCCAGCCGCCTCAAAGGGCCCCTGATTCTCCTTCTCTCGCTTGTGCTGTTGTGCGCCGGTGTCGCCGTGCTGGTGGGCGTGTTCGGCTTGCTGGTCAAATTGCTGGGCCTTGGCTAGCAAGCCACCCGGTGGGCGCTGAAAGGCAGAAAATCTAGGCGCCCCCTACCGTCCCGCCGCTCAGAAGCATATCGACGTCGATATCAGCCAGCTCCCCAATCCTCTCGATGGTCACATCCGCGGGCGGATTGCTGGAAATCTCCTTGGGATCGAATGCGTAGTGCCCTTGGCGAGGGAAAACCGTAGTCAGCGTCTCTCCCCAGGCCTTCTTCATGGCGGTCAGAATCCGCAATTTGTCGTCCACCATCACATAGTGCCGGGCTGGATAGCACTCCATCACCTGATCGAGCATCTGTTCCTTATGGATGTAGATCAAAACCCGTCCCCCTACCTCTTCCCATAGGCCCGAACGGGAAATCTTGCGCGGCTGGAACACCACATCGCCGTCGGACAAAATCACCGCAGGCCCCCACTGCGACACATGTTTGATCGCATCCAATGCCCCCGGATACAGCCGGTTCGCAAACGGATAATCGATCAGAAACGCCGACATCAACAACAGGCGTGTGTCCCGAGGGTTCTCCAGCCGATACCGCTGCAACGCGCCGAGGTAATCGGCGTAGCCAAGCTCCGCCCGCAGACCTTCGAAAATTTCCCAGTACCGCGCACAGTTCTGCTCGCCGAACTCCCGTTTCATCTGCGCGCGTAAATCCGCCAGCACATGATCGTTGTCCAGCAACGTGTTATCGCAATCGAATAGAAAGACGACGTCGTGAGGCGTGGTATTAGAGGCTTGCATTGCGGCTCCCCGGAATTAGCTCTTGTGTCCATCGGCCGGCGTGGCCGCTTTCTCGACGTGACCGCCGAAGTCGTGCCGCATGGCCGACAACACCCGGTTCGCAAAATCCGCGTCGCCCCGCGAACTGAAACGCGCGAATAGCGCCGCGCTCAGCACCGGCGTCGGCACGCCTTCGTCGATCGCTGCCGCCACCGTCCAGCGCCCTTCGCCCGAATCCGATACGCGCCCTGCGTAGCTTTGCAGATCGGCGTCGCTGACAAGCGATCCTGCTATCAGGTCCAGCAGCCACGAACCGATCACGCTGCCGCGCCGCCATACCTCGGTGACCTCGGCGAGATTCAGTTCGTATTGGTAAAGCTCGGGACGGCGCAGCGGCGATGTTTCGGCATCGGCTTCGCGCGCGTGTTTGCCGGCATCGGCGTGACGCAGAATGTTCAGGCCTTCGGCATACGCGGCCATCATGCCGTATTCGATGCCGTTGTGGACCATCTTCACGAAGTGCCCGGCGCCCTGCGGACCGCAATGCAGGAAGCCCTGATCGGCCGTGCTGCTGCCGGCTGCGCGCCCCGGCGTGGCAGGCGCTGCGCCCGCACCCGGAGCAAGCGTCGAGAAAATCGGTTCGAGCCGTTTCACGACTTCAGTCTCGCCGCCGATCATCAGACAGTAGCCGCGCTCACGTCCCGCGACGCCGCCGCTCGTGCCGACGTCCACATAGTGAAGCCCGCGCTGTGCGAGTTCGGCGCTACGGCGTATGTCGTCGTGGTAATAAGAGTTGCCGCCGTCGATCACAATGTCGCCGGGCTCCAGCAAGGGCACGAGGTTCTCGAGCGTCCTGTCGACCACCGCCGCGGGCACCATCAGCCACACTGCGCGCGGTTTTTGCAGTTGCGCGACCAGGTCTTCCAGCGATGCGGCACCCGCGACGCCGTCCTGTTTCAGTTTTTCCACCGCCGCCGGTTGGACGTCGTAAGCGATGCATTGCTGACCGCCCTTCGTCAGGCGCCGCACCATGTCCGCGCCCATGCGTCCCAATCCAATCATGCCTAGCTGCATATCTCGCTCCGGAAAGTGTCTCGTTGCGCTGCTCGATCTGGCTCGGTGTGCTGCGGCCATGCCGCGCGCTCCGCAGGCGGCAAGTGGCTCTCCTAACTGTAGTTGCGTTTTGTGTGATCCGACGGACACACGGTAGCAGGCTCGCACCGTCCATGCAGTGAATCGGGCACCCCTGCCTGCATCAAACGACAATACGCTTCTTTGGTGAGGTTTTGCGCAGCCAGAAGTTCCGGACGTGCTTCGGTATGCGCTGCAGTCAGGACGTAGGCTTCGATTTAGCTAACTGCCTTCTTACACTTCTGGCACGGGATAAAGCGCGACGCTTTCGCGGGCGCCGCCGCATGTGGGCATGGATCGGATCGGCTTGAGCGCGCCAAGGGCGTGGCAAGTACGAACTGCAAGCCCTATTGCCGGCGCGCCTGGACCTTCTCGTATTGCTGGAGCGCGAAACGCCGCACCGCACGCCACATGAGCGGATAACGATAGCCCGGCACGGCAAACAGCACCAGCGCACAAAGCGCCAGCAATCCGCAGAACAGGAAGGTGCCGCGATAGCTGAATGCCTCGACCAGCAAACCCGACAACACGCCGGAGAGAATCGAGCCGACCCGCGCTGCGTTGAAGAATAACGCCGTCGCGCGGCCCGGCGCATGCGGCATCAGATCCTGTACGTAGACCATGCCGAGGCACGAAGTCACCGCGACCACGAACGCGTTGAGTATCTGCATCGGGATCAGCACGTGGACGGTCCCCGCCACGGACATTGCGACGAAATACAGCGCGTGAACCGCTGCGCAGGCGGCCAGCCAGTTCGGCTTGTGCAGCGTCGACGACTTCGCGCCGAGCGCGAGCATCATCGGAATTTCCGTCAAGGCGCCGAGCCCGAGCATCACCGACACGTCGAGATGCGTGCCGTTCAGGCCGTGCACGATGTAGAGCGGCAGCACGATCATGGTGGCGTTCGCGGCGAGACCCAGCAAGGTGAGCGCAGCCACGGCACGGCGGATGTCGTTCTGCGAGGCGACGCCCGGCAAGTCCTCGTGCGCCTCTTCGCCGGGTGCGGTCAGCGGCGGCACCGTGATCGAGGCCGACGGCTCCGAGGCCGTGTCTTCGACCGTGTGATCGCCCAGATGGCCTTGCGGCTCCCGCATGCGCCAGACAATGGTCGCGCAGGTCGCGAAACTTGCCGCCGCGAACAGGAAGAGCCCATAGAAGCCGGCGCCGGCGAGCACCAGTGCGCCCACCGACGGCCCGAACACCCACGCCGCCGAGAGGATGGTCCGCAAGGTGGCGCTGGCGAATGCGCGCTCCGCGGGGTCCGGCACCGGCAGTGCCGCGCGGCTGAACGAGAACACCATCGAGATGGCCGAGCCGCCCGCGCCGATGAAGACAATGCCGACCGCCAGCAGCAGCCGGTAGTCACGCACTACGCATAGACAGAGATAACCGAGAGCGGCGGCCACCAGTGCCGCCAGCAGCAACGGCCGATGCCGTCCGCTCGTGTCGCTCCAGCGGCCGGCGAAGGTGCTGGCGAGCACCCCGCTGGCAGCGATCAGCGTCATGAAGATGCCGAGCCTGAGCGGCGTCATGCCGGCGCGTTCTACGCCGAACAGCGACAGATACGGAGCGGTGAACGACATCGCCACACCAAGCATGAGGGTGGCGGCGGCCAGCGGCTTGAAGCCAGGGATGTGCAGCAGGTCGAAAAAACGGGAGGTTTTCAACACGGGTGGCGGTGGGTCAGGGAAAGCGAGTCTGCGACGCGCGATGCGCGGCGCAGACTTCGTGGCCGGAACGAACGGGGCATTATCGGCCTGGCTTGCCGACGCGTAAACCTGCGCCCTCGCATCCCAATTCAGGGGATCTGCTCAGGGGGATGTACGTGAGTGGCTTGAGCCTCAGCACTATCCGCTCCCGCCGAACTGCCCTCGCCCGCCGGACGCACGACGACGTATCCGCGCTGCTCGAGCGTCCAACGGTGCCACTGGTTGCCATAAACACCACAGACAACGCCGAACAGCACCGACAGCACCAGCCCGATCGTGCCGATCGTTTCACCCCACAAGCCCGAGAAAAACAGCAACGTGTTGACCGCCAGCATGATGAAAGTGGCAAACCACATTCTCTTCGACATGGCCCAAACGAAGCCCAATAGCAACGCGCCCCAACTGAAACCGGTGGCGACCGCAACCGTTTCATCCTTGCCGGGGTGCCGAAGGTAGATCTTTTCTGCCATGTCCTTTCCTGAACGCGATGGTGCCTCGAGGGCGAATCATGACGTTTAACATGTCACGCTGACAAGAATATGCGTTTGTGTGAATACAGGCACTGGCCGAGGAACAACACGTTAGCGTTGAGGACTTTTTCCAGAACCCTGCAGGTCAGGATGCTTTGGCGCTGGCGGTAACGCAATGCGCGAGGTAGCAGGTTTTGTGCTTCGGCTGGCATTGTGGGTTTGCCTGCGCACAGGCAACTGCCACCCGCGCTGACGATCCTGACCATAGCTGCTACTCTTACAAAAATCGACGGGCAGCGAGACTCCGCGACAGTGGAAAGCCCTGCCGGCACAGGTAAAAAGCACCGGAGCACTCATGGCAACCCGAACAGCCTATTCCCCCAAAGCGCCCGCACGAGCCGAAGTCGACGCCTTCCCTGGCGTCACGGTCATAGAATTCGGCACGGACTGGTGCGGCTACTGCCAGGGCGCACAAGCATCGATCGCAAAAGCTTTCGAACCGCATGCCGGCATCAGGCATCTGAAAATCGAAGACGGTCCCGGCCGCCCGCTGGGCCGGTCCTTCAAGGTGAAACTCTGGCCCACGCTGATCTTCATGCGCGACGGCGCCGAAGTCGCACGCATTGTGCGCCCGGCTAACGCCACTGAGATAGCCGAGGCTTTCGCGTCGGTCTGACAAGACTTCATCCGCTAACCGGATTACTGGGAGCACACTTCATGGACACCCGTAGCGAGCTGCAAGCCACCGTCGATGCGATGGCCCAACCCGGCAAAGGTCTTCTCGCCGCCGACGAAAGCGGCCCGACCATTGCCAAACGCTTCAAGACGATCGGTCTCGAATCCAGCGAGGAGAACCGCCGCGCCTATCGCAATCTGCTGCTGACCACGCCGGGTCTTGGCGAATTCGTGAGCGGCGTGATCCTTTACGAAGAAACACTCGGGCAGAAAGCGGACGACGGTACGCCTTTTCCGCAACTCTCCGCGAGGAACGGCATCGTGCCCGGCATCAAGGTGGACCTCGGCAAGATTCCGCTCGCGCTCGCCCCGGGTGACGAAATCACCGAAGGCCTCGACGGCCTGGCCAGGCGTTTCGTCGATTACAAGCGACAAGGCGCGCGCTTTGCGAAATGGCGCGCGGTCTACAACATCACGGCTAGCTTGCCGAGCCGCCTAGCCATCGAAGCGAATGCCGACTCCCTTGCGCGCTACGCGGCGATCTCGCAGGAAGCGGGCATCGTGCCGATCGTCGAACCGGAGGTACTGATGGACGGCGATCACACCATCGGACGCAGCGCGGAAGTGACTGAGGCCGTGTTGCACGAAGTCTTTAACGCACTGCACCGGCATCGCGTGGTGCTCGAACACATTCTGCTGAAGCCGAGCATGGTGCTGGCGGGTTCTGAACACGCTCAGCAATCGTCGACCTCGGACATCGCGGCGCATACGGTGCGGATACTGAAGCGCACGGTGCCGTCGGCGGTGCCAGGGATCGTGTTCCTGTCCGGCGGGCAAACGCCGGAAGAGGCAACGGCCAATCTCGATGCAATGAATCGCCTCGGGCCGCTGCCGTGGAATCTGAGTTTCTCGTATGGCCGCGCGTTGCAGGAACCGCCGCTGCAAGCATGGAAGGGTCAGGCGAGCAACGTCAAGGAAGCCCAGCAGGCGTTGCTCAAGCGCGCCCGCCTGAACAGCGCGGCGGCGCTCGGCAAGTACGACGCTTCGCAGGAAAAGAGCTAGTCTCGTGACGAGCGGCTCGCGCTTGCCGAAGCGGCCTTACGGTTCGCAAACAACCAGCGCGTGCAGCTCGTCAATATTGAAGGGTTTGGCGAGTATCGCTACGCCGAGCCGGCGCGCCCGTTCGAGCTCGTCGGCGTAGCCGGTCATCAGCGCGATCTTCTGCGCCGGCCACGCGCTGCGTACTTTCTCCGCAAGGTCGATGCCGTTTAGCTTGCCAGGCATCTGAATGTCGGACAGCACGAGTTCGAACTTCGCGCCACCGCTCAGCGCGTCGAGCGCCAGGTCGGCGGTCGGCTCATGCCGCACTTCGCAGCCGAAGGTTTCCAGCACGGCGGCTACGCCCGCCGCCACCTCTTCGTTGTCTTCGACCAGCAATACGACGCCCATTGGAGCCGGTGCCGGCTGTTGCGCAGTTTCTACATCGGGCAGTACCGCCTTCTGCCGATCGCGATAGCGCGGCAAATACAGTCTGACCGTTGTGCCACTGCCCGGCACGCTGTCGATTTTGGCCGTGCCGCCGGCCTGTTCACACATGGCAAGGACCTGGGCGAGGCCGAGGCCGGAGCCCGAGCCGCGCAGCTTGGTGGTGAACAGCGGCTCGAACGCGCGACGGGCGACGCCTTCGGGCATCCCTTCGCCGTCGTCGGAACAGGCAATCAGCACGTATTCGCCGTCGGGCAGCAAGGTGTCGCTGCCCACCAGACGGTTGTTCTGGCAACGGATCACGAAGCGGCCACCGCGCGGCATCGCATCGCGCGCGTTGACCGCCAGATTCATGATCGCGAATTCGAGGTCGGTCGGGTCGGCCAGCACCTGCCAGACGTTGTCGACCATGTTCAAGGCCATTTCGATGTTGTCGCCGAGCGCCGCGTCGATGAGTGGCGCGGCGCTCGGCAACCATGTGGCGAGGTTGACCGGTTCCTGCTTGACCGGCTGTTTTTTCGCCACGCTCAGGAGCCGCCGTGTCAACGATTCCGCCGTGGCGGTGGCGCGCTCGACGGCCTGCACCTCTTTTTCCAGGTTGTTATAGCGCTTCAAGCGCGCGAGTTCGGTGTTGGCCGATACGACCATCAGCAGATTGTTGAAATCGTGCGCGACATTGGCGACGAGATTGCTGAGCGCACCCATGCGCTGCAATTGCCGGCTCGACGCCTCGGCAGAAAGACGCATCGCAACTTCGCCTTGCCAGCGCTCCCACGCGCGGCGCTCGCCGGCAAGCTGGCGCAATGAGAAAAACACCAGCAGCCAGATCGCCACGCAAGGCACGGCCGTGATCGCCGCGATCGCCATGAAATGCTCGCGCCACGCGGCGCCGATCGAGCCCGCTTCATACGCGCTCATCACATAGAGCGGGTAGTCGCCGACGCGGCGAAACGCCAGCAGCCGTTCAACGCCATCGACCGTTGACGTCAGACGGATATGGCCGAATAACTGTTTGTCGCGCAATGCCGCGATGAACGCGCTTTGCTGGGTAGGCTTGGCGCCGCTCGGCCACGCCGGATAACGCACCAGCAAGCTGCCGTCCTGACGGTACAGACCTAGCGAGAGCGACGTATCGCCATTCGTCAGTTCACGGTAGAAGCGCGAAAAGTAGTCGGTGCGCAACGCCACAGACACCACGCCCAGGAATTGCCCATTCTCGCCCGAGCGGCCGGTCGCAGTGTTGAACACATTGGTTTGCGACAGCGGCCCGAATAAGGGTAGTGAGAAATAGGGTTGCGGCCGCATCGCCTTGGCGGCAGTGAAGTCTTCACGTTGACTATTCGACATGACCGGCGCCGGATAAGCGCGACTCGACACCAGCAGTTTTCCATCCGCACCGAGCAGGTAAATCGATGCGACCTGCGGAAAGTCACCGCCGATTTGCCGCAGACGGTCGTGCAAGCCGGCTTCCTGCGCGCGAATCTGCGCGTCATTGTCGTTGCCGAGCAGGTCGACGATACGCGAGGCCATCTGCTGGTCGAGGTCCAGCACCTTGACGGCCTGTTCCTCGGTGACGCGCGCGAGCCGGTCGATCATGTCGTTCGAATCGGCAATCCGGCGCTGGTAATCGAAATACCCGTAACCCGCGAGGCAGGCCAAAGGAAACACAATCGAAACCGCGAGCACGATCAGAAGCACGCGCCGCGTCACCGCGAAATTACGCGACGGCATGGGGAAATCGACTGCAACACGTTCGGCACGTTGCACGGTCACGATCTCCATGAAAGATGAGTACGGGTCGGGGTGGTCGTGCACGACGCGCCCCGCGTTGTCCGTGCGCTTTTTCCGCTCCCCGGAATTTACCGCACTTCCGCCGTTCTCCATAGCGTGGCTCGTGACGGAAACGACGCACGTGTGGCGGCCGTTAGTCGGGCACACGCATTGCGCACGTAGGGCGTCCACTGATAGGCCGTTCACCGCGTGTTGCAGCGCGGTGAAGAACACTCAGGTGAGTTGGTTCCGGGTAGGTCCCATTTAGTCAGACGTAACGGGTCACGTTCCCGCCGGGCGTTCGTTTTCGTCAGTGGTAAGTTGTTCTTCCAGGCGATCAAACACGCGTTGCGTCGCGCGGCTTGGCGCGTCGAGTGCGAACAGCAGCAATGAACGGCCCGTCACCTGATAGGCGTCGCCGGCGCTGAATTGCGGCAACTCTGCGCGCACCGGCATATTCGTATCCAGCAGACAGGTCCACTGATCGCCTTCGGGAATGTCGGGCAGCGTGAAATTGACCACGTCGTGATGCGCGTTCAGCACCAGCAGCAAGGTCGCATCGGACGCGGGACGTCGAATGCCGCTCGCCTGAGCGCGTCCGTCGATCACGAGGCCGAAGCAGCGCATTGACGGATCGTCCCACTGTTCCTGCGAAAGATCGGTGCCGTCAGGAGAAAGCCAACGCGCGTCGGTCACGTCGAGCGCCTCGTTGTATTCGCCGGTGAGAAAGCGCCCGCGACGCAGTACCGGCAGACGATGGCGCAGCGTGGTCAGATTCTTGACGAACTCGATCAGTGCACGGCCGTCGTCGTCGATGCCTTCCCAATCGACCCAACTGATCTCATTGTCCTGGCAATACGCGTTGTTATTGCCCTTCTGCGTGCGGCCGAATTCGTCGCCCGCGAGGATCATCGGCGTGCCTTGGGAGAGCAGCAGCGTGGCCAGCAGATTGCGTTTCTGGCGCTCGCGTTGCTGCCGGATTTCCACATCGTCCGTCGGACCTTCGACGCCCATGTTCCATGACTTGTTGTCGGAGTGGCCGTCCTTGTTGTCTTCGCCGTTGGCCTCGTTGTGCTTGTCGTTGTACGAGACCAGATCGTTGAGCGTGAAGCCGTCGTGCGCGGCGACGAAGTTTACGCTGGCCCATGGACGGCGCCCACGATGGTTGAACTTGTCGCCCGAACCGGTCAGGCGCTTGGCAAGATCGGGGACTTCGCCTTCGTCGCCCTTCCAGTAGCCGCGCACCGTATCGCGAAAGCGATCGTTCCATTCGGCCCAGCCGGGTGGAAAGCCGCCCACCTGATAGCCGCCGGGGCCGCAGTCCCACGGCTCGGCAACCAGTCGCACGGCGGAGAGCACCGGGTCCTGCCGGCAACTGTCGAGGAAGCCGCCGCCTTCGTCGAACCCGTGCGTTTCACGGCCGAGAATCGTGGCGAGGTCGAAACGGAAACCGTCGATCTTCATCTCCGTCACCCAGTAGCGCAAGCTGTCGGTGACCATCTGCAGCACGCGTGGATGGGACAGATTGAGCGTGTTGCCGGTGCCGGTATCGTTGATGTAATAGCGCGGCTCGTCCGGCATCAGTCGATAGTAAGACGCGTTGTCGATGCCTTTGAAGGAGATCGTCGGACCACGCTCGTTGCCTTCCGCGGTGTGGTTGTAGAC
Source organism: Paraburkholderia sp. GAS32 (assembly GCF_050434225.1). NCBI lineage: Bacteria > Pseudomonadati > Pseudomonadota > Betaproteobacteria > Burkholderiales > Burkholderiaceae > Paraburkholderia > Paraburkholderia sp. GAS32. Next base: position 344,839 of record NZ_JBNPVS010000003.1, on the reverse strand, counting down.
CACGTCGAGAATGACTTCGAGGTTGGCATTATGAAAACGGTCGACCATCTCCTTGAATTCGCCGACCGAGTCGATCGACGACGCGAAGAAGCGCGGGTCGGCCGCGAAGAAGCCGATCGTGTTGTAGCCCCAGTAATTGGTGAGGCCTTTGTCGAGCAGATGGCTGTCGTTGACGAAGGTCTGAATCGGCATCAATTCGACCGACGTGACACCGAGGCTCCTGATGTAATCGAGCACCACTTGCTGGCCGAGTCCCGCAAAGGTGCCACGCAAATTCTCCGGTACTTCGGGATGACGTTTGGTAAATCCGCGCACGTGCGTTTCATAGAAGATCACGCGCTCCCAGGGCAGCGCATTGCGTTCCGGATGACTCCACGAAAAGTTGGCGTCGACCACCTTGCACTTCGGCACGAAGGGCGCGCTGTCGCGCTCGTCGAATGACAGGTCGCCCTCTTCCGAATCAAGCGTATAGCCGAAAATTTCCGGCGCCCATTTGAGCTCGCCGATATGCGCTTTGGCGTAGGGGTCGAGCAGGAGTTTGTTCGGATTGAAGCGATGTCCTTTTTCCGGTTCATAGGGTCCGTGGACCCGATAGCCGTACACGGCACCCGGTTTCAGATTCGGCACGAACACGTGCCAGACCTCGTCGGTGTACTCCGGAAGCTCGATGCGTTCGATTTCTGTCTCGCCGGTTTCATCGAACAGACAGAGTTCGACTCCGGTTGCATGCGCTGAGAACAGCGCGAAGTTCACGCCGCTTCCGTTCCACGTCGCACCAAGCGGGAAAGGTGTGCCTTCCGCGATGCGCGTCGAATAGCTGGCCTGGGATGACATAGGGATTCCTGTGGAAGCTGAAGGCGCTTGCGCACGTGTTTTAAGCGCGCAAGCTTGCTGCTCCAGCAAATTATGGACCTGAGTGTTGCGCGCGCAGCACAAGGCGTCCTTCAGGCAACTACGGAAAAACGCACGGACGTCGCAGTGCAAGCACTGCATACGATGCATTCGCCGTGCATGAATGGAGACAGGAATGACGCGGGCTAAAGAGTGTCCGCTGAACCGGCTGACCGGTGAGAACTTCGCAGAGGAATTAACGCATCGGGCATAAATACGCCGTCTTTACTGTGGTCCCACAGTATGCAACGCGGCGGCAGACTCGAGCACGCGCAAGAGGCGCTCCGGTGTCAGGGGTTTGGCACAATGCGCATCGAAACCAGCGGCCTTGGCGCGCACCTTGTCTTCGCGCGAAGCAAAAGCCGTACAGGCCACCAGCAGCATGTCCGAAGTCAACGGGTTGGCCCGCAGGCGGCGAGCCAGCTCGAGACCATCGAGGCCGGGCATCTTGATGTCGAGCAGAACGGCGAACGGCTGCCATTCACAGGCCATGCCGCACACGGCGAGCGGATCGCACAGCGCGCGGCACTCGAAGCCGTCGGCGCTCAGCAGCATCTGCAAAGCTTCGGCCGCGTCGCGGTAATCGTCGACCACGAGCACGCGACGGTTTGATGCCATCGCATACTGAATAGTCCGCCAAACCACGACGTCATCGCTCTCGTCCATTCTGTCGTCGAACGTCACCCTGGTCTCCCGGCTTCTTTCTGGTGCCACGTTTGGGCATCGAGGAACATGCGTGCAAGATTCGCTCCCACCGCGCGGCAAGCGCTTATCGCTCGCCAGGCATACGCTTCGGTTTTCGCCACACCACGCTCGATCCGCCGCTGCACACGCGCTACCTCATCACCATACCGTACTGGGCCGACTACCGCTTCCTGATTTATGCTGTCTTGACGCCTCCGGACACATCGTGCGCAAGCACGGAATATTGCGTTGAAATACGGATGAAACGCACTTCCGCCGTGCATGCCGCCCTTGCTGCGTGCATTGCGCATGGCTTTATATTCACCTTTGCATCATCGGCCCGTTGTATACGAGCGAATATAGTCACTGCGAGTTGGGGAAAACACGCAAACTTCAGTTGAAGGAAAACGCGAAATTTTGTCGAAAAACGGCGTCGCATTGAGGATTCCTGCTTGCGGGTTATCCCGCACAGCCGGGCTGAGACCGCCGTCGCGAACCGGGCATGCCAACGATACGAATGACTTTTCCATGTCGGCGCGCAGCCCAGGCCTCGCGGCGAGACTGCGGTAACATTCCGCATCGATGCCGGGCCTGGCGTATTCCCTACCCATCCCGGCAGGCCACAGGACTCGACGATGAGCGTCACGAAGCGCAACAACGTAAAGATTTTCGGTAGCGGCAAGCGGACCATGATGTTGGCGCATGGTGTCGGCGACCAGCGCATGCAACGCCACCTCGCGCCGCTGAGCCTGTAAGACGATGCAAAGCACGCACCGCCCCTTGCCGTCCGCCGATACCTTGTTCGAGCACGCCGCCTGCGGCCTGCTCGTGACCACCCCCGACGGCTGGATCCTGCGTGTGAACGCAACCTTCTGCAGTTGGCTCGGCTATAGCGCGCCGGAGCTTGCCGAGGTAAAGCACATTCAGGATCTGCTGACAGTCGACAGCAAGGTGTTCCATCGGACGCACTGGTCGCCGCTGCTGCAAATGCAGGGTTCGGTGGCCGAGGTCAAACTGAACATGCTGCATCGGGACGGCCACATGGTGCCGATGCTGCTCAACGCGGTGCGCCGCGATCACGGCGAAAGCAGCTACCTCGAAGTGGCGGTGCTGATCGTCGCGGATCGTCACAAGTACGAGCAGGACTTGCTGCTTGCGCGCCGCAACGCAGAAGCGTCTGTCTCCGCGCATCAACTCGCTCAGAAAGAATTGCAGGAAAGCCGCGACGTGCTGAGCCTCGCCATGCGCGGGGCGCGCATGGGTGCGTGGTCGCACGAGTCGAAGTCAGGCAAATTCTGGTGGAGCCGCGAACTGGAAGCGCTCGCGGGCTTCGCCGAGGGACGGTTTGCGAAAATGCCCGGTGGCTTTTTCGAACTGATTCATCCCGGCGACCTGATTGCGCTCAACGAGGCAGTCGATCATGCGGTGAAAAGCGGTGACGACTACGTCGCCGAATTCCGCTTCCTGCATGCAAGCGGCGACTGGTGCTGGATGGAAGGCCGTGGCCGCGCCACCTACGACCGCCAGGGCGAGCCGCTGACAATCTACGGCCTCGGCATCGACATCACCGAGCGCAAGGACGCGCAGACCGTGCTGCTGCGCCAGGCAGCGATTTTCGAACACCTGAGCGACGCGATCGTTATCACCGACCTGCGCGGCAACATCACCGATTTCAACGCCGGAGGCGAGCGCGTGCTGGGTTATCGCCGGCGCGAAGTTCTCGGCAAGCCGATCGCCATGTTCTATCCGCCGGAAGACGCGTTACGCATCCACCGGGAAGTGCTCGCCGCCCTCGCCGCGGACGGCACGTGGCGCCGCGAACTGACTTTCGTGCGGCGCGACGGCACACGCGGGGTCTGTGAAACGGTGGTCAAACCGCTGGCAAACGCGCGTGGCGACATCTATGGCGCGGTCAGCGTGAGCCGCGACATCACCGGGCGCAGGCGTGCCGAACAGCAATTGCAGCGCCTGAATCTGGAACTCTCAAAAGCCGATCGCCGCAAGGACGAATTTCTCGCCACGCTCGCGCATGAGTTGCGCAATCCACTCGCGCCGATGCGCAACGTGCTCGAAATCCTGCGTCTGAAGGAATTCGCCGACCCGCAATTGAGCTGGTCTCGCGACGTGTTCGACCGGCAATTGCAGCACATGACGCATCTGGTCGACGACCTGCTGGAAGTGTCGCGCATCACGCAGGGCAAGCTCGAATTGCGCAAGCAGCGGCTCGAACTCGCGCGTGCGATGCAATCCGCCATGGAAGCGGCGCGGCCCACCGTGCAGGCGTCGGCGCATCATCTGAGCGTGACGTTGCCGCGCGAGCCGCTCTATCTCGACGCCGATCCCACACGCCTGTCGCAGATGATCCTGAACCTGCTGAACAACGCGGCCAAGTACACGCCGCCCGGCGGCAGCATCTCGCTCGCCGCGGAGCGCGAAGGCGATGAAGCGGTGATCGTCGTGCGCGATTCCGGCATCGGCATTCCGCGCGAGCATCTGGACAGCGTGTTCGAAATGTTCTCGCAACTCGCCCCGGCGCTGGAGCGCTCGCAAGGCGGTCTCGGCATCGGTCTCGCGCTGGTGCGCGGCCTCGCCGAACTGCACGGCGGCACGGTCGCCGCATTCAGCAACGGTCCAGGCACCGGCAGCGAGTTCGTGATCCGCCTGCCACTATCGAAAGCGACCCCGGAGCAGTCGGAGAGTTCGCCGGCCGAGATGCCGCGTACGGCAGGTTTGCGCGTCGTGATCGTCGACGACAATGCGGACGCCGCCGATAGCCTCGCCATGGTGCTCGAACTCGAAGGCCACGAGGTGCGCACAGCCGGCGACGGCATCGCCGGGCTGGAACTGATCGGCGAATTCGCACCGCAGGCGGTGATTCTCGATATCGGCTTGCCGCGCCTGAACGGCTATGAATTGGCGCGGCGCATTCGCCACGATCATCAGGACGCCGACATTCTGCTGATCGCCGTCACCGGCTGGGGTCAGCAGCAGGACAAGCAGACCGCTGAAGAAGCAGGCTTCGACCATCATTTCACCAAGCCTGTCGATCCGCGGGAGTTACAACGCGTATTGAGCCGCTAACGCACAGAAACTTCAGCCTATGCTCGATGATCAGGTAATCAGTGCCCTCGCCGCGCACGACATCGTTCCCGATGCAACTCAGCGCGATGCCATCGCGGCGCTCGTCACGTTGCTGGGCGCAAACGGGACAAACGGGCGACGCACAAAGTCCGGTTCCACGCCGGCACATCAGGGCGTCTATTGCCACGGCTTGCCCGGACGCGGCAAAAGCCTGGTGGTCGATACGGTATTTGAGCTGGCAAGCTGCCGGAAGCGGCGCCTGCATTTCCACGAATTTCTGCGCGAGATGAACCGGCGCCTGGTGAATGAGCCGCGCGGCGACGACCGGCTGGGGTCGGTCTCGCGACAATGGCTCGACGGCGTGGAGCTGCTGTGCTTCGACGAATTTCACGTGCACGATATCGCCGACGCGTTCCTGATGGGCCGGTTTCTCGATACCGCGATCGGCCTGGGCACGCGCATCGTGCTGACCTCGAACTACGCACCGGACGCCCTGCTGTCCGACCCGGAGTTTCACGAGCGTTTCCTGCCGACGATCGAACAGATCAAACGTTGCTTCACGATGATTCACTTCGACGGCGCACGCGATTATCGTTTCGGCGGCGAAGAAGCCGCGCTGTCGCATTTCTTTGCACCGCTCGACGCGGCAACTGGCGACGCGCTCCTGGAAATTTTCGAGCGCTATGAAGGCAACGAGACGCTGGAGCCTGCCACCGTCAGCGCGGCAGGCCGGCCGCTCGCCGCGCGCGCCGCAGGTGCTGCGTTGCTATGGGTGGACTTCGACAACCTGTGCGTGGCGAGCCGTTCACACCTTGACTATCTGGACCTCGCCGAGCATTGGCACGGTCTGATTCTCGACCAGGTGCACACTGAATGGCTCGCCAAAGCGCATACGCTGCAGCGGCTCATATGGCTTGTCGATATCTTCTACGACCGCAAATGCGCGCTGTTCATCGCGTCCGATCAGCCGATCGAGGCGGCGCTGAGCGGACTCGAAGGCGCGCACGATCTGTCGAGAACGCTGAGCCGTCTCGCCGAAATGCAATCGCGCGGTTATCGCAGCACGCTCGACAACACTGCCGGCAGGATTGAGATCGCTGCAGCGCAGACGGTCGTTCAGCCATGACAGCGGCGTGAACGACCGTCTGCAGACACACCCTACGCCTTGCTGCTCTTACCCTTCACCCGCGCAATCTGCTGCTTCGCCGCGTCATACACATGCTCGGACGTGAAGCCAAACCTCTTCTTCAGATCGGCGAACGGCGCGGACGCGCCGAACGTATGCATCACCACCTGCGCGCCGTGCCGCCCGACATAGCGGTCCCAACCCAGCGTTGCCGCCTGCTCGACAGCGACGCGCGCATCCACATCGGGCGGCAGCACGGAATCCTGATAGGCTTCGTCCTGTTGCTCGAAGATGTCCCACGACGGCATCGACACCACTCGCGCCGCGATCCCTTCACTCTTGAGCTTCTCGTAGGCGTCGGCGCATAGCGACAATTCGCTGCCCGTGGCGAGCAGAATCACTTCAGGCTTCTGCCCGTCAGGCGCATCGGCGAGCACGTAAGCGCCCTTCTGCACGCCTTTGGCCGACGCATAGCGCGTGCGGTCCAGGGTCGGCAACGCCTGACGCGACACGACGATGCACGACGGCCGCCGCGGATGTGACATCGCCACGCGCCACGCTTCGGCGACCTCATTCGCGTCGCCCGGGCGCAGCAGGGTCAGTCCCGGCACGCCACGCAGCGAAGCCAGTTGCTCGATCGGCTGATGGGTCGGACCATCCTCGCCGACGCCGATCGAATCGTGCGTGAACACGTAGATCGCCGGCACTTCCATGATTGCGGAAAGGCGAATCGGCGGCTTCATGTAGTCGCTGAAAATCAGGAAGGTCGAACCGAACGGGCGCATATTCGACAACGCGAGCCCGTTCACCGCCGCGCCCATGCCGTGCTCGCGAATCCCGAAGTGCAGGTTGCACCCGCCATAGTCGTCGGATTCGAAGCTGCCCGCGCCTTCGAACTTCAGATTCGTTTTGGTGGACGGCGCGAGATCGGCCGCACCGCCGATCATCCAGGGCACGCGTGCGGCAATCGCGTTGAGCACCTTGCCTGAGGAGTCGCGCGAGGCGATGCCCTTCGGGTCTGTATCGAACGTGGGGATGTCGTTGTCCCAGCCCTCCGGCAATTCATGCGCTTCCATCTGCGCGAATTCGCGTGACAGTTCCGGGTATTGCTTGTTGTACGCGTCGTACTTCGCCTGCCATGCCTCGCGCGCCGCCTTGCCGCGCGCGCCGATGCCCTGCGCGAAGCGTTCATGCACGCCGTCCGGCACGTAGAAGAACTTGTCTTCGGGCCAGCCATAGAACTTCTTGGTCAGCGCCACTTCTTCGACACCGAGCGCCTCGCCATGCGCAGCGGAGGTGTCCTGCTTGTGCGGGGCGCCCCAGGCGATGATGCTGTGGACCACGATCAGCGTCGGCCTGTCCGTGATGCTTTTTGCTTCGGCAAATGCCGCTTCCAGCCCCGCGGCGTCGTTGGCATCGTTTACGTGCATCGTGTGCCAGTTGTAGCCGCGGAAACGGCTCTCCACGTCGTCGCTATAAGCGAGGTCGGTGTGGCCCTCAATGGTGATGCGGTTGCTGTCGTAGATCCAGATCAGATTCGACAGCTTCAGATGCCCTGCAAGCGACGCCGCTTCGTGCGAGATGCCTTCCATCATGTCGCCGTCGCCGCATAGCGCGTACACGCGGTAGTCGAACAGGGGCGCATCGGGTTTGTTGAAGTGGCTTTCGTGCCAGCGTGCCGCCATCGCCATGCCGACGCTATTGCCTAGCCCCTGGCCGAGCGGACCGGTGGTCGTCTCCACGCCGCTGGTCATACGAAATTCGGGGTGGCCAGGCGTCCTGCTGTCGAGCTGGCGGAAATGTTCGATGTCGTCGAGCGAGACGGCGGGCGCACCGGTCGGCTTGCCGTCGTGGTCCACGGCCTTGACGTTCGCCAGATGCAGCAGCGAGTACAACAGCATCGACGCGTGCCCCACCGAGAGCACGAAGCGGTCGCGATTCGGCCACAGCGGCTCGTCCGGATCATAAACAAGGTGGTTTTGCCACAGATGGTAGGCGACCGGCGCCAAAGCCATCGGCGTGCCGGGGTGACCGGAATTGGCCTTTTGCACAGCGTCCATCGACAGCGTGCGAATCGTGTTGATGCACAACTGATCGAGGGCGGGATCGTTTTGCATGGGGACACTCCTTGTTCGGCGGTTGGAGGCATCGCCGGGACGCGTATTGAATCGGCGTGGTCGGCGACCGGTGTTCGTCTGGAAGAACGTGGAAGAACGCTTGAGGACCACAAGGCTCATCGATGATGCGCCGATGCGCGTAAATCTGCACGGCGCGTTACATCCTGTGCCGTGTTGTGCCGATGATTGGAGATGGTTCTTTCAAACGGCTTGCGGCTTTACCTGGCGCGTTACTTCTCGGGGGCCGCACGGTCGGCGGCCACGATCTCGCGGCCGTAGTCGATCGCCGCGCGGCGCGCCTCGTCGGCAGTCGCGTACGGGCCGATCTCGGGTGCGCCATCGAATGGAAACAGAATCCGCCTGTCGGCTTTTCTGACGACTTTCAATCCACCTATGTAACGGCCGTCGCCTGTTCCGTGATAGCTGGCGTAAATCTCGAAGTCGTCGTCAACCACGTCGGCCTTATGTCGCGCCATGTGTATATCCCTATCCCTGCACCTCTGGTCCGGTGCGCCTATTCGAATGGCAGCAAGCTGCGTACCGGCGTTCAGCAATACCTGTTCCACCCGAAGCGGAATCGGCTCAGCGCGAGATTGGGAGGGGAGTAAAACAGCGCGCACTGGAAATCCGATGAACTCGGCTCCAGTGCGCCTGGGCAAATCGACACGCGGTTGTTGTTGCCTCAACGGGTTGCGGCGACCGTCGTACGGACGGCCGTTACGAACGTACCACTGAAGCCGCATTAAAACTGATGCAGCATCCCGACATACGCGCCGGTTTGCGATTCGCCGGCGAGTGGACTCGTGTTATTGGTGGCATCGCGCGGCGACGCTTCAAGCGAAAAATTCGAGTTGCTGCCGTTGCGCACGTAGCCCACCGTGCCGTACACGAAGGTCCGCTTCGAGAGGTTATAGGTGGTGCCGAGCACGTACATCATCGCGTGGCCGGACGGGTCGTGCGCGGCATCGCTGCCGCCGTCGCCGACCTTGATGTAATAGCCGCCCGCCGTTACCGCCCAGCGGGACTGGATGTTGTACGTCGCGCCGAGCCAGTAGTGATCGGCAGTGTCGGCCACGCCCGCCGGTGAATCCGGCGCCGAGTAATGCGTATAGGCGCCCTGAATCTTCCACGCATCGAAATGCACATTCGCACCGGCGAAATATTCGCGCGAAGCCTGGAAGATATTGCTGAAGCGGCCGTTGCTGTCACGCAGTTCGTCGTAGATGCCGCGCACGTCGAAGAGCGGCGAGTGATACGTCAGCATGATGCCGTCGGAGCGGCCAAACTCGCCTGCTGCACCGCTGTTGAACGCGCCCGCCTGATTGCCGAAAGCGTATTGCGCCTGCACGTCGAAGCCCCAGAACACCGGGCTGTGATACTCGACGTTGTTGCTCGTCTGCTGCCAGTTACGTCCGCGCACGAGCGATGCCGACGAAAATGCCTCCTGCACGAACGGGTCGAATTCCCACACGCCGTCGCTATCGATGAACAGATTGCGCCCGGCCTGCAGCGTGCCCCACTGGTCGCTCTTCAGGCCGACGAAAGCACGCCGTGACCACAACCGTCCGCCACCCGTGGTGCCGTTCATGATTTGCAGACCGGTTTCGAGGTTGAAGATCGCATTCAGCCCGCCGCCCAGATCTTCATTGCCTTTGAGGCCCAGCATACTGGTGCCCCAATCGCCGCCTTCCGCACTCCAACGGGTCGAACTGCCGCCCGCGCCATTATTGATGTGATTCAGGTATTCCACGCCGCCGTCGAGACGGCCATATAACGACACGCTGGTTTGACCATAGGCCAGCGGACTGATCACCGCCAGCGCGGCCACTAATTTTGTATGTAGTCTCATCATTGTTTTGCCGTGAGTTTCTTTGTCGAGAATAGAATGTTGTAAAACTACACGTTTCGCGCCGAACTATAGGTGATCGGTGCTTGCTGGCCTATCCGTTTGACGCAATAAGCATTTGCGGACTGCGCGCCCGGCATTGAAAATCCGCAGTGGAATTGGCGCGCCTCAAAAGAAATCCTCATCGATGAGATCGAAAGGTACTCACGATAAGATAGTCGGTCATTCGGCATCAGCCAAATAGAAACGCATTGATCGTTTGCCCATTCATCCTTTGCCACTCGCCATGAACGTGCCTGAACTGACCGAAGACGAAAACCTTGGCCTTTACCAACGTGCGACAGAAAACGGCGCGGAATGGTGGCGCGTCAGCGTGGCGGACCGGCCGGAAAACTATCGGCTCGAGCATGGTGTCGATGGCGGCAACGGCACCGGATCGGTCGATATCGATCTGGTGGTCGACGCGGAAAACCTGCGCGCGAAGCTGAAGAAGTGGCGCCGCGAAGGTTTTGCAATCGATACGCCCGACGCCGCGGACGAAGCAGGCGCTGCAGAACGGGTGGCCTTCATGCCGGAGTTGCAGCGCGTTGCGGCGCTGGCCTCGGCGGCGAAGCGCCATCTGCAGATAGAGGACGCGGGCGAAACGGTACGCATCGGTCGTGTCGACGTGCCCTGCGGCGTCGACAATCCGCTCGTGCCTCGCATCAATCCGGCCTATCTGTTTTCCGAGCGCTTTAACGACATCGTCGAAGATATCGTGGAGAACCGGCGCGTCATGCTGATCGGTCACACCGGCGCCGGCAAGACCAGCCTGATTGAACAGGTCGCCGCGCGCTCGCATCACGGCGTGTTGCGCTCGAACATGAACGGGCAAACCACCGTCGGCGATTTTGTCGGCTTCTGGACGGTCAAGGGCGGCGAGACGATCTGGGTGGACGGCGTGCTGCCCACGGCGATGCGCGAGGGCCTCTGGCTGATCGTCGACGAAATCGATTTCGCCGAGCCGTCGATTCTCGCTGCCCTCACCGCCGTGCTCGAACCGCACGGGCGTCTCGTGCTGAAAGAGAAAGGCAATGAGATCGTCGCGCCGCATCCTGCGTTCCGGCTGTTCGCGACGGCCAATGCGGTCGGTGCGATGAGCCAGTTCCGTCATCTGTATCAGGGCGCGAATCTGATGAACGAGGCGTTTCTCGATCGCTGGCGCGTCTATATGTTGGACTATCTGACGCCCGCCGAAGAAGCCGACGTGCTGATGCGCACCCTCGCCCCGCACATGACACGCGCGCTCGCCGCCACCCTCGCCGCGATTGCCGCCGACTGCCGTGCGGCGTTCGCTCGCGAAGACCTGTCGAGCGCATTCTCCACGCGGCGCCTGCTCGACTGGGCCGAGTTGATGCTGCGCACCGGCGAACCCGAACGCGCCGCCGGTCCTGCGATCTATGCGAAGGTTAGCCCCGAAGACGCAGCGCTGATTCGCGGCATCGTTCGCCATCACATTGCGCCGGCTGCCTGACGGTCAGTGACCACGACACGCACAACACGCACCATGAACGCCATGCACGCAATGCGCGACACGCGAGGCTTCGCGTTTGAATCGACGCTCAGCAAAGTGGCGCGCGTGCTGACCGGGCAATACGGCGTGACGGTCGCCTTCAGTCCGGATGGGCCCCGCGTGGAGCCGGGCCGCATCGTGATTCCCGATTACGAGTTGAGCGGCGGCGTCGAGCGCGACGTGCTGATCGGCTATCTGGATCTGCTGGTGGCACGCGCCAAACATTCGTCACTCGCACAGATGGACGCGCTGCCGCCGGGCGTGGCGGCGAATCTCGCGCAGGTGATCGAGGATCGCCGCGTTTCTTCGCAACTGCTCGACGAGTATCCGGGCGCACGCTGGTTCATCGGTAAACTGCGAGCGCATGCCGCTGAGCAGGCGCGGCAACGCTGGCCGAAGCTGCATTGGCGCGACCGGCTGGTCTGGCTGGTGGAGCGCGCGCTGTGGGACGAGCAACCGACCCGGACCGAAGCGAGCCATTCCCTGCTGGCCGCGCTGCACGCCGCCCAGGATCTGCTGGACGAGTCGCGCAGAAGCCGTTCGACCGCGCATAGCATCGCGGCAGCGCAGGCCTTGGTGGCGCGCGTGCGGGCTTTGTCGGCGGGCGATGTCAACAGCATGGTGTTCACCGCGGATCCGGTTGAAGACATCGACACGGAAACCGCCGCGTCTTCCTCGGCGCCACTCGACGATGACGACACAGCCCTGCCCGATCAGGACAACTCAGCCTCACCGCCGTCCGATAAAAGCGGTGGCGCGCAAGCGGAAAACGCGGTGGGCATGGGGCAATCGCTAGCCGATGCACAGCAAGCGTCGGCACGTTCCGAAGGCGAAGCCGGTACCGCTTCAGACACCGCTCGCGCGCGGCTATCGATTCCGCTCGCCACCGAATTCGACGAGATCACCGACGTCACCGGTCAAGGCGACAGCGCGACATGGCGCGAGCTTCGCGCGCAAGCCCGAGCGGACACCGCGCCGCTCAAGGAGAAACTGGAGCGTGCGCTGAGCGCGGACGAACGCATCCGTTGGCGTCGCGAACAGGAACGCGGAGAGATCGACCGCACCTCGCTCGCCAAACTGGCGACCTCGCCCGGTTACCGCACGCCGTTTCGCACGCAGCGGGCAGCCAAAGGGCGCGACGTCGCGGTGACCTTGCTGATCGATCGCAGCGGCTCGATGGCCGGGCGCAAGATCGAGCTCGCGCGCCTGTGCGCGACCGCGCTGTGCGATGCGCTGACGCAGTTGTCGTTCGACTGCGAAGTGCTTGGCTATTGCTCGCTCGAGTCCACGCCGATGAAGCAACTGTATGAGCGACAACTGGCGGCCGGCGCGGATTTGCAGCGCTATAACCGCTTTGTCGAGCGACTCGATCTGAAAGTCTATAAACGCTTTGGCGCGACGGATCTGAGCGGGATCGCCACGATCGATTGCGGCCACGAAAATCCTGACGGCGAGGCGCTCGCCTGGGCCGCGACGCGGCTCGCAGATCATCAAGCCGAGCGGCGGATCCTGATCGTGTTCTCCGACGGCTATCCGTCGACCGGCGACGGTGACCCGCAGGTACTGCGCCACGATCTGCGCGAACGCGTCGCGGCGATCCAGAAGCGCGGCATCGAACTGCTGGGAATCGGCGTGCTGACCGATGCGGTCGAGGACTTCTATCCACACAATGTGGTGGTGAGCCGCCTTGCCGAATTGCCGTCGACGGTGTTCTCGGTGTTGAGTTCGATGCTGCTGACGCGCTAGTGTCGCGAGTTAGAAGTTACTGAGCGAGTGCCATGGTCTTCGAAATGGCGGTGATCACCGCAGGCCTCGCAGAGACATCCGAAAACCACCGAGCGACATTTGGCGTCTGCTCAAGGCTCGCGCCGACCGACTCGTGCCGCCAGATCCAGCCAAAGTGCGCGATATCCGCGATCGAGAACTCGCGACCGGCAACGAACTTGCCCCGCTCCAGCGCACGTTCAAGTACACCCAACGTGCGGTTGACCTCGGCCAGCGCCCGCGCTGCTGCTTCCGGTGCCGCAGATGCCTGGAGCTTCACCAGGAAGGCCTGCAGGAACGCTGGGCTCAGCCCGGAGGCATGAAAGAATAGTTGTTCGAATACCAGGGCGCGCTCGACGCCTGCCTTGGGAAGCAATTTTCCAGTCGCCTCGGCGAGATAGACCAGTATGGCGGCCGACTCGCTCAGCGCAATGTCAGCTTCGCCCAGGATGGCTTGATCCACCAGGACAGGGACCTTGGCATTTGCGTTCATGGCCTTGAAGGCATCCGACTTCTGTTCACCCTTGCGCAGGTTGACCGGCACGAGTTCATAGGGGACGCCCATTTCTTCGAGGGCGATCGTTACCTTGACGCTGTTTGGCGTTGCGTACGCATGTACTTTGACCATTTGAAAGTTCCTTTGATTTGAATTGTTTCCTGGCATGCCACCCGTTGAGCGCAACCCTCGCTGCGTCGCGATCAAACACCACGTGAGCGTTGCCAGGATTAGGTCGGAAGAGCGTCGAGGAAGACGTAGAGTGCTGCAATCTTGCCGTCACGAACGATGATCACGTCGATGCCGGTGTAGTCCGGCGCTTCGCCGGGCGCGCCTGAACTCCATGCGAGACGCCCGGCGTTGTGCAGAGTCTGTGGCTCGCCAACAGGCGTGTAGACGAAGTGAGGGTGCGTCGCGCGCAGCTCCCCCGCAAACTTGTCGAGTGCGTCATGGCCGAGGAAGATGCCCGGCGGAACGTAGAGCGCACAGTCGTCGGTGTACAGCTCTTTGATCGCGGCGCGACGTCGGATTGGGTCCCCTTCGCCGAATACCTCTTGAAGGTTGCGGTGGAGCAGTTCATGAGTTCGGTCAGACATAGCTATTCTCCTTGGTTCATTCTTTCGGAGAGACAATCTTGCGGCGAAGCGCGATAATGCGAAATAGAAATGTTTGAAATCAATCGTTGCAGGATTGTCGATGTCAAAACTACCGGACTTCGAAGGGATCGCGATGTTCGCCAAGGTTGCCGAGGAGCGATCATTCGCGGGCGCAGCGAGAGCAATGGGGGTATCCGTGGCCACCGTTTCGCGGGCGGTCACCCGGCTGGAAGAGCGCCTGGGCGGCACCCTGTTCAATCGAACATCTCGTCGCCTTGCCTTGACCGACTACGGTCACATGATGGCTGAGCGCGCATCCAAGATCTACGCTGACGCCGAGGACGCGGAGAACTTCGCCCGTGAAACCTCCAGCCGGCCGCGAGGGCTCGTCAAGCTTGCCGCGCCCCTTTCCTTCGGTGCCCGCTGGGTCGCGCCCCTTCTGCCAGAGTTTTTCCGAACCTACCCTGAAATCGCTGTCGATCTTCACTTAACCGATGCCCACGCCGACCTGATCGGAGATGGCTTTGACGCCGCGCTTCGGATCGCGATCCTGGAAGACTCGTCCCTCGTTGCGCGCCTTATCGTGCCGGTGCGCCGCTTTGTCGTTGCGTCTCCAGGCTACCTCGCCCGATACGGCCGGCCGCAGCATCCTGACGATTTGAGAGCCCACCAATGCCTCACCTATGCGAACAGATCCAGGCGTGACGTTTGGCGATTCACGAATGAGGCCGGCGAGGAATGCTCTGTTACCCCTACGGGTCCGCTGCGCGGGACGAGCGTCGAGGCGCTTCTGCCCACAGCCCTCGAAGGCTTCGCGATCACCGAACTCCCTGAGTTCGTCGCCACACAGTATTTCCGCGACAAGCAGCTTGAACCGATACTCACCGACTGGCGCCTGCCTGAGGGCGGTCTCTACTTCGTGACGCCGACGGCCCGCGCCCGTCCCGCCAAGGTGGGCGCGTTGGCAGACTTCCTCATTGCCAGGCTAACTGTCGCGCAATGGAGCGCCGAAGCAATGATGGCGTGGAAGCCACCGAAGCAACGCAGGAAGTAAGCCGTGAGTTGCTCGCGCTCGCTCTCAGTCGACACCCGTTGCGCCGTGGGTCGTGCACACGACGAGGCGGCCCATATTAGTTGAACGAACTTCCAACTCCCGACACCAGCGCATCAAAGCGCGCCTACGCCAGTTGCGGCTTGAACGGATACTGATCGATCTCTCCGCCCCGCGCGACCACGGCCGTGCTCTCCGGAATCTCCTCCCACCAGCCAGGCAAATCCGACAGTGGCTCCGACAACACGAGGAACGCGTCTTCGCCCGCCGTCGCGATGCGCGGGTCGTCCGGATACAGGTCGTGCAGATGCCGGAACGAGGTGCTGTGAAAGAGCGAGCGCGACTGCCCTTCGCTCGAATAGCGAACCGCGACGATCTGCTCGCCATCGGTGGCGCATACGGTCATGTTCAGCGGCTCATCGACACCGTGCTTGCGCCCGATATCCTCGACAAAACCCACCATCCGCTCGAGCGCGGTAACGGGCGCGAGTTCGAGACCGAAGGTCAGCGCGAGAAAAAACAGCACCTCGGAATCCGTCGAACCTTCGATTGACGGGAACAACTCGGGATCGATCGCCAGCATCAGATCGCGGCGTACCAGCGGAAAGTTACGCACCAACCCGTTCTGCATGAAGAGCCACCGCCCGTAACGGAACGGATGACAGTTGGTTTCCTGCGACGGCGTGCCGGTGGCCGCACGGATGTGCGCGACGAACAGCGGCGCGCGGATGGCCCGCGCCGCCTCGCGTAAATTGCGGTCGCTCCACGCGGGCTGGATGCAGCGGTAGCGAAACGGGATGTCGGTGGGATGACCGTACCAGCCGATGCCGAAGCCGTCGCCGTTCGTGGTGGTCTGGCCGAGCCGCGAATGCAGGCTCTGGTCGATCAGGGAGTGTTTGGCGTTGAACAGCACCGTTTCGGGTTGCAGCGCGTTACCGGTATAAGCGAGCCAGCGGCACATGAGTTCTCCTCCGGTTGCGACGAAATGCGACGAGATGTCTGACGAACCACGCGCGAGCCTCGACCAGGCGCGCGTGCCGCCAACCGCTATTTGACCACGGGTTGCATCTGGGCGATCGGAATCAGGAACTCCGAAAAACCGGTCAGGATAATCTGCACGCCGATGCACAGCAGCAGGAACGACGAGACGCGCATCGCAACCTTGGTGCCGTCCACGCCGAGATACTTGGCGAACACCACCGCCCGGCTGTAGATCAGATACACGGTGGCCGCCACCAGAAGCGTGATCACCACCGACGCGATGCTCGACAGCACGAACGCCGAGAGTTTATGCGTGCGGTTCGCGGTCAGCGCGACCGCGGTGGCGATCGAACCCGGCCCGGTGGTGAGTGGAATGGTGAGTGGGAAGAACGCTTTCGACGTGGCGTTATCCGCGTCCACACGCTTGACCGCCGGCTGCTCGGCCGGCTGCGTGTCGGGCGCGTTGAGCATCTGCCAGCCGCCGACGGCGACCGCGAGGCCCCCGCCGATGCGCAATGCCTCCATGGAGATGCCGAAGAAATGGAGAATCGGGGTGCCGACAAAGAAGGCGACAAGCAACACGCACATAACGTTGAAGGCGATTTTCTTGGCGAGCGCCGTGCGGTCTTCCGTGGTGAGCGATGCTGTCCGGTCGAGAAAGACGAACGCCATGCCGATTGGGTTGATGATGCTGATCAGCCCGGTAAAGCCAAAGAGGATGTCCGAGATCAGACTTTCGACCATATGCGATCCGTTTCGGGCAGCGGCGCGGGCGGACTGATCGACTGACTGCCCACCGGCGCGCCACGCCAGGTTGAAGTGCCGGACGCCTTCGGGCGGTCCAGATTGATGCTCGCGTTGCGTGGGTCAGATGATATCGCGGCGCGGCACGCAGATTGGCAAAAAACGGGGCGATGCACACAGCGCGCGGCGCTGCACCGCAGCAGACGAGCGCCGAAAGATGCGCGCACAACTTTCGGAAAGCCTACACTTTTTTGACTTACTTTACGTAACCGAAGCATCAGGCATACAGTCCCCAGCGAAGCCGCACTTTCAACGAGACGTACTTACCGGTTCGAGGAGCTGCCCCCATGTTGCTTCGTGTACTCGCCGCGCTGCCGTTCATCGGCATTCTGCTCGGCGTCCCGTTTGTGAATCGTGTCGAGCCGCTGGTGCTCGGCATGCCGTTCGTGCTGGCCTGGATCGTCATGTGGGTGGTGCTGAGTTCGATCATCATGGCGATCATCTACCGTCTGGACCCGAGCAACCGGCAGCTTGCAACTGATGCCGAGGAGGTCCGATCATGAGCGCACTCGTCATCATTGCGGCCATTACGCTGTTTGCGCTGTACCTGGGCGTGCGCGCGCGGCGCGGCCACGACATGAGTCTCGAACAGTGGACCGTGGGGGGCCGCAGTTTCGGCACTGCGTTCGTGTTCCTGCTGATGGCGGGCGAAATCTACACTACCTTCACGTTCCTCGGCGGCAGTGGTTTTGCTTATGGCAAAGGCGCGCCGGTCTACTACATTCTTGCCTACGGCACGCTGGCGTACATCCTCTCGTACTGGATGCTGCCGCCCATCTGGCGTTACGCGAAGAATCACCATCTCGTCTCGCAGCCGCACTTCTTCTCACGCAAGTACGACAGCCCGGCGCTCGGCACGCTCGTCGCGCTGGTCGGCGTGGCCGCGCTCATTCCGTACCTCGTGCTGCAACTCAAGGGCCTCGGCATCATCGTGGCGACCGCCTCATATGGTGCGATTTCGTCGACGGCCGCCATCTGGATCGGCGCCGCGGTGGTGACGTCTTACGTGACCATCTCCGGCGTGCGCGGCTCCGCGTGGAATTCGGTGGTGAAAGATACGCTGATTCTGGCGATCGTGCTGTTCCTCGGCATTTATCTGCCGTTGCACTACTACGGCGGCTTCGGCGAGATGTTTCACGCCATCGACGCCGCGCGTCCAGGCTTCCTGACCTTCCCGGCGAAGGGTTCGAGCGTGACCTGGTTCCAGTCGACCGTGCTCCTGACCGCGCTGGGCTTCTTCATGTGGCCGCACACGTTCGGCTCGATTTTTACGGCGAAGGACGAGCGTATTTTCCGGCGCAACGCGATGGTGCTGCCGCTGTATCAGTTGATTCTGCTGTTCGTGTTCTTCGTGGGCTTTGCGGCGACGCTGAAGGTGCCGGGCCTGAAGGGTGGCGACATCGACCTGTCGCTGTTCCGTTTGTCGTTGCAGACTTTTGACCCGTGGTTCGTCGGCGTAATCGGCGCGGCCGGGATTCTGACGGCGCTGGTGCCGGGCTCGATGATTCTGACGTCGGCGTCCACGCTGCTCGCCAACGACGTGTATCGCGGCATGGTGAGCCGCAAGGCGTCGGACGCGACGGTGGCCAAGCTCGCACGCTTCCTGGTGCCGGTGGTGGCGCTGGTGGCGGTGGGTTTTACGCTGCATGGCGGCGAGACGATCGTGGCGTTGCTGCTGATGGGCTACAGCTTCGTGACCCAACTGTTTCCGGCGGTGATCTGCAGTTTGCTGCCGCACAACCGGGCGACCAAGTACGGCGCGTTTTGCGGGATTCTTGCGGGCGTCGCGGTCGTCACGCTGACGACGACCATGCATCTGAGTATCGGGCAGTTGATGCCGTTTTTGCCTGACGCGTTGAAGGACGTCAATATCGGCTTCCTGGCGTTGGCCGTGAACGTGATTGTTTTTGCCGTGGTGAGCGCTGTGACGCAGCCGCGGTCGGTCGAGCAGACTCACGCGCCGGTGCATTGAGCGTTTCTTCGCATCTTTCTGCATAGCGGTTGAAGGGGTTGGTCGCTTAAGGCGCCAACCCCTTTTTTCGCGAATCGCGCTAGACTTCGCCCGAATTGAAGTCGATCGAATCGAATGAGTATGCGGAGCGAATGAATGGACTATCGTCTTTACTACTCGCCGGGCGCGGCAAGCATGGCCGTTCACTGGATGATGATTGAAATGGGCATCCCGTTCGATGTCCATCTTGTCGACATCGACGCCGGCAATCAGCGAAACCCTGACTATCTGCGGCTGAATCCCTCGGGCCGTGTTCCCACGCTGGTGGTCGACGGAACGCCGCGCCACGAGTCGGCCGCGTTGCTGATGCTGCTCGCCGAGCGGCATCCTGAAGCCGCCCTCGCGCCGGCTCCGGGTTCCGCCGACCGGGCCGCGTGGCTGGAACTGATGATCTATCTGGCCAACACGCTGCTGCCCGCCATGCGCGACTGGTTTTACGCGGACGTCGACGGCGATCCTGCCGGCGCCGTAGCGGTTCAAGCGCTCGCGCAGCGGCGCATCGAAGAAGCCTGTGACAGGCTCGACGCCGATCTCGCCGACGGACGTGACTATCTGGTCGGCGGCAAGCTCAGCACGGCCGATTTCCTCGCCGTCATGCTGATGCGCTGGACACGCAACATGCCACGCCCCGCGCTCGGCTGGCCGCATCTCGCGCGCTATATCCGCGGGCTGCGGGCTCTGCCCTCGTTCATTGAATTGAATGCGCGAGAGGGGCTTACCGAATGGCGCAACCAGGATGATTGATGCGCGCGCAACTAATTTTCGCTCGTCGGCGGTTGGCGTGACCGCCTGGTTGTGAACAACGTCAGTTAGTTCGAGTTCGCGCGCGTGCCGACGATCACGATGCCGCGTGAAAGTCCGCTCACGTTGTCGACCGCTTGCGCCCCTGCATACAGTTGCGTGACCGGTACCCAGACGGCCGGATACTTGTAGCGCGCCACATCGAGAAGCAACGCGCTGTCGCTCGCCGCGTCGTATGCGGCAAGTGGCGACCAATGGCCGCCCCCTGCTTCGCCTATCTCCACCCGCCTGAAGTTCAATAACGCAAAGCGGTCGCTATGGCCCGTCGTGTCACGAATCAGATCGCGAAACTGACCGAGCGTCAGGTCGCCGGCATGGAAGCTCCTCACCTCGACAGGAAATGCGCTTAGGACCGTGCTGAGCTGGTCGAGCGTCATGCCCTCCTTCGATACTCGCGCGGCGTTGGCCACCTGCGGATCGACGCTGCGAAAAAAATCCTCTTGCGAGAAGAATGGGAAATCCGGGTACTGCGTCGACTCGGGACGGCGAATGCCCAATGCATTGAGCGCCATCACCGAAGTCGCGACCGAACAGTAGGCTTCGTTGCGCTGCGTTTCGAAGTACTGCGAAAGCGGCCAGTACGACTGGTTATTGGCGTTGGCCATCAACCGTTTCTGGCCAACTGGCTGCGTCAGCGCGATCAGGTTCGGTGGAACGGGCAGCGGCCCGTCGGCTGCGCGCGCCGTGCCAGATGCGGGGGCTTGATGCGTATCTTGATGCGAGGTTTGATCCGTGGCTTGATTTGCAGCCGGTGGCAGCGACGCGCATGCCGCCAGTGTCGCCGTCAGCACAACAACAATCCACTCAGGCCGGCTTACGCGCTGCATGGCGCGCATCAACGAATATCTGGACATTAACCCTTCCGCTGCGGATGACTTGGGAACGACTTCGGCCAAGCCGACGCATTTCATCCCGCATCGGCGAACCCCGATTTTTAACACGAAACAGCTCGGCGTGTGAATGTGCGGCCCGGAAGCCGGCGAACTGAACCGCGTCCGTTCGATCTGATAAGATATACCCCCCTAGGGTATTTTCGAGAGCATTCATGGGCCACACGATTCGGGAAAAACAGAAGCTTCTCAACCGCGTTCGCCGCATCAAGGGGCAGATCGAGGCCATAGAACGCGCACTCGAAGACGAACGCGGCTGCGCCGACGTCCTTCAGCAGATCACCAGTTGCCGCGGCGCGATGAATGGTCTGTTGGCGGTCGTGCTCGAGGACCACATCAGAAATCACCTGGTGGATGCACATACTGACGAGGACCCTGTCGGCAGCGCCACCGAACAACTCATCGAAGTTGTTCACAGCTATTTCAAGTAAACCGGAGCAGGACATGAGTGACTTTAGAAACGCTGCCTTCGGCGCGGGGCACGATCATATTTTTCTGGGCGCCGCCCATGAAAAAAACGAACGCAGAACATGGGCGGTGATCGCTTTGTGTACCGTGATGATGGTTGCCGAAATCGTCGGCGGCAGCCTGTTCGGTTCGTTGGCGCTCGTGGCGGATGGCCTGCACATGTCGACGCACGCGGGGGCGATGCTGATCGCGGCGCTCGCTTATACGTACGCGCGCAAGCACGCGAGCGACTCACGCTTTGTATTCGGTACTGGCAAGCTGGGCGACCTCGCGGGATTCACGAGCGCTATTGCGCTGGCCATGATTGCGCTGCTGATCGGTTACGAAGCTGTGTCGCGCTTTCTCTCGCCGGTGCCCATTCATTTCAGTGAAGCGATTCCGATTGCAGTGGCCGGTCTGCTGGTAAATCTGGCAAGCGTGTGGCTGCTGCGTGGCGATCATCACGGACACAGCCATGGGCATGGTCATGGGCACGGACATCATGGTGACGAGCATGAAGAACACGCTCACGGGCACGAAGGTCACGGGCATGCGGATCACGATCACGCAGAGGGTCACGCCCACGACGCTCACGACAACCACGCTCACGCGGCCCATCACGATGCCGAAAGTGCGGCCCAACGGGATCACAACATCCGCTCGGCGTACATTCACGTGATCGCGGATGCCGCGGTCTCGGTACTGGCCATCATCGGCCTCGTTCTCGCGCGTGAATTCGGCTGGCTCTG
Organism: Paraburkholderia sp. GAS32; assembly: GCF_050434225.1. Classification (NCBI taxonomy): domain Bacteria; kingdom Pseudomonadati; phylum Pseudomonadota; class Betaproteobacteria; order Burkholderiales; family Burkholderiaceae; genus Paraburkholderia; species Paraburkholderia sp. GAS32. The sequence goes on along the minus strand of NZ_JBNPVS010000003.1, from coordinate 322,952 downwards.
GATGGACCCGCTCGCCGGCATCATCGGCGCGCTGGTGATTGCAAACTGGTCATACGGGCTGATGCGCGACACGGGTGCGATCCTGCTCGATATCAACCCCGACCAGCGCATGACGGAAAACGTGCGCCACGCTATCGAAGATAACGGCGACAAGGTGCTCGACTTGCACGTCTGGCGCGTGGGTCCCGGTCATATGAGTGCGGTAATATCGGTCGCGACCCAGGAAACGCGCCATGACTCGCGTTTCTATCATGCGTTGCTGAAACGCTTTAACGGACTCTCGCACGTCACCGTCGAAGTCAACCCAGCGGAACAGATCGCCTGAAGATGGCAATTCAATCACCCTGCATCGACATTTGCAAAATCGACGGCAAAACGGGCTTCTGCATCGGATGCCTGCGTACCCGTGACGAGATTCGCGAGTGGAAAAACATGACCGACTACCGGCGCCATCAGGTTATCAATGACGCCTCGCGCCGCAAGGCCAAGGTAAAACCGGAGGTACCGGAGACGCCGGAGACGCAAACGTCCTAGAGGCGCCTGTCAGTTCGCCGGATCAGCGAACGCATAACTGTTCTTGCCACTGCGCTTGACCCGGTACATCGCCTCGTCGGCCGCGGCCACGAGGCGACGGTAATCGCCGACGAGATCCGGAAAACTGGCGATGCCGATGCTGGCGCGAACCAACCCGACCCCCATCTCCTCGTCCGTCTGAACCACGCAGGCGATCAGCCGCCGGGCGATTTCACCGAGTTCCGCGTTCGTCGAAAATTCACGGACCAGAACGGCGAATTCGTCGCCGCCGATCCGGGCGACGACATCGACTTTACGCACCGACTCGCGAAAACGTTTCGAAACCGCGATCAGAAATTCATCGCCGACGCGGTGACCGAGCGAGTCGTTGACCTGCTTGAATCCATCCAGATCGATATACAGCAAGGCAATCTTGCACGGCCCGGTGCGCGCGGGCACTTTCGTCGCCGCCGCTTCGAGCGTGGCAAACAGCTTGCGCCGGTTCGGCAGGCCGGTCATCGCGTCGTGCAGCGCCGCCCATTCGAATTCGTGCGACTGTCCTGCCAGCAGACGATTCCGTTTGGCATACATCCCCAGCGCGGTGATCAGCATGCAGAACAGCAAGGCCGCCGACGCGATCAGCGTGCGTGCGACATGGGCAATCCGCACGCGCACATCGGCGCTGTCGGCATCGCGCTGCGCCCGCCACCAGGCCGACACGGTACCGAGCACGGCGTCCGTGTCGCGCAGATCGGCGTCGGGTGTGAGCGAAGCCGGCGGCAGACGCGGTGCCGCCGACGGGCTCGCATTCACGAGCGCCGCGAGCGACGCGAGGCGATCGGAGAGTTCGGTACGCGCGTGCCGATACCCGGCGGATCTGGCTTCCGTGGCGTCGGGCAGTTGCTGCCAGACGCCGACCAGACTCCGGGCGCTTTCCGCCCGTTCGACCGCTTCGAGAACGAGCCCCGCGTATTCCTGCTTCAACTGATCGGAAAAGATCGTCCGGATTTGCAGCGCCAGATACAGAAGGCCGATCAGCAGACAAACCAGCGCGGTGGCGGCGATCGCAGCCGGGCCCGGCCTGAAGCGGATCGCGAGAGCGCGCCCACGAGCGGCGCGAGGGGGACGCGCCCGCTCAGGGATGGGAATAGATGTCTTGCCGGCTTCCATTGTCATGCTGCCGGTAACTTACGCGACGAAAGAACGAACCCATCCGGGCAAACAGACTGCCTTTGTGCCTGGCATTTGCCGCCGAAGCGGCGCGACGATCCTGCTGCGCGAGACGCGCGTCTCTGCCTGACCGGCCGGACGCCAACTGCTGCGGAGCAGGTTTGGATGGGGGCGCCGCGCGTTGAGCGGCAGGCGTGGAAGACGCGGCCAAAACGGCGGTTGTTGCGTCGGACACGCCGGTTTGGCTAACCGTATGCGCCGGGAGTCGCGTCACTGGACCAGACCAGGAGGCCAGTTTTCCGCCTTCTTCTCCGCCCGGCGCTGCCGCTGCTGCCTGCATTCGTGCTGTTGCCGGTGGATTTACTGTTGCCTGCGTGCCCGTCGTCGCCGGCGCAACTGCTGTTACCTGCGCTCCCGTTGTCACCGCTTTTACTGAGGGTGCTTGCATACCGCCCGCTGTCCCCTCCGCTGCCGCTGCCGCCGTCGCCAATCGCGGCGCTGCCGCGAAAGTTGCCGGTCGTGGCGTCGCAATCGATTTCGCCAACGCCGGCCCTGCAGCGGCTGATGCAGCCGTGCCGAGCGCCTGCCGCGCACGCGCCATGGCGTCGGCATACGCTTGTTGATCGTGGTTGAACCAGACACCGTACGCGACCGTACCCACTACGCCAAAAGCCAGCGCGCTTGCCGTCGCGACACACAGGACAAGACGTCCAAATCGCACAGGCGGTGCCGCAGCCGCCGGCTCAGCGCCAGCATCGAAGCCAATATCCGGACTCTCTACGGCAGATTTTGAAAATTCGGTATCGTTGAACATCGCAATACTCTCCGGAATCCTCACATGTCTGACACGTCGGCAGACATTGTTAATACGATTCAGCGGGGTCGATCTGGCGTTGTTGTTGGAAGAATTTATCCCGCTCGCCGGGTAGCGACAACACGGTAATGCTGCGCTTTAAACGCGCGCTTTGCGAGTCCGCTTTGCGTCGATGAGACAGGTAAAAGATTCAACGCCGCGGCCTATCCACGGGCTGGGCCGCGAGCGCTTGCAGGCCGCCTCCACGTGGCGGTGGAGGCAGCGATGGGGACATGCACGGCAACTCCGCGTCACGCAATAAACACGCCAATCTGGAGCGCGCTTATCGGCAGCGACGGCTTAAAACGCCATGCATGCCCAGTGGGGCGCAGGACGCCCCACACCCGATCCGTCACCTATTGCACGGTGATCGTTTCTTTCATATTCGGGTGGATGCCGCAAAACACCTTGTAGACGCCCGGCTTATCGAACTTGAACTGGAACGAGTCGTTCTGATCGAGCGCGGCGGAGCGGAACATGCCCGCAGCGTTCACGACCGTATGCGGCTCGCCGTCGAGATTTTTCCACGTCACCGTCGAGCCGGCTTTGACCGTCAGCGCCATCGGCGAAAACATGAAGTTCTTGATCACCACGGCGCTGGGCGTTTCCGCTCGCGCAACGGAAAGTCCGGCCGATGCCGCGATGAGCGTTGTGCTCCCGAGCAGTACAAAGAACGCGCGGCGAATAGCATTGTTTTGCATAAGTGATCTCCTGCGAAAAAATTCTGGAATCAAACGAGTGTCGTATCGGCAAGCGTCGCCTTGCGCGGATGACCCACGATCTTGATGCTGGTCACCCCTAGCATCTTCGGGAGCTGATCGCTTGCTACCGTAAGCGGCCCGGGGCCGGGACCGTTGCCGGCGGTCGGCTGCGGATAGGCTGTCGAGCGGGCGGTATGGAAAGTGATATTGCCTTCGACCTTCGACACGATCTGATGAATATGGCCGTTCAACACGGTCACCGAGCCGAAGCGCTTCAGATAGCTCATGGCCTGACCGGCATCGCCTGTGCCCCACCCCCACGGTTCGTAGATCGTCCACATCGGCATATGGGCAAAGACGACGATCGGCGTGCTGGACGAGCGGCCCTTCAGGTCATTTTCGAGCCAGGCGAGTTGGTCGTCGCCGAGACCGCCCAGGCCGTTAGGCTTGAAATGCATCACGTTGACGAGTCCGACGAAGTGCACGCCGTTGTGGTCGAAGCTGTAATAGCCTTTGTTGTCCGACGCCTTGCCGAAGCGGCTGAAGTATTCGGTTCCGGGGCCGTCCGTCACGTCATGCTCGCCGGGCACGGTGTGGAGTTCCGTGATATTCAGACCCGACATCAACTGCGCCGCGAGATCGAACTCCGCCGGCTTGGACAGATGCGTGATGTCGCCCGTGTGGATGGTCAGCGCGGGCTTGACCGGCATGGCGTTGACGTAGTCGATCGTCTGTTTGAGCGTGCCCGCGACGTCCGGGTTGGCTTCTTTGTTGAAGCCGATATGCGAATCGCTGATCTGCAGGAAAAGCGGCACGCCCATGGACGTCGCGGATGATTTCGCGTCGGCCGCGAGGGCCAGTTCCACTGGCGTGAGAATGCCGCCGGCAAGAACGAACACCGTACCTACGCCGCCGAAAGCGAGACATTTCAGGGCGCCACGGCGTGACGGGTTGAATGCAGGATCGGATGAATGATGTGACGACATGTTGACCTCACGATAGGGATTCGCAGGCAAACCGCGGGATCATCCGGCGGGCCACACGACTCGGTTCATCAGGAAGACTGGCGTGCCGACGGTTTTATTCCATGAAAAAGAAAATTAGTGCCGGCTGATGAATCCAGCCGTACAGGCTTACATGTGCGGCGTCTGAACAAACGGGAAATGGGAATAGCCGCGCCGCGGCGGCGGTTATGCAGGTGAGAGCAACTGAAAGGAGTAGCCAACATGGACATCATCGATATGGCCCGTGCCTCGGGCATGGCGGTCATCCTGGACGGCAGGATTGGCCGGGAGGAATACCAGAGCGTGTGCGGTTCGCTATCCGCGCTGCAGCGATTTGCAGAAGCGGTGCGCCAGGGTACGGTGCAACCGAGCGGACATCGGAAGCGCACCGCCGCCCCCACTCGCAGGGCGTGAGGGGCTGAGGAGCTTGAGACGGCCGGCGCGGCCGCAAGCTCGACGCGGTTCAACTGCGGCCTCCCGTGCCGCTTTCCGAAGCATACAAATTGAAAGGAGGTCAATGTGCGCCCGGAATTGTTGCCCGTTCTGCGCCGCCTGCAACTCGGATCGGGCGTGGTGCTGCTTATTTATCTGTTTTTGCACCTGGTCAATCACGCGCTCGGCATCTGGTCACTCGATCTTGCCGGGCGCGGACTCACGCTCGCCCTGTGGATCTGGCATAGCGAGCCCGGCACGATCCTTCTGTACGGTGCGGCCATGCTCCATTTCGCGCTGGCTGTGCGCACGATTTACGGGCGTCGCCACTGGGCGCTCCCGCCCGAAGAATGGATCCGGTTGTGGGCCGGACTCAGCCTGCCCCTGCTGCTCATCCGGCATGCGGTAGCGACGCGCCTCGCGACGTCGCTGTATGGCTTCGAGCCGAACTACGAGCGGATCGTCATATCGCTGATCACGAGCGGCACGCAGGGTCTGCAACTTGCTCTGCTCGCGCCAGGCTGGATCCATGGCTGCCTCGGCGTGTGGTTTCGATTGCGTCACTATCCGGCGATGCAACGCGCGAGGCCCGCCCTGCTGACCCTGCTCGTTGGTTTGCCATTGCTGTCGGCCGTGGGTTTTCTGCGGATGAAGCAGGCCGTCGTGGCAATGCATGTTGTTCTCCCTGCGCCTGATTCGAAACTGCTGATGCACCAGCTTGCACTCGATACGTGGCGTCACAGTCTCGTTTCGCTTTACCTTGCCGTGGTCGTCAGCGCGCTTCTAGCGGGTCTGTTGCGGAATTGGCTGGAGCGCCGACCGAGTTCGGCATGAGCGACACGAGCATTCGACCGCTTATCCACGCGGATGCAGATGTCAGAGCAGGGTAGAAAACGCTGCGCTCGCTCGATGCAGCAGACGTGCCGTGGCCCGCATCGCATGAGGATGCGGGCCACGGCCCTGCCTTTTACTACGGCCCGTACAGCTACGGGCTTTCCGGGCTTATTGCCCTTGCTGCGCTTGCGGCTTCAGCTTGAACTTGCCCTGATAGCGGATCGTCGGACGAAGCGACGGTGGGGTCGGCGCGGTCATCAGCAACTGACGCGCCAGCGGCGTAGCCGTCGGGCTGAGCGAGCCAATACTGGTTGCCCGCGACGGATCCGCCAGACCATTCTTCACCAGCAGCTTGGCCTCGAGTTGCAGACTGGTCAGCAAAACCGGATCCTTCAGCGCGTTCCCCTGCGCCAGCAACTGACTCCACGCGTTGTTGCTGTAGTTCGTCACGTAGTAGTCGAGACCGCTCGGATCCGCGAGCACCGCGGAACAGCCGTTAAGGCGCACCTGCATTTGCGTGTCCTTCATCGCAACCGTCTTGCGCGATGTCAGTCCGTCACCGTAGGCGAGCGTCAACGGAATAGTCCATTGCGTGCCGGGGTACTGGTTCTGGTTCGGGAAGGGCGACTGCTTCAGCGTGACCACGGTCTGATTGGTCGTCAGATCGCACTGGGTGTCGAGCGACAGCAAAGGCACGCCGGTTTGCCGCACGAAACTGTCGCCGATCGCGACCATCGGCTCGCCGCTCGCCTTGGCCAGTTCGTCCCACAAGCGCTTCGGCGTGCCGTTGCCGAGCGCATAGTCGGCCAGATACGACTGCAGCCCTTTGCGCAACACGTCCTCGCCGAGATAATTCTCCAGCATCTTCAGCACATGGCCGCCCTTGTCGTACGTAAAGGCGCTCGCGCTCAGCACGAAGTCGTTCGAGGCCCAGCCGTTGAAGTTCGGCTGCACCGGGAACGAAGTGGATTTCAGATCGGCGTTGATGACCGCATACTTGTTCTTCACGTCGTCGACCCAACTGAAGCGGTCCGGGAAGAAGCGCACCTTGGTCTTGTTCTCGAAGAACGTCGCGAACGATTCGTTCAGCCACACGTCGTCCCACCAGTCGAGCGTGACCAGATCGCCGAACCACTGATGCGCGGCTTCATGCGTCAAAACCGTCACGCCATAGTCGGACATGGTGGTGCCAGGCGCCGGCAGAATATCGTCGGCGAATTCGAGAATCGCGCCCCAGTTCTCCATCCCGCCGAAGTTCAGATCCTTCTGCTCCTTGAACGCGTCGTTTGCGGCGATCGTGTCGAACTTGGTGAGCGGCAACGGAATGCCGGTATAGCGATAGTAGTAATCGAGCGCCTGCTTGGTCTGCTGCATGGCCGGTTTCGCCCAGTCGCGCATGCCGGGCGGCGTGAAGATGCGCAGATGGAGACCCTTATGGTCCGGCAGCGGGCTCGAGAAGTCGTCTTCGAGAATGTCGAACTGGCCACCACCGAAGAAGAGCAGATACGAAGGCATCGGCGGCGTCTTTTCGAACGACACCAGTTTGTAGCCGCTGTCCACATTCACGGCCGGCTTTTCCGCCGCGTTCGAGACGACGTTCCAGTTCTGCGGGACTTCCGCACTCACCTCGTAGGTGGGCCGGAAAGCCGGTTCGTCCCAACCCGGGAACCATTGCCGCGCGAGGTTCGATTCGCCTTGCGTGAGAATCGCGCCGCTCGTCGTGCCATCGGTCGACTTCAGGTCGACGCGGAACACACCCTCCGCCGCGGAACAACCCGGATAGGGATCGTTGCCGCAACTGCCGCCAGTTTTGGCGACCGGATCGTCGTAGGTCTTGAAGTTGATGATGCCGCTCCACTCCATGTGCAGCGAGTAGTTGCCGGCCGCGATCTGCCCGCTTACGGGCCGAAGCTGGTAGAAATCGCCGTCATCCTGCGGCGTGGCGATCAGTTGGATGTTGCCTGGCTGCAGCGTGATCGTGCCGTTCGTGAACTTGACGCGATGCCCGGCAATCGTGATCGCGTTGACGGCCTTCAGCACCTTGATCTGGACGTCCGCGCGGCCGTCGAATGAAGAGAGCGCCGGGTTCGGCCGGAACCACAGCTTGTAGTTGATCGGTGTGACCGTATCGGGCAATTCGACCGGCGGCACGCTCTTGTTGATCGATGCGTCCGCAACGATCGGCGCAGTGGGCGGCGCAAGCGCCACCTCGGAGGCGGCGGTCGGCGCCTGGGCGGACTTGCTCGAGAGCGTCGACGAGCTGTCTGAACCGCCGCAGCCCGCCAGGACCATTATTCCGGCGAACGCCAGGCACTGTATCTGCAATCGGAAATTTATACGCATAGTTAATCCTCGACTGACAAAATCGGCATAAAGAAAGTGCGATGAGTGCTTAAGCTGTGTTTCTCTGTTTTTTCAGCAAAAAAGGTCTCCCGCACTAGCGCCGGATTGCTAGCGAGAATATATGGGCGTGTTACTGCCTCAGCACTTGTGGCTGATTTTCGGATTGCACTTTTTAATAATTACAATACTTTCAGAAAGGCGACGTGAGCCGTTTTTCTGCAGTTTCATGCGATCGCCTGACTGACGGACAAAGCGGCGGCTCGCCTGCGTCTCCGAGCAGGTGGACAGGAACCGGGTCAGTTTTAGCGACAGTGCGTAGCCTAGATTGGCAAACGTTCTCGTGTCAACTTCCTTTCACAATCTTTCCTGAATGAGTGCACTACGTATGCAAATAGAATGGATGAAGTAATCGGCAGAGTTAATACTCTAAAGGCGGGATACGCGCACATTTCTACGAGAAACTTTATTTTATTGCAGTGCGGAGTGTGCTATTAGACGTGGCGACAGCCAATGTTTTTAAAATTAACTAGCTGTTGAGTCCACGAAAGAAAATAAACCATTAACGAATGAAGTGGCCGCAAATCGGCATCGCACTCAGGCGCGCATAGAACGACGACTGTCCGCCGCGGACATCGGCGAATTGATCGGCCGCCAACGCGGAGCCGGCGGCAGCGCCGATCGCGATCAACACGATCGCGATTCGGCGCAGACGCCCGGCACGGCCGATCAGCGTGCCCGACACGCTACGCCAACTGGCGAGCAAAGTCATGGCGACTGCAACGATCGCGCAGCACATAGTCGTGCCTTCAGGCGTGGAGCGCAGCGTTCGCAGCGGAAGTGCCGGAAGTCTCCGAGCGCACCGGAAACGGATTGCGCCATGCTTCGATGGTGTTCAGCTGATCGTGCCAGCGCTGTATTTCCGGAAACTCATCGAGCGGCATGGCGGCTTTTTTCGCATAAGGCAGCGCGATGGCAACGGAAAAATCCGCGACGCTCAGGCCGTCTCCGAGCAGCCATTTGCGACCTTTGAGTTGCTGGTTGAGCACGCGGGCAGACTTCCGAAACATGCCCTGTTCTTCAGCGACTTTCGACGAGTCGGGTCCGCCGAGTGCAAACATCGGCTTGATGATGGACTCGAAGTAAAGCGCGCCGGCGTGCGGATAAAAATGGTGGCTGTTCCAGCTGAACCAGCGCAGAACATCGATCTGCCGGTCATCACGCGGCCAGAGGTCGGACTCTGCACGCTGCGCGAAATGGCTGATGATCGCGTCCGCTTCCCAGATGATTCGCTCGCCGTCGACGAGGCACGGCACCTTGCCATTCGGATTGATCGCCAGATAGCCCGGCTTGCTCTGCTCGCCCTTCGTCAGATCGACCAAGGCATAGTCAATCGGCAAGCCTAAATATTTCGCTACTGCACAGGTTTTCCGTGGAGCCAGTGTTTCAGCGTAATAGAGCTTCATATTCAACCTCGGTATGAGTTGAGTTCGTTTCCGATGCGCGTCAGCGTCAGTTGTCTTCGACTTCCGGTTGCGCCACGAACGCGTCGAGCTTATCCAATGCGGGGCTCCAGCCGGTCTGATGAGCGTCGCGTTCGGCCTCGTCGAAGAACTGCGCGTGCGTGAGAGTGAGCTCGGTTCCGTCTTCAATGGGGCGCAGCCTGATGGTGACGAGCGAGCGCCACTCGGGGGTGGTGACCCACTCCCACGTAAAGACGAGCTTGCGGTCCGTTTCGACTTCCAGGTATTCGCCGCGGCAGTCGTGCGTTTTGCCGTCCAGTGTCTGGAACACCACGCGAAATTGGCCGCCCACGCGCGGATCGGCTTCGGCGCTGAGCACTGGCCCCGCGTCAGGCCCCCACCAGCGCGCCATCAGTTCGGATATCGTCCACGCTGCATAAACTCGGGCTGGCGGGGCTTTGATGCGCCGCACGATAGTCAGGCTCGGCTTTTCCTGGGTCATTCCTCGTGTCCCTCCACAAAATCGGCAAGCCGGTCGAGGCTCGCGGACCAGAAGCGCTCATAGCGCCTCAACCATGCCATCGCCTCCTCCATCGGCCCTGCGACCAGATCGACCGAAACGGTCCGTCCGCTCTTGGTACGCGCCACCAGACCCGCGTCGCTCAGCACGTCGAGGTGCTTCATGACCGCCGGAAGCTTGAGCGGCAGTGGCCGCGCGATTTCCGTAATCGACAGGCCGGGCTCCCGCTCAAGGCGAGCGAGGATGGCCCGGCGTGTCGGGTCCACGAGGGCGGAAAACGTACGATCGAGTTGACTGACTGGAGACTTTGCCATATGGTGAACTATAGGCAGTGAACGAACGGTGTCAAGATTTTTTGTGAGCGAGCCACGGCGCGCGCACTCCTGTTTGCGGCCCATCGCCAGTCCGTTCTAGACTGCGGATCGGTCACATTCGAGAGGACAAGCCGGTATGGACCTTCTTCAAGGCATGGCAGTGTTCAAGCGTGTCGTCGATGCATCGAGCTTTTCGAAGGCGGCCGATTCGCTGGAGATGCCGCGCGCGTCGGTGTCGACGCTCGTGCAGAATCTGGAGAGCCATCTGGGGGTACGCCTGCTGAATCGCACCACGCGCAGCGTGCAGGTCACCGACGACGGCGCGCTCTACTATGAATACTGCACGCGCATTCTGGCCGAGGTCTCCGACGCCGAGTCCGCGTTGTCGAACAAGCGGTTGAACCCGCGCGGCACGATTCGGGTGGATACGTCCGCCACTTTTGCCGCTAACGTGCTGCTGCCCGCCATGCGCGATTTCTATGCGCGCTTCCCGGACATCACCGTGAAGCTGGGACTGGGCGACCGCAACGTCGATCTCATGCAGGAAGGCGTCGATTGCGTGATCCGGATCGGCGTGCTCGACGATTCGAATCTCGTCGCGCGGCCGATCGGCAGTGTCCGCATGAGCATCTGCGCCGCGCCGGCGTATCTCGAGCAGATGGGCGAACCCGCCACGCCCGACGACCTCGACCGCCATCGAGCCGTCAATTACTTTTCCGCGCGCACGGGGCGTACCTATCCATTAGAGGTTCAAGTGGACGGAGCGCGGGTCAGAAAACCACTGGACGGCATACTCGCGGTCAACGAAGGACTGGTGTATGTGATGTCCGCAATCGAAGGATTGGGGATGATTCAGGTTCCGCGCTTCATGGTCGCAAAAGCGATCCAGGCCGGCGCGTTGCGCGAAATCCTGCGCGCCTACCCATGCCCGCCTCTGCCTCTTTCCTTGCTGTATCCGCATCGTCGCCTGAGCATGTGCGTGCGGGTATTTAGCGAGTGGGTTCACGAACTCGCGCAGAATAATCCGGACCTCAACGGCTAGCAGTACGGTTAACCGCGCATCCCGGCCGCCTCACGTCCGCTCGATCAATCCGCAACGCTCCAGCTCCGCCGACAACGCTTCTGCACTGACAAACTTGTATCCCTGCAGACCGGCGTCGCGTGCGCCGGCCACGTTGGCATCCGTATCGTCGACGAAGAGCGTTTCGGCCGCTGGAACACCGAGTTGCTCCACGCAGCGAAGATAGGTTTGAGCGGCCGGCTTCGCTGCGCCGAACGCGGCGGACGCATAGACGTGCGGACCGAACAGTTGCGCGACCGGTGGATTCAGAAAGCCGATATGGTCGGTGAGCAGGCGGCAGTTGTTGGTGAGCACGGCGATCCGGTGGTGTTCGGCGACGCGTTCGGCGAGTGCGAGCACTTCTTCATTCGGCGTGATCGATGCGTGGCGCGCGCTCAGCCAGTCTTCCCGACTGACGGGATAATTCAGCAGTTCGCCGAGCGCGGCCAGATAGTCGTCGTCGCTGATCTGCCCCGCGTCGGCACGAGCTTCGAGCCCGGAACCCCAGATCGCGTGCCGTACAGCCTCAGGCGTCTGCCCGGAAATTGCCGCCAGACGATCGACCCGCGCCGAACGGTCGTAGTGGGACAGGACGCCCTCCATGTCGAACAGGACCAGCGTGATGGATGCAGTCATGCTGTCGGCCTCGCATCGAAAGCTTCTAGAAATCAACATGCCATCCGACTGTAGGCCATCGGACGACGATCGGTTTCTATTGTGCCTCGGCTGGCCGGCGACGCCATGCGCCGCATGAACGAAAAGAGATCAAGCGTACAGGCGCAAACCGCCGCCAGGCAGGGACCTTGGGCAGCGCGGCGAGTCCACAGCAAAAATTTATCGGATTCACAGTCAGAATCTTTCCTCCGCCTCGACTAAGACCCGCGTAGACTCTTGCGACGAGGAATTTAACGTGAACGACATCAATTTCGAATGCACTGCATGCGGCAAATGCTGCCACGATTTGCGCCTGGCACTGACGATTGCCGAGGCTATCACCTGGCTGGAGCGCGGCGGCCACATGGAACTCATCTGCGAGGCCATACCGTGGCCCGTCGAGCCCGAGCCGGGCAATGCGCAAGCTGAGTACAAACGGGCGCGTTCTTCGCCTGCAATGAGCGGAAGCCTGCCTGTCCGTATCTCGATCGTTCTCGCCGCGGCGTTCGATGGAGCCTGCCCCAATCTGGGCGCCGACATGCGCTGCGGAATCTACGAACAAAGACCGCTGGTGTGCCGGATCTATCCCGCTGAAATCAATCCTTTCGTCGTGCTGGCACCGGAAAACAAGGCGTGCCCTTCAGATGCGTGGCAGAAGACGCCGCTGCAAAGGCACGGAATCCTTGTCGATGCTACGACCGTCGAACGCGTCGAGCAGTCGCGTCGCGCGAATCAGCTCGAGGCGCCGCTGCGCATGCAGGTATGCCTCGAACTGGGACTGAACCATGCCGCGCTCGCGAACGAAGGCTTTGTCATGATTTCGCCGGATAGCGAGGCGCTGCTGACTGCCCTGCGCAAGATTCGCGCGACGCCGGAATCGCAAGACGCAGCCGCGCAGTGGACATTTGTGTCGAATCGGGCGGGAACCCTGGAAACGCTTCTGTCGGTGGGCGCCACCGGTCACCTCGCTGAACCCACCGCTGCCGGCAATTCCCGGTATCACGGATTTTTCCCGCCCTCATAACCGCAGAACCGCCGGCAGCTTCTGGCAGAGAACTATGCTCCGCTGCCGCCCACCGTCTTGATGCTCTTCCATTGTCCTTGCTGGACCTGAAACAGCGTGTACGGCGGCTTGATCAGATCGCCATACGGGTCAAAGGTGATGTTGCCGGTTACACCGGTAACCTTCACTTTCGACAGGCTGTCGACGATCTTCGCGCGATCGAGCGAATCGGCCTCGTGAATCGCCTTGATCATGGCGAGCGCGGCGTCGTACGCAAACGGTGCGTACAGTTCGACATCCTGATTGAAACGCGCCTTGTAGCGCTTGCCGAACTCCTGCGCGGCAGGCAGCTTGTCGAGCGCCGGACCCGGCTCGAGATCCTGAGTACCGTCACCTGCCGTGCCGGCGATCTGCAGGAACGCATTGCTCTTCAGCGCACCCGCGCCGAACAGTTGCGCTTGCATGCCGAGCGAGCGCATCTGCTTGACCAGCATCGCGCCCTGTTCATCCAGACCGCCGAAGAAAATCAGATCGACGTTCTTGCTCTTGAGCGTCGTCAGAATGGCGCGAAAATCCACGGCCTTGTCATTCGTGAACTCACGATCGACGATATTGCCATTCGCTTCCTTTGCGCCCTTTTCGAACGCATCCGCGAGCCCTTGCCCGAATGCCGTACGGTCATCGATGATGCCGATGCGCTTCGCCTTCATCTGCTCCACCACGAAATGCCCCGCCACGACACCGCCAATGCCGTCGTGCCCCATGGTGCGGAACACGTTCTTGTAGCCTTGTTTGGTGAGTTGCGGATTGGTGGAGCCCGGCGTGATCATCGCAATGTTCGCCTGGTGATAGACCGTCGACGCCGGAATGCTACACCCCGAGTTGTAGTGACCGATCACGCCGACTACGCCGTCGTCGACCAGTTTCTGCGCGACCTGAATCGCCACGCGCGGGTCCGCCTGATCGTCCTGCACATCGAGCACGAATTTGACCGGTTTTCCGCCGATCACCGGATGTTTCGCGTTCTCTTCATCGAGCGCTAATTGCGCGCCATACTGCAGATCCTTGCCGACCCGTGCAACCGGTCCGGTCAACGGTCCGACGAAACCGATCTTGACGACTTCAGGATCGGCCGCCCACGCAGACGGTAGATACGTGACGAGTGCACAAACTGTGGCACTCAACAGCCAATTGCGGCGATTCATGATGCGCTCCTTGCGAGATGTAACGTCGCGCGATGTGTAGGTTGGCCGATCCGATGCGCGACGCGTCGAATCCGTCCTGCGGTGCTAGTCGTGAAACAAGAAAATCGGTGCGGTCAAAACCTCTACGAAAGTCAAAAGCGCGTGGCCGAGTAAGGCGCGAGATCGAGCGGCGGCGCCCGCTGCGCGATCAGATCGGCGACGATGCGCCCGCTCACCCCCGCTAACGTCAGTCCGAGATGCTGATGGCCGAATGCGTAGATCACCCGTTCGCTCACACGCGAGCGTCCGAGCACCGGCACACCGTCCGGCAACGTCGGACGAAACCCGAGCCAACTGCTATCCGGCTTATCGAGCGCGGGTAACGCGCGTTTCGAAGAAAACGTCAACAGATCGATCAGCGAGCGGTTGCGCGTGTCGCCAAAACCCGCCAGTTCGACCGTGCCGGCGACGCGCAGGCCGTCGCTCATCGGCGTCATGTAAAAGCCGCGCTCGGCCCAGCCGACCGGTCGCGAAACCAGTTGTTGCGCGCCGGGAAAGCGGACGTGATAGCCGCGCTCCGTGTCGAGCGGAACCGCGTCGCCGCATTGTTTGGCGAATTGGGCGGAGCGCGCGCCAGTGGCGATCACAACGTGACTGAAGCGGCGCGCGGCGCCTTCGATCGTCACGCTCGCGCCGTCAGCCGCAGGCTGCACTGCGTCGACGGTCGAGCGCTGCAGTGTCAGCCCCTGGTCGGCAAGCTGCAGATAAAGCGTCTGCAGAAAGCCATGTGGATTTGAGAAATGCCAACTGTTACTGAACAATACGCCGCGCTCGAATATCGGCGCGAGCGACGGTTCGAGCGCACGGATGTCGCTGCCGCCCAGCACGTCGAAGGCAACGCCTAACTGGCGGCGCAGATCGAGTGCAGGACGCGCGGCATCGAACGAAGCTGCGTTCGAGTACAGATAGAGACATTCGCGGGGCCGGACGAAACGCGCCAGTTCCGCGTCTGCAAGCAGCGGCGCATATCCGTCCTGCGCCTGATCGAGCAACGCGGCGAGTGCCGTGGCGCTCGCCTCATAGCGCCGCGGCAGCGAGCTCATCATGAAACGCGCGAGCCACGGGGCGAGGTGCGGCAGGTAACCCCAACGCAATCTGAACGGGCTGTCGTTCGATAACAGAAAGCGCGGCAAATCGCGAAACACGGACGGGTTGTTGACCGGAATGCACGCATAGTGCGCGAAGGTCCCCGCGTTGCCGAAGGACGCACCCTGCCCCACGCCGGCCGGATCGAACAGCGTGACTCGATGGCCGTCGCGCATCAGCGCCGCAGCGCTCGCGAGGCCGATGAATCCCGCACCGATGATGGCAATCTCCGGCATCACTCGCGTCCTTGCATTTCGCAGCCGTCGCCCGAGAGCGCGTGCATCGTGACATGCCGCTCACTCGCCAGCGCGCCAGGCTTCGGCGCGGATGAGGCTGGAGGAGACTGCGGAAAACTCATCTGGAAACTCCTGCGGACAGAATCAGGACACTGCCCGGCGACGCCATGGCACGCACGCCACCAGACAAACTCTGGCAATCAGAATCACACAATATTTTTTTGTGTGCAATTAAAACTCACATTGTGTGGCCCTGGCATTTTCCCTGGATGGCCTATGGCGCAGTCCTTGCAAACACGGGCGCACCGGACGCCAACCGTTCTGGAGCGCCGTTTTTAGGCGTTGCGGCGGCGCTTGTCTGGTATAGAATCGGCAAAATTCCGCACAATCGCGGACAAAGTCGATTTTGTATGGAGACATCAGTTCTTATGGCTTCTGGCAAAGACACAGCGCGTGGGGCCAACGGGGCGCCGGCGCAGACGAAGCGTTCCACCTATGTCGAGGTGTCCAGCTCGATCGAGAACGAGATTCGCAGCGGCGTCTATCCGCCGGGCAGCCGCCTGCCGCCGCAGCGGCAACTGGCTACCGAACTGGGCATCAATGTGTCGACGGTCTCCCGCGCGTACAAGGAATTGCAGTTGCGCGGACTGGTGATCGGCAGCAAACGGCGCGGCTCGCTCGTCACCGGCGGTGCCATGCCGAGCGTCGACCCTGCGCCGCCGGCCAGCAACGCGGCGATCGACCTGACCGTCAACCGGCCGGCCACCGGCGAATTCCTGAACTGCCTCGCACGCACGCTGGCAGAATTGCCGCGCGATCCGCGTTATCCGCAATTGCAGGAGTACCAGCCGCCGCAAGGTCCCGCCTGGGCGCGCGCCGCCGGCGCCCGCTGGATGGCCGCGCCGGGCTTCACACCGGCGCCCGATCACGTGGTGGTCACGAGCGGTGCGCAGCACGGCTTGTATGCGGTGCTGAACAGCCTGATCGGCACCGACGGCGTAATCCTCGCCGATCAACTCACCTACTACGGGTTGAAAGCACTGGCTCCAGTGTTCCAGTTCGAGATCGTCGGCATTCCAAGCGACCGCGAGGGCTTGCTGACCGACGAGGTGGAGCATGCCTGCCGCCGTATGCCGGTGAAGGCGATTTTCACCGTACCGAATCTGCAGAACCCGACCGTGACGACGATGAGTCTCGAGCGCCGCATGGCGCTCGTCGACATTGCCCGCCGGCACGGTGTAGCGATCATCGAAGACGACGTTTACGGGCCGCTGGTTTCGCAGCGGCTGCCGACCATTGCGAGCCTGTGTCCGGAACTGACGTTCCACCTCGCGGCGACCTCGAAGATTCTCGCGCCCGGCTTGCGGCTCGGCTACCTGCTGAGTCCGCCGGACAGTTCCGCGCTGTGTGCCGAGGCGGTGCGCACCACCGCGTGGATGCCCGCGCCGATGTCGATGCTGATCGCTTCGATCTGGATCGAGGATGGTACGGCGCGCCACATCATGGACGCGCAGCTTGCCGAAATTCGCGCGCGACAGGACCTGGCTCGCGAGTTGCTGCCGCAGGAATTGCTGCAGACCGACCCAGCGTGCATGTTCGTGTGGCTTAAGTTACCGCCGCCGTGGCGTGCCGATGATTTTGCTGCGAATGCGAAGGCGCGTGGTGTCGTGGTGATGCCTTCTTCGGCGTTTGCGGTGGACAGGTCGGAGATCGAACATGGCGTGCGGATCAACCTCGCCTGCGCGACGAGCCGCGATCAACTCGTGAGTGCGTTACGGCTGTTGACGGGCACGCTGAAGGATCGTCCTCGGGCACTGTTCGGCACGATCTGATCGACGGGCACCCGGGCCGTCGCCTCAGATCAAATCAAATTTTTCAACCGCCAAAGGAATAAACCCGCCACCCAGCACGTTCAATAACCGCAACAACCATCGGTCCTGAGAGAGGTGCGGTCATGAAGTCTGTGCTTACAGTGTTGAGCGCCGTGGTGAGCGGCGTGGCGTTGACGGGTCTTGTCGCGTGCGGGGGCGGTTCGGGGTCGATCAATACGCAATCATTTACTGCGACCACGCTGGTCTCCGATGGCGCGGTTTCCGCGCCGCACACCGACGCCAATCTGAAAAATGGATGGGGCATTGCGTTCAATCCGAAGGGTGTCGTCTGGGTCGCCGACAACGGAACCTCAGTCGCCACGCTCTACGATGGCAACGGCGTGCCGCAATCCCTGGTCGTCAGCATTCCGAACGGAACCAGCGGCCCAGCGAATCCGACCGGCATCGTATTCAACGGCACGACGGATTTCACGGTCAGTCAGGGTGGCAAGTCCGGCGTAGGCGTGTTTATCTTTTCCGGCGAAGGCGGCACGATCACCGCATGGGCGCCCGCGGTCGCGCCCACGAACGCGATCGTCATGTTCGACGACGGCAGTGGTGGCGCGGTCTACAAGGGGCTCGCCCTCGCCAGCAATGGCACGGCGAACTTCCTCTATGCCACCGACTTTCACAACAACAAGATCGACGTGTTCGACAAGAACTTCGCGAAGGTCGCCATGTCCGGCAACTTTCAGGACGCTGCGCTGCCGGTAGGCTTTGCGCCGTTCGGCATACAGGCAATTGGCGGAAAACTCTTCGTGACCTACGCCAAACAGAACGCAGTCGCGCATGACAACTTAGACGGCCCTGGGCTCGGCTTCGTCGACGTATTCGATACGGGCGGCAAGCTACTGCAGCGCTTCGCATCGGCTGGCCCGCTGAACGCACCGTGGGGCGTCGCACAGGCGCCGGGCAACTTCGGCCGCTTCAGCGGCGACATACTGATCGGCAATTTCGGCGACGGCACGATCAACGCTTTCGATCCGGCAAGCGGGCAATCCCTCGGCACCGTCAACCTGTCGAACGGAACCACGTTCGTGCAACAGGGGCTCTGGGGTATCGCGTTCGGCAACGGACTCGATAATCAGCCGACCAACACGCTGTTTTTTGCTGCGGGGCCTAACGACGAAGCGGATGGGGTCTATGGGCGCATCGACGTGAAAATGTGAACGACGCCGCGCGCGTTGGCGGCGCGCGCGGCGCAGTGCCGAATGGGCGCTCGCGATTCGAGTGAACAGGTTACCTGACTGCCGCACACGATCTTCGCCTCAAGTGTCACATTTCGGCGGCGCTGTCTTCCCCATACCGCATGCCACGCGCGCCCAGCAAACGGTACAGCGTCGCGCGTGAAATGCTGAGTTCGCGCGCGGCGTCGCCGAGCCGCCCACGATGGCGCAGCAGCGCGAGTTCGATGGCCTGCCGCTCCGCTGTCTCGCGTGCCTGCGCAAGCGTCAGGGGCGCGGTCGCGACGTAACCCGACAGTTCGAGATCGTCCGCGGTAATCGTGCGCCCCTCCGACATCACAATGGCGCGACGAACCCGGTTGATCAGTTCCCGGACATTGCCGGGCCAGTCGTATTGATGCATCGCCGCGATCGCGTCGGGAGAAAAACCGTAGAGCCGGCGGCTCGCATCTTTCCTGTAGCGATCCAGTGTGTACAGCGCGAGCAGTTCGATGTCCTTGCCGCGCGCGCGAAGCGGCGGCTCGTCGATTCTCAGCACGCACAAGCGGTGATACAGGTCAGCACGAAAGCGCCCGTGTTCGATCGCGGCCTCCATATCGACGTGCGTGGCGGAGATGATGCGCACGTCGACATCGATCGAACCGTTGCCGCCCAGGCGGTCGATGGTGCTTTCCTGCAGAAAGCGCAGCAGGCTCGCCTGACTCTCGAACGGCAGATCGCCGATTTCATCGAGAAACACGGTGCCGCCGTGCGCGGCTTCGACGCGCCCTATTCTGCGTTGATTCGCGCCGGTAAAGGCGCCGCGCTCGTAGCCGAACAACTCGGACTGCAACAGATGCGGCGGAATCGCACCACAGTTGATGGCGACGAACGGCGCGTTGCGACGCGGCGAGTGCGCGTGAATCGCCGCTGCCGTCAGCTCCTTGCCCGTACCGGATTCACCGGAGACAAAAACGGGCGCGTCGGTGGTGGCCACTTTGCGGATCGAGCGGAATAACGCGAGCATGGCATCGCAGGTGCCGATCATCTCGTCTTCTGCCGAGGACGTATCGACGAACGCCGGCTCGCCGAGCGAGATCATGCCGCAGGCATGGCCTACCGTATCGACAATCCTGACGTTCGCAGCGGGGAGTGTCACGTAATCGAAGCAGTAGTCGCGCACCAGCCTGCGTATGGCGGCGTCATCGAGTTCCGGCGCGGCGGTCATCGCGACCCAGCCGATGTTTGGCATCGCGAGGCAAGCTTCCAGCGCGGCAATGTCACAGGGATCGAACACGCTCGACAGATCGGCCAGCCCGGCCGCCAGCGAGCCATCATCCACGGCCTGGCGTACGTCACGAACCGAGCCGATGACTTCGACCTCCCAATCGCGCTCCTCGAAACTCGCCAATAGATCCGGCGAAGGATCGCGCGTGAAGTAGATGACACGCCGCTTGATGGCCTTCATTTTCTGCATTGTTTTTTTGTTTTCCCGCCGAGCCTGCTCTGAAACCTGTTGCGGTCAGACCCATCGTCGCGGCATTGTTCTTGTTGCTCCATGGCCGCGGATGCCTGTCCTCGCGAATCAGGCGCGTACCGGGAGCTGCCATTTCATGATGCATCGGGTTTTGGCGAGTCGGCGGTGTTGCAGACGTCGGCTGACGAAAAACCGGATGCGACAACGACGGTCGATCATACGCGGCTGCATGGTCGCCGTGGTGCGTCCTGACCTTATTTGATGATTGAATCCGCAAGCGCACCGCGCGGCGCATCGGAGTCGCTATCGAACTGGCGTCTTGTGCGCCGCCACAGTGGCGTCAACGCACCTCGCGCCGCAACTTCCTGAAAAACTTGCGAATCTCGGCAGCGAGCAAATCAGGTTTTTCCATTGCAGCGAAATGCCCGCCGCTCGGCATGTCGGTCCATTGCACGACGTTGAAGGTTCGCTCGAGCCACGTGCGCGGTGGGTGATTGATCTCCTTTGGGAATTGGGCGAATCCGACCGGCGGCACGACGCGTTGCCCCTCGGCGAAGCGCATCGGCTGCAGACGGTTTTCCCAATACATCTGCATCGCCGTTCCAATACTCTGCGTGTACCAGTAGAGCGAAATGTTGGTGAGCAACTCGTCTTTCGAAAACACCCGCTCGATGTCGCCGTCGCAATCGCTCCACGCGCGAAACTTCTCACCGATCCATGCAGCGAGCCCCACCGGCGAATCGTTCAGCGACGCCGCAACGGTTTGCGGTTTCGTGGTGTGCATATGGGCGTAGCCGCCTTCCAGCGCGGCCCATTCAGTCTTCTCCCGCAGATAGGCTTCCTCCGCGGGCGTAAGCGGTGTCTGCGCGGTACCGCTCGCGGGCTCGTATGAGCTCGGCAGAAAGTTGAGATGAATGCCGTCGACATGCTCATGATGCCGCGCCGCGAGTGCGATCGAGACGCCGGCGCCCAGATCGCCGCCTTGGGCGCCAAAGCGCTCGTAACCGAGGCCACGCATCAGTGAAGCCCACAAATCCGCCACCTGAAACGCGGAAGTACCGGGCTCTACGGGAGCCTGCGAGAACGCAAAACCGGGCAGCGATGGAACGACGACGTCGAATGCATCGGCGGGATCACAGCCGAATGCGCCCGGATCGCATAACCGGTCGAGCAGTGCGTGGAACTCGAAAAACGATCCCGGCCAGCCATGCGTAATCACGAGCGGATAAGACGCCGGGCCGACCCCGCGCCGATGCACGAAGTGCACGCGCTGACCGTCGACCTCGGCGAGAAATTGCGGTTGCAGATTCAATCTGCGCTCCGCCTCGCGCCAATCGAAACGGTCGACCCAGTACTGCGCGAGTTCGCGCAGCCAGGCAGAATCGGCGCCCTGCTGCCAGGCAGGGGACGGCGTCGCCGGTGCCCAACGTGTCGCGTGAATCCGCCGGCGCAGATCGTCTATGTCAGCGTCAGGCACGGCAATCTGAAACGGCTCTATCTGCATGTCAGTTCATCCGGCACAGGGGGTGGGGATAACAGGCGCTTCGGATCCGATAGCGCTGTTCACGGCAAACCAGCAAGGGCCAAGGCACGAAGCGAGCATGAAGCGCACGGCGCGCACGAAGCAATCTGCATGGTACACAATGAGCGCGATTCTCGTTTAGCGCGCCGGAGACCTTCATGGTTGCAGCGCTCACTGCTCTACGGCAAACAGGAAAGCCCGCGAAATGCGGGCTTTCTTTACAGCTTACTGCCTACACCAGCCGCTCAGAAGCGGTGACGGATACCCACCGTGCCGACCACCTGCGAATCGGTCGCCGAGCGGCTCACGCCGACGATATCCGCCGTGATGCCCGAGTCCCCCACGCTGCCGACGTGCTGGTATGCCGCTTCAACATACACATCGGTACGCTTGGACAAGGCATAGTCGGTCTGCAACGTGATCTGCTGGTACTTCGGACTCGCGCCGTTCAGACGTGCATCGGTGTACGTGTATGCGCCCGACACCGTCCATGCCGGCGTGAATGCGTAACGTGCGTTCACTTCATAGTTCGTGAAGCGCGCGCTGCCGCTGGTCAGCGCGAAGCCGCTCGTCGTGCCCGAGGCCGAAGATCCGATCGACGTTGCGTTGCTCAGTTGCGTCTGCGTGAACACAAGGCCGACGTTGGCCGCGCCGAACGCGTAGTTCACGCCAGCGCCATAGGTGCGCTGAAGGCCCGCGTTGAACGTGGAGTCGCCGCTTGCCACGGCACCGCTCGTGTTGGTCGTCGAGCCGCCGCCGTTGAGTTGCAGGTAGCCCGCAGCGAACTTCAGGCCGCCGAATGCGTACGATGCGCCGACGCTGTAGGCGCGGCTGTCCGCGAAGCTGCCCGCTGCATTCGAGAAGCCGTACAACGCACCGAACTTTAAGCCGCCGTAGTCGACACTCTGGAACTTGACCGAGTTGTTGATACGCACGGAGTTGTTCAGGTTGTCGTTGTCGTACGGGTGCGATGCGAGCGTGCCGCCGTATTGCGTGCCGTTCAGCGCGAGCGGGGCGAGATAGTCGACCACGCTGTCGTACTGGCGACCCAGCGTGACCGAGCCGAACTGGTCGCTCGACAGACCGACGAAGGCCTGACGGCCGAACTCACGGTTGTTCTGCCCCAGCTTGCCGGTCGACAGATTGAAGCCGTTTTCCAGCACGAAGATCGCCTTCAGGCCGTTGCCCAGATCTTCCGAACCGCGCAGGCCCCAACGGTCGCCGTTCAGGATGCCGCTGGCTTGCTGAAAATTGCTGCTGCCGCCCGAATTGCTGGTGTAGGTCAGACCCGTATCGATCAGGCCGTACAGCGTGACCGAGCTTTGTGCGTGGGCGGCACCCGCGGCGCCGATGAGTGCGAGCGAGAGGCCCGACAATACGAATTTATTCATGGATTTCTCTCCTGATTCGAATAGCGGATGCTATCGAGCGGCCGAGAATATCTCACTAATCGCAAGACTGTTTTTCAGTTAATTACAGCGTTGTGTTTATGCGACGTAAATGATTTTTCAGATTGCCGATCATTTCACGTAACAGCCGGTCTGCCGCCAGAAATTAAATGGGGCATGCTCCTCTCGCGAGCATGCCCCAAGTGCCTGATTTAATGCCTCTCCCGGAGAATCAAGCCGGCGCAAAATAGCATGGCGAATCTCTTCCAACAACGCATCCCGGGCGATTTATATTCCAATTAATTTCAATTGAAATAAATTGGAATATCTTGCCAGATAAACAAACTCATTCAGGCGATTATTTCGGAAATTGAAAATAGTCATTGTTAGTTTTAAAAGCCGCCGAAAAATCGTATTGCACGGACAAACCCAGTTCTGCCCGGCTCGCTGCATCGCTGCGTTAACCAGCGCGCTGAGCCGCGTCACGGACGCGGTGCGCCAGTCATGCTCGGTGCGCCGCCGGGGCCCGCCGGGTCCGGATTGCCGAACGTGGGCAGGCTGCCGTCGGCGCGGGCGCGGGCGATCTCCGCGCGTACCTGCGCGCGGGTTTTTGGCCCGCTCCCGGATTTCAACAGCGTGCTGGCGGCGGGCGCGATCTGAGGTGGCGATGGCGCCGGTATCGCTTGCGGGGTTAGCTGGGCTTGTGGGGCTTGTGGGGTTAGTGGGCCTGGTGGCGCTGATGTCGGCTCTGTTGGCTCTGTTGGCTCTGTTGGCTCTGTTGGCTCTGTTGGCTGTATCAGCCGTATCGGCGCTGACACGGCAGGCGCGTTGATTACGTTGGAGAGTACCTTCGCCTCGGCCGGAACAGAGGATGACGAGTTCGCAGCAGCAGGTGCGCCAACGCCACTCGTTCTCCCGCTCGACAGGCTACCCGCGCCAACCGCGGCTACTGCGGTTTCGGGAGCATGCCGGGTCTTCGAGTCACTGGAGGACGCACGGTTCGAGTGTTCGCGCGTCGCTACGTAGCTTTCGTGCGAGTGGCCTGTTTTCCCTGAAGACGGCGCCGAAGATCGCGCCGATTTCGCCCCTTGTTGCGTTGGCTTCTTCCCATGCACAACGGCCAGCGCGTGCTGCGTCTGCTTCGCGCGCGCCTCGACTTCTCTTTGCAGCGCGAGAACCTGATCGTCGTCCCGATGTGCTGAACGCACCGCGTCCAGTTGCGCCCGCGCGGAAACAAGATCGTTGCGCTGCAGACTATTGCGCGCCGCCTGGAGGTCCCCGGCAATGGCCGCCGCTGAATCGCTGTGTGCAGCGACCGGCCCGGAACTCACTGAACCAGTTATCGTGTCGCCACGTGTGGTGCGAGATGCATTGTCACGCTCCAGGCCGAGTTCGTCCGTTGACAGCCAGCTTTTGTCCGCTTGCGAAATATAAGCCGCGATCGCAACCGCGCCGACAAACAGGCCCGTGAGAACGATCTTCCTGGGTTCGCTAACCATGACGTCTCCCTCTCGAATCGTGGACATGCGCGTTTGCCGTATCGCAAACGGGCCCGAATTCATCAGAGGGTTCGCAGCGAATCAATCGACGCCGCCGCAACGGCCGCGAGTTCGGGCCGGCGCAGTCACGCACGAATAAGAGTGCAAGCTGGATGCGTGCTATCTACTATTTATAGTCGCCAAACGTCGATTCGTCCGCTTGCGTAGGGCGTGTTGTCCGAAAAAGCCAGCTTACTGACCAGGCTTTCCTAGGACGATTGTTTGAACTGCGAAGCAATAAATGCGAGTTTGAATCCGGCGTTTGAATTCGGCGAATGCAGCGCAGAGCTACACAAGCGGACCTTCAGTCTGCTTGCCTCGCACGGCGACCGCAATCGAGCTGCCGACAATCAACGCAATGCCGAACAACGACATGCTGCCGATCGTCTCGCCCCACACGATGTAACCGAACAGTGCAGCCCACACGATGCTCGTGTAGTTATACGGCGCGAGCGCACCGGCGTCGGCCTGTCGAAATGCCATCGTCATCAGCAACTGCCCTGCCGTGGCGAACCCACCGAGCAAGGCCATCACTGCGAGTGCTTCGATCGAAGGCGTGCGCCACGCGAAATATAGCGATGCCCCGGTGACGATCGTGCCAATCACCGTGAAGTACAGCACCGTGGTGCCCGAATCGTCGGTGGCGCGAATCCGCTTGATCTGAATGATCGACAAAGCACCGAAAAACGCGCTCGAAATCAGCAGGACCGGACCGAGCCAACTCGAATGCGAACCGTCCGGACGCACCACGAACAGCACGCCGACAAAACCGATCGCGGCGGCAAGCGCATCGCGCGGCTTGAGCGTTTCCTTCAAAAGCAGCGGTGCAAGCACGATAACCAGCAAAGTCTCCGAGTAAACGATCGCCACCGCTTCGCTGAGCGGCACATAGGGCAGCCCTGCAAAGAACAGCCCTGACGCGCCGAGTAACGTCAGCGCGCGCAAGGTCTGTCCACGCACATCCATCTGCCTGAGACGCTCGATGAGCGGCTTGCCGCGCAGGCAAACCGCCACCGCAGGCAACAAGCCGAACAGCATCCGGAAGAACGTCACTTCATTGGCCGGATAGGCGAGCGCCACGGATTTCGCCAGAGCATCGACGAGGGCGAAGCAGAACATCGAAACGAGAATCAGCGCGACGCTGCGCAACGGCACGGCTCTATTCCGGACGGCGGTGATGGGCGGCATGGGTTTTCCTGGGAACGCGCGAAGCAGCGCGTCGCTTAGGTTTCGCCTCCGGTGAAAGGGAGGCGTAATCGGAAAACGGATTATGCCTGCTGCGCCCCGCGCGATCGACTGGAAAAACCTGAACAAACAGCGCGCGTCGATCAAGGTGGAGTATGTGCACGGCGCGGGTCCGGCCAGCATAGCCCGGCGGCGCAGGGCCCCGGGGCACTCAGAATCGTGCCGTCGGATTCGCTCGTGACGTCGAACTGAAGGAGGCTTAAGAAGGCTTAGTTAGTCGCTCGGCAGCGCGCAAGCTGCCGAGCGACTGGTGCAGTCGAATGCCAGCGGCTTGCGCAGCGCACCTCGGCGCATTCCTCGCGCATAGTTTGAACCGGCCTCCGTTTTGTGCGATGCTACCCGCGCCCCTGCAAACATGAAAAGAAAGAGGGCGTGAGGCAGACCAATCCTGTTGTCCATTCCTCAGGAGGAGACATGATTGTGTCATCGCAATTGCGCCGCATCGGCCTCGCCCGTCGTCTGACATTCGCCCCGCCGCTGGGCGCTGCCAGTTTAAGAAAAGCATCCGCCGTTTCCAGCTTCGTTTTCCTCACCAGTCTCATCGGCGTCTGTCATGCCGACACCCAGGTCGGCGGCACGCTTCCTCCCGCTCCCGACAAGCTATACGGCGATCTTTTCATAGCCGTGCAAACCGCGCAGATTTATCCGGACCAGAAGACTTTCGTCGACGCAACGCCGAACGCCGATCCTGCCGCGATCGTGCAACTGTACGAACAGCAGAAGAACAATCGCGGTTTTTCGCTGGCGAACTTCGTCAACCAGTACTTCACTCCGCCGAGCGAACCTGTCATCACACCCCCGGCGAATCAGACGCTGCGCGAGCACATCAACTGGCTATGGCCTGCCCTCACCCGCACCACGACGAGCGCGCCGGCAAACAGTTCGCTGATCCCGTTGCCGAAGCCGTACGTGGTGCCGGGGGGCCGTTTCCGCGAGGGCTACTACTGGGACACGTACTTCACGATGCTGGGTTTGCAGGAGTCGGGGCACGAAGATCTCGTCGACAACATGCTCGACAACTTCGCCTATGAGATCGATACGTTCGGCCACATCCCGAACGGCAATCGCACCTACTACCTCGACCGTTCCCAGCCGCCGTTCTTCTCGTACATGGTGGCGCTGGCGGCGAAAGTGGAAGGCCGCAGCGTCTATCAGAAGTATTTGCCGGCCCTGCGCAAGGAGTATGCGTACTGGATGCAGGGAGAGACCTCGACGCAACCGGGTCAGGCAACCCGCAACGTCGTCGTGATGCCGGATCGCACGGTGCTCAACCGCTACTGGGATGAACTCGATACGCCGCGTGACGAGTCCTATCTGGAGGACATTCAGACCGCCAGGCAGGCAACGGGCCGCAATCCGAACGAGGTCTACCGCGAGTTGCGGGCGACCGCCGAGAGCGGCTGGGATTTCAGCTCCCGCTGGTTCGGCGACAACATGACACTCGCGACGGTGCGCACCACATCGATCATCCCGGTCGATCTGAACAGCCTCATGTTCCACCTTGAAATCACCATCGCGAAAGGCTGCGGCGAGACGCGCGATTTCCGCTGTGTCGGCGAGTTCGCTGAGCGCGCCGCCAAACGGGCGCTCGGCATCAACAGGTACTTGTGGAACGCCAAGGGCTACTACGGCGATTACGACTGGACGCTTGCGAAGCCGCGCGACAACAAGACTGCGGCGATGGTGTTTCCGTTATGGGTCGGTGCGGCGTGGCCGGACCGCGCGCAAAAGACGGCTCAGCAGGTGCAGTCCGTCCTGCTGCAACCGGGCGGCCTTGCGACGACCACCTACAACACCACGCAGCAATGGGATGCACCGAATGGCTGGGCGCCATTGCACTGGGTCGCGATCGAAGGCCTGAAGCGCTATGGCCAGGATGCGCTTGCGCAGCAGATCGGCACGCGCTTTCTGGCTGACGTGAAAGGCGTTTACGCGTCGGAGAACAAGCTGGTCGAAAAGTACGTGGTGGAAGGTGCGGGCACCGGAGGGGGCGGCGGTGGCGAATATCCGCTGCAGGACGGCTTTGGATGGACCAACGGGGTGACGCTCAAGCTGCTCGATCTGTATAGCCCGGGTGACTGATCTGCACGGTGAAGCCATGCAAGGAGGCGCACACGTCGCCCATAGCGGCGTGTGCGCGGAAGCGCCGATTACGAAATCAGCCCTGCGGTTCGCTGCGTGACGAAGCCCAGGCTCACTCAGCGCTTCGCGTCTTCGTCCATCGTCGGGTAATCGATGTAGCCTTCCGCGCCGCCGCCATACATCGTGTTCTTATCCGGCTCGTTTAGCGGTGCGCCGACCCGGAGCCGCTCGACCAGATCCGGATTCGAAATAAAAGGTCGGCCGAACGCGATCAGATCTGCCCGTTTTGCCTTGAGCGTCTTCTGCGCGAGCTCCCTGTCATAGCCATTGTTTGCCATGAACAATCCGTCGAATGCCTGGCGCAACACCTGCAGATCGAAGCCGCCCTCGACGTCACGCGTGCCCCCCGTGTCGCCTTCGATGACATGCAGGTAGACGAGCTTGCGGGCATTGAGTTGCTTCACCACATAGGTGAAAAGGGGTTCGGGATCGCTGTCGGCGATATCGCCGAAGCTGCTGAGCGGAGAAATACGCACGCCGACGTGCTCACCACCCCAGACGTCCGTCACGGCATCGGCCACTTCCAGCAACAGGCGCGCGCGATTTTCAATCGAGCCACCATATTGATCGGTTCGTTGATTGGTCCTGTCGCGCAGAAACTGGTCGAGCAGGTAGCCGTTTGCCGCGTGGATTTCCACGCCATCGAAACCGGCGGCCTTCGCGTTTTGCGCGGCCAAACGATATTGCTCGACGATGCCCGCCATTTCCGAGGTTTCAAGTGCGCGCGGCGTGACGAGCGGCACGAAGCCGTCGTCGGTATAGGCCTGGCCTTCGGGTTTGATCGCCGACGGCGCTACGGGCAACGCATTACCCGGCTGCAGCGACGGATGAGAAATACGGCCCACGTGCCACAACTGCAGGTACATATGGCCGCCCTTCGCATGCACGGCATCGGTAATATGTTTCCACGCCTGCACCTGGGCATCGTCATAAATGCCAGGCGTGAACACATAGCCCTTGCCTTGCGGTGAAATCTGCGTCGCCTCGGCGATGATGAGACCGGCTGTTGCACGTTGCGCGTAATACTCGATGGCCAGTTCGCTCGGCACATCGGCCTCCTTCGCGCGACTGCGCGTCAGCGGCGCCATCACGATGCGATTGGGCAACTGCAGCGGCCCGAGCGCGACCGGTTCGAACAGGTAACTATCGATGTGCGCGGATTCGGTCGACATGGCGGCTCCTTGAAAAAGATCCAATGCATCGAAAGGCGGCTAGCTGCCTGACTCGTAGCGCGCCATCGAGCGGCGTCATCGGCGCGCGTTGCAACACACGGTGGAGCGGTGTCGTCGGCTCCAGGCGCTCTGGCAGTATAGGCGGCTATCCGGAACGCCGAAGAGGTTTTCCGGTTTTACCGCGCCCGCTTTTCGCGGGCCGCCATGCACGGCTAGACAACATAAATTTCAGGGTTGTCCACCAACGGCAGAAACTCTCCTGTGCGCCCATCGAGTGCGAGCATTGCGCCGCTTTCGATATCGAAGATCCAGCCGTGCAGTCGCAGCGATTTGTTCGCGAGGCCCACGGCCACTGACGGATGCGTGCGAATGTTCGCGAGTTGAGCCATCACGTTGTCTTTGACCAGGGCGTCGAGACGCTCTGCATCTGACGCATAAGTTCGCGATGCGTTGATCGCTTTCGCCGCGTCGGCGTGACGGAGCCAACCCGCCACGGCCGGCAGATGGTCGAGGTTCTTGCACGTGCAGATCGCCGTCATCGCTCCGCAATTGGAGTGCCCGCAGATCACGATATCCCGCACACCCAGTACCGCCACTGCGTATTCGACGGTGGCCGACACGCCGCCTGGCTCCGGGCCGTAAGACGGCACGATGTTGCCCGCGTTGCGGATCACGAACAACGCGCCGGGCTCCACCTGGGTCAATAACTCGGGAACGACACGGCTGTCCGAGCAGGTCACGAACAGCGTGCGCGGACTTTGCGCAATCGACAAACGTTTGAACAATGCGCTTTGCTGCGGGAAGACTTCGCGTTGAAAGCGGATGAATCCTTCTATGATTTCCTGCACGACATTCTCCGGATAGTCAAAGCCTCAGCCTGCCGGGTCCGCGGCAAAGGTCCAAGGCGTGTCTGCGATCGGTTGGCGCGACTATACCGCAGCGCGAATCGTATGCCCGCAAACACCACCGCCCAAGACAAGTTCGACAACGCGTAGAGGCCACCGAACGTAAGTCCGCCACTCACGCTCATGTACTTGATCGCGTTGAACCTGATGACGTTGCTCATGCGCACCGGGCGGTTCAGATTGTCACCGTGATTGCAGGCGAGGCGCGCTATTTGATTCGTTGCCACACGACTTTCGACGATCCATAGCCGAAGGCGCCGGGCGTGATGTATGTCAGCCGGTCACCGTCGAGTGTAAATGGGCGGCGCTGGACATCCGCGTCCCAGTTCGGAAACGTACTCTTTTGAATGTGAAAGACGATAATCCGCGCCGCCGGGTCCACGCTATACGTGCCGAAATGCGCGACGCTGCCGCGAGCGATCTTTGCGTTCTCTTCCGCCGTGCCTTGCTGCCTCTCCCCAGAAGTGAACTTCGGCAGATCGGAGCTCAGCACGAGCAGCACGTAGCGCCCATCACTGCCGAAGACGAGTTGCCCTTGCGGATGCGGACCGAGCAATTCCACTTCGTTGCCGCTCCTCGCCACCGTCAACGAGACAAGCGACCACGACCCCACGAGGCTGTCCGCTGCTTGAGCAAAAGCGTTTCGCACTGGCGCGCACCATGCTGCGAGCGCGATCACGATGACGGCGAAGACTCGGTAAGTTGATTTCATGACGCTCTCCACGCGTGCGAGGACATGAGGTCAGACGAATCCATCGCGCTCCGCGGGTGCTGCGGATTGGGTTCGGGTGCTTTGAAGCCTAGGTGGTTTGCGAATGAAAAGCTATTGGAGCAGGCCCGGCGCGCAGATGCCGGACCGCCCCCCTAAGTCAAGAATTGGGCCGCTCAGCCCTCAGTTGAAATCCGCGGTTTCGAGCTCCACGGATCGTCCCCCGTTTTTTTCGAGGACCCGCCGCGTAGCGTTTTCAATCCGCGCGCGATTGGCCTCGAAGGTACCGACCAGATCGTGGGCCGATGGTCCCGCGTTGCCGAAATGGTCGTTCAACGCGTCCAGCGACACGCTGCACCAGACGTCAGCCCCATCGACATTGGCTTCGAAGGCGACGCGCGCCGCTGCCACCACTTCACGGCGTCCGGTGAATTCGATCCTCATAATGACCCTCCATTTGGCGAAAGTAGCGGTGAACGCGCAAAGGCTGTACCAGGCTGCCGCTTTAAAGCCGAATCAAAGCGACTTGAGCCTGGCCATCGCTGCACGCGTTCAGAGCGCACATTCTCCGCAAGGTGCATACTCGACATCGGCCGCTTTTGTGCGGCCGCGCTTTTGCGTCGCGGCGTGTGTGCCACCTTTCACGCCGTCAGACGCTTCCAACATCCTAATACTACCCGCCCCATGTCCCGCAGCCCGCAATCGTCGCGTCCTTTAGTCATTGCCGCAGTCATGGCATCAATGGCGATGGTCGCCATCGAAGCCACCATCGTTTCCACCGCCATGCCGCAGATCGTCGCGCAACTCGGCGATCTGCATCTGTATAGCTGGGTTTTTTCATCGTTCCTGCTGACGCAAACCGCGATGACCGTGGTATTCGGCAAGCTCGCCGATCTCTATGGACGCAAGCCGGTCATGCTTGCCGGCATCGCCATCTTTCTGCTCGGCTCGGTGCTGGCCGGCTTCGCCTGGTCGATGCCCGCCATGATCGTATTCCGCCTGATTCAAGGCGTCGGCGCGGGCGCGATCCAGCCGGTCACGCTGACCATCGTCGCCGACCTCTATCCGGCGCGCGAACGCGGCAAGGTGCAAGGTTATCTCGCCAGCGTGTGGGCCATTTCAGCGGTGGTCGGGCCGATGGTGGGCGGCTTCATCATTCACAACCTGTCGTGGGCGTGGATCTTCTGGATGAACGTGCCGATCGGCCTTGCCTCGGCAGCCGGCTTCATCGCGTTCCTGCGCGAATCGGAACGGCATGCGCGTCCGTCGATCGACTTCGCGGGCGCGGCGCTGTTCATGGCGGCGATCGCCGCGCTGATGATGGCGCTGACTTACGCCGGCGACGACGACATCGCCAAGGCATCGCTCGCGGGCGGCGCGTTCATGCTGTGCCTGCTGTTGTTCGTGTTCCAGGAACGCCGCGCAACTGAGCCGATGATCTCGTTCGCGCTCTGGAGCCGCCGGCCGATTGCCGCGTGCAATGCAGCAACCGTGCTGTCCGGCATGATCCTGATGGGCTCCACCACCTTCCTGCCGATGTATGTTCAGGGCGTGCTGCACCGCTCTCCGGTGGTCGCCGGTCTGGCGCTCACGATGATGATGGTGGGCTGGCCCGCGGGCGCGACGCTCGCGGCGAAATCATTTCACCGTATCGGCTTGCGGCGCATTCTGATCGGCGGCAGCGCGTTCATACCGATTGGCGCGGTGCTGTTGCTGTTCCTGGAGCCTGGCGGCTCGCCGCTCATCGCCGCGTTCGGCTCGCTCATCATGGGCTTCGGCATGGGCACGTCGAGCGTCAGTTCGCTGGTGCTGATCCAGGAGATCGTCAAGATGGATGAGCGCGGCAGCGCTACCGCGTCGAATCTCTTTTCGCGCAATCTCGGCAGCACGCTGGGCGCAACGCTGTTCGGCGCGGTGCTCAACTTCGGGCTCAGCCACTCGAAGGACGTCGCCGTGGTCACGTCGGATCAGTTGAAGGCGCTGTTGCAGAATCAGGTGGCGAGTCTTGCCGACAGCGACATGATCCGCATGGTGTTGCATCAGTCGCTGCACCTGACTTTTATCTCGATCTTCGCGATTGCGATTTTTGTGGTCGTGCTGCTGGGCTTCGTGCCGGCGATCAACATCGGGCCGGCGAAGCAGGTGCCGCTTGAAGCGTTATCGCCGCTTGAGGACTGAGCTTCGCTACGCGCCCGGCACCAGCGTGACGTTTGCCTTCGCCATGAAACTGCGGCGCGTCAACCACCGTCTCGGCAGAGCCTCACCATCCACGCATAAACTGCATCCACCGCCGCGGAGCGCGCCGGTTGGGCGGAGCGCATCAGCCAGAGCGGCGCGAGTGCGAAGCCCGGGACCTGCGGCAGGACCTCGACCCGCCCGCTCGTCAACGCGTCGCCAGCGGTGAGCCGGGACACCATCGCGATGCCCGCTTCCCGCTCGGCTGCCGCCACGAGAATGCGGGGGTCGTCGACCGTCATCGCGCGCCGCGTGCGCAAACCGCCGCGCCTTAACTCAGGTAACCACGGCGCCCACTCCGGACGCTGCTCAAGCACCAGCAACGGCGCCTGCGTCAACACCTCGGGAAAGGGCATCGAGCGCAGACGGCGCGCGGTCACGGGCCCGCAGACAGCGACCGCCTCCTCGTCGAGCAACGGCTCGCAGATCACTTCGGGCGTGCGGATCTCCTTCGCAGAAACGATCAGGTCGACATCGACACGATCGATCTCGTTGACCTCGTCCCCGGTAACGAGCCAGATCTCGATGTTCGGCATGGCCTCCGAAAACGCCGGCATGCGCGGCATGATCCAGCCGATCGCGAACTGCGGCGCGCAATAGATGATCACCGAGTCGGGATTGCCATAGGGTTCGATGCGATCGCGCCCATCCGCGAGGGTCGTCATCGCCGACGTCACGGTCTGCGCAAACAGCACGCCGGCGGCCGTCAGCGCAACGCCGCGTCCAATCCGCCGAAACAGCGGCACCCCGGCCCACTCCTCGAGTTGCTGGATCTGATGACTGATCGCCGATTGGGTCAGCGCGAGTTCTTGCGCCGCGCGCGTGAAGCTGCCGAGGCGCGCGGCGGCGTCGAAAGCGAGCAAGGCCTGCAGAGGGGGAAGTCTTCGCATCGGGTCGCCACGGTCAGGGGAGGTATTAAAAATATCGATACTTCCAGCAAGATTCTTCGCTTTTCGCCGGAATATTGCCTCGCAATCATAGCGCCAGTTGCCCTCCACACGCCGCATGCTGTTTCGTCAGACATGAGAAATATTTGTGTGACGGCACTCACTGAAACTGACCGGATCGACGTGTATGACCCTGAACCTGAACGCTTTGCACCCCGCCTCGACCGCCCCTGCCGCGGGCACTGACGCGGCCGGCCAACCCCATGCGCCCACCTACGCCGGCGTGCTGTCCTTCATGCGCCGGCCCTATACGCGCGATCTCATCGGCGTCGACGTCGCCGTATCGGGCATTCCGCTCGACCTCGCGACCACCTTTCGCCCCGGCACGCGTTTCGGCCCGGCGGGCATGCGTGCCGCCTCGGTGCAACTGGCCGAACTGGGCGCGTTTCCGTGGGGCGTCGACCCGTTCGATCATCTGAACGTGGTCGACTACGGCGACTGCTGGTTCGACGCCCACAACCCGCTCGGCATTCGCGACGCGATCATCGCCCACGCCCGCGAGATTCTCGCCACGGGCACCCGCATGCTGACGCTCGGCGGCGACCACTACATCACCTACCCGCTGCTGGTCGCGCACGCTGAAAAGTACGGCAAGCCGTTGAGCCTGATCCACTTCGACGCGCATTGCGACACATGGCCGGACGACAACCCCGATTCGCTGAATCACGGCACGATGTTCTACAAGGCGATCCGTGAAGGGCTGATCGATCCCGCGCGATCGGTGCAGATCGGCATTCGCACCTGGAACGAGGACTTCATGGGCGTGCGCATTCTCGACGCGCCGTGGGTCCACCGCAATGGCACACAGGCGACCATCGACGAAGTGCTGTCGATCGTCGGCGATGCGCCCACCTACCTCACCTTCGACATCGACTGCCTCGATCCGGCCTTCGCACCCGGCACGGGCACGCCGGTGGCGGGCGGCCTGAGCTCGGCACAAGCGCTGGAAATCGTTCGCGCGCTGGGCGCCGTGAATCTGGTCGGCGCGGACGTGGTGGAAGTGTCGCCGCCTTACGACCACAGCGACGTCACCGCGCTCGCCGCGGCCCACCTTGCCGCCGACATGCTGTGCCTGATGCGCAATCAGAAGCTGCAACGCCATCAGCGCATGTAAGGCCGCGACCGCTCTGTTGAATCCTCTCTGGACGACCATCATGCCCCACACCTTCATGAAGCCGAGGCCGACCGCGCCGCTGCTGGCAGCGCTGTTGTTCTGCGCGTTCGGCACCGCCGCGCACGCCGACGAAAAGCAGCTCAATCTGTACAACTGGGCCGACTACATCGCGAAAGACACCGTGCCGAACTTCGAGAAAGAGTCCGGCATTCACGTGCAATACGATGTCTACGACGGCGACGAAACCTTGCAGGCGAAACTGCTGACGGGTTCTACCGGTTACGACGTCGTGGTGCCGACCTCGAACTTTCTCGCCCAGCAGATCGCTGCCGGCATCTACCAGAAGCTCGACAAATCGAAACTGCCGAACCTGGTGAACCTCGACCACAGTCTGCTCAAGCTGGTCGCCGATGCGGACCCCGGCAACCAGTACGCGGTGCCGTGGGCGTGGGGCACCACGGGGCTCGGCTACAACGTCACGCGGGTCAAAAAGATTCTTGGCAACGATGCGCCGCTCGATAACTGGGACATCCTCTTCAAGCCCGAATATCTGAGCAAGCTGAAGAGTTGCGGCGTATCCCTACTCGATGCGCCGACCGATGTGTTCGCGGTCACACTGCACTATCTCGGGCGCGATCCGAACAGCGTGAATCCGGCCGACTACCAGGCCGCGTACGACGCGCTAAAGAAGATCCGCCCGTACATCACGCAGTTCAACGCGACGAGTTATATCAACGATCTCGCGGGCGATGACATCTGTTTCGCGTTGAGCTGGTCGGGTGACGTGTCGATGGCGAGCCATCGCGCGCGCGATGCCAACAAGAGTTACGAGGTCAAATACTTCATCCCTCAAGGCGGTGCGCCGGTGTGGTTCGACATGATGGCGATCCCGAAGGATGCGCCGCATCCGGAGGCGGCGCTCGACTGGATCAACTACATCGAGCGCCCCGAGGTTCATGCCGGGATTACCAATGAGGTGTTCTATCCGAATGCGGACGCCGCCGCGCGCAAATTCGTGCGGCCGGAAATCCTCAACGATCCGACCGTGTATCCGCCTGAGTCCGTGTTGAAAACGCTGTTTCTGCTCAAGCCCTTGCCCGCTCAGATCAAACGTCTGGAGGGCAGGTTGTGGGCGCAGTTGAAAACAGGGGGATAACGAATCGGCGGTGTACGGATCAGCCGCCTTTCGCGTACAACGTCGACTCCGCGAATCCTTCAGCCGCCAGCACCTGTCCCACCAGGATCAGCGCAGTCCGCTCTATGTTGGTGGACTGCACTTTGCCGACGATATCGTCGAGCGTGCCGGTGATCTTTTCTTCATCCGGCCAGCTCGCACGATAGATCACCGCGATCGGACACGCGCCGCCGTAATGCGGCCGTAGTTCATCGACGATGCGGGCAAGATGGCGCACGCCGAGGTGAATCGCCATCGTCGCGCGATGTCTCGCGAGGTCGGCGAGTTGTTCGCCTTCCGGCATCGTCGTTTTGCTTGCAAAGCGCGTGAGGATCAGCGTCTGCGAAATATTGGGCAAGGTGAGTTCGCAGCCGAGGGTCGCCGCGCATGCCGCGGTTGCCGTCACGCCCGGTACGACCTCGTAGGGAATGTCGAGTTCGCGAAGTCTGCGGATCTGCTCGCCGATCGCGCCATACAAGGACGGGTCGCCGGAATGCACGCGTGCCACGTCCTGGCCTTTGTCGTGTGCGGCCTTGAGTAACGCGACGATCTGATCGAGGTCGAGTTCGGCGGTATTGACGACTTGCTCCGCGCTATGCCCCTCGAGCACAGCGGCCGGCACCAGCGAGCCGGCGTACAGGATCACGGGGCAGCCGCGCACAAGGCGTTGCCCTTTC
Organism: Paraburkholderia sp. GAS32; assembly: GCF_050434225.1. Classification (NCBI taxonomy): domain Bacteria; kingdom Pseudomonadati; phylum Pseudomonadota; class Betaproteobacteria; order Burkholderiales; family Burkholderiaceae; genus Paraburkholderia; species Paraburkholderia sp. GAS32. Next base: position 286,246 of record NZ_JBNPVS010000003.1, on the reverse strand, counting down.
ACCGTGATCAGTTCCGGGTCGCCGGGACCCGCGCCGATAAAAAACACCGTCATTCGTTACTCCATGATTCGTTTGGCCGGCATGACATGCATGCGCCATTTAACCTGAGACTTGCAACGCTTCCAGCAAGTCGGCCACGCTAGCAAACTCGCGATCGACTGCGGGCAATTCAGGGCGTCGCAGCATAACCACCGGCAAGCCGCGTTCGCGCGCGACCTCGAGTTTCGCTTCGGTGGCGCTGCCGCCGCTGTTTTTGCTGACGACGACATCGAATGCTTCCGCGCTGAACAGCGCTCGCTCCCCTTCGAGCGTAAACGGCCCGCGTGTCGCCAGAATTCGCGCACGTGGATTGGCTTCGTGTGCGCCGAGGCAGCGTATTGTCCAGAATTGCTGCGGCGGGATTTCGTCGAGATGCGCGAGCGGTTCGCGTCCGAGCGTGAACAGTGGTCGCTTGAATGAAGCAAGCGCGGCCGTAAGTTCGGTCCAATCGTCGACCATGCGCCAGTCGTCGCCAGCTTGCGGCTGCCAGCCCTCGCGGCGCAGCGCCCAGCACGGTACCTGCGCGGCGCCGCTCGCTTTCGCGGCATTGGCGCTGATCTGCGCGGCGTACGGATGTGTCGCGTCGATCACGAGGCTAATGCGTCTGTCCTCGATATAACGCGCCAACCCTTCGCTGCCACCGAAGCCGCCCACGCGCACCTCGCATGACAGATCGTCCGGCACCTTGCCAAGGCCCGCGAGACTGTACACATGCTCAGGGCCGAGCTGTCTGGCGATCCGCAAAGCGTCGCCGGTGCCGCCGAGCAGCAGGACCCGCATTATTGCGCGGCTCCGATCAGATTGCCCTGGCGATCGATCGCAAACATTTCGACCGCGACCTGCGGCGGCACGATAGCGCGCGCGACGGCCAGCGCGTGACGGCAGACGATATCGCCGAGTGGTACCTGCCGCGCGTGAGCCAACGCGACCGCCTGCTGACTCGTATTGGCGGCGAGGATCGCCGCCTGCAACGCGTCGTCGGCGCCATACTCCGCAGCCCAGGTCGCAAGCCGTTCCAGATCGATGCTCGAATTGCGGCTATGCAGATCGAGATGCCCGGCCGCCAGTTTGCTGAGTTTGCCGAAGCCGCCGCACACGCTCAAGCGCTCGACCGGCGCACGCTTCATATGCTTGAGCACCGCGCCGACGAAGTCGCCCATTTCGATCAGCGCGATGTCCGGCAGACCGTAATGCGCGCGCATCGCGTCTTCGCTTGCGTTGCCGGTGCAGGCCGCGAGATGCAGGTAACCGTTCGCCCGCGCGACGTCGATGCCCTGATGAATCGATGCGATATAGGCCGAGCACGAGAACGGCCGGACGATGCCGGTAGTGCCGAGAATCGACAAGCCGCCGAGAATGCCGAGGCGCGGGTTCATCGTTTTCAGTGCAAGTGCTTCGCCGCCTTCGACGCCGATCGTCACTTCGAAGCCGCCGCCGTACCCATGTTCCGCCGCGAGCTCGGTCAGATGCTCGGTCATCATCTTGCGCGGGACCGGATTGATCGCTGGTTCGCCGACGGGCAGCGTGAGGCCGGCGCGCGTCACGGTGCCAACGCCTGGCCCTGCGCGGAAGATCACACCCGGTTCGGCAAGCAGTCGCACGCGGGCGAATACGATCGCGCCGTGTGTCACGTCGGGGTCGTCGCCAGCGTCTTTCACCGTGCCCGCTTCCGCGCCGTCGGCGGTCAGGCGGCAGAACACCAGCGGCATCGGCACATGCTGGCCCTTCGGCAACACGATCTCCGCGACCTCGCTGACGATACCCGCGAGCAACAGACGCGCGGCCGCGAGCGACGTCGCGGTGGCGCAACTGCCGGTCGTGTAGCCGCTACGCAGCGGCGCGGGTTGTTCGGGCGTCTCTTCGCGCATTACGGGTGGGGTGGTGAGTCTGCGGGGGTGGCTGAGGTGCCGGATGTGCATATGGCGGCATTGATGCCACTAGCGCCGTTCGTGCTGCTCGTATTGCTCGTGCTGTTCGCGCCGCTCGCACGGAACGTGCCGTCGGCGCCGTCAGCCAGCTTCGTGACCTCCAGCAGCGTGATCGGCAGCGCCTGGCGCCACGTATCGAAGCCGCCAAGCGGCTGTGCGTCGGCCAGCGCAATGCGGGTCAACGTGCCACCGTGTTGCTCACGCCACGCTGCCAGCGCGGCCTCGCCTTGCAAGGTCACGGCATTGGCAACCAGACGTCCGCCGTCGCGCAGACGCGCCCAGCACGCGTCGAGCACGCCCGGCACCGTCACGCCACCGCCGATGAACACGGCATCCGGCACAGCCAATCCTTCCAGCGCATCAGGCGCGCGGCCAGCCACCAGTTGCAGACCCGGCACGCCCAACGCATCGCGATTGTGCTCGATGAACCGCTGCCGCTCCGCGTGCCCTTCGATCGCAATCGCGCGGCAGGTCGGGTGCGCGCGCATCCATTCGATGCCGATCGAGCCGCTGCCCGCGCCCACGTCCCATAGCAATTCGCCGGGCGTCGGCGCGAGGCGTGCCAGCGTGATCGCGCGGACGTCGCGCTTGGTCAACTGACCGTCGTGGCGAAAGGCGTCGTCGGGCAAGCCGACGGTCAGCGGCAAACGCGGGGCGCCTTCCGTTGCACGGCATTCAAGCGCGATCAGGTTCAACGCTGCCACTTCGCCCGCAGACCACTGGTCCGCACGGCCATCGATACACCGCTCCAGATCGCCGCCCAAATGTTCCAGCACGGTCATCCGGGTCGCGCCGAAACCGCGCGCATTCAGCAGTTCGGCCAGCGCGGCGGGCGTGCGCCCATCGGCACTCAGCACGAAGACGCGCGCGCCGTCGTGCAGATGAGCATTCAGCGTCGGCAATGGCCTTCCCACCAGCGAAACCGTGGCGACGTCCTGCAACGGCCAGCCAAGCCGCGCGGCCGCCAGCGACAACGACGACGGCGCCGGCAATACCCGCAACTCGCCTGCCGGCAACTGCCGCGCGAGGGTCGCGCCGACGCCGAACAGCATCGGATCCCCACTCGCCAGCACACACACCGACCCCGTACGCTCGGCCAGCAAAGGCGCGAGATCGAACGGCCTGGGCCATGCCTCACGGCGCGCGGCGAGGCGTGCGGGCAGCATCGCCAGATGACGTTCGCCGCCATAAACCACCGACGCTTCCAGCAAAGCACGCCGCGCGGGCCTCCCCAAGCCGGCGAAGCCGTCATCGCCTATGCCCACCACGGTCAGCCACGCCGGCATGCATCCATCCTCATTCTGTATCTTCAAATAATGCGCTGTGCCACGCCGATCAAAGCGTCCAGCCTCGTTGTGCTGTTCGAAAAAAGGCATAATACAGCCGCCGGTGCCCTTCGGGGCCGAAGAGGGAACACAGTGTTGCTGTGGCTGCCCCCGCAACTGTATGCAGCGAGTCCGCCTGCGCTCCGCGCCACTGGTTCGACCGGGAAGGCCGCGGCGGACCATGACCTGCCAGCCAGGAGACCTGCCGGCCAGACTGTTCGTGCCAGCCTACATCGGGCGGGGTGTACCGATGCCGCAGCAATCGCCGCTTTGCGGCTTGCTCGGGCCGTCGCGCGACGCTAAACCCGGTGTCCGTCTTGAATCAAGCTTCGCCCTCCACTGCTTTGCCCGATGCGGCCCTCGCGCTGCGGCCCTCGGCGTGCCCGGGGCTGCTGCGCATCGTCGCGGCGCGCGATGGGGGGATTTGCCGGATCAAATTGCCCGGCGGTGAGTTGAGCGCGGCGCAGGCCGCGGTGATCGCCGACGTCAGCGAGCGGCATGCGGCCGGTGTGGTCGAGCTGACCAATCGCGCGAATCTGCAGGTGCGTGGCGTGCGAAGCGGGCATGAAGCGGCGTTGATCGCGGCGCTGGTCGATGCGGGGCTTGGGCCGATTCGGGCGACCGGTGCGGTGGATGCTGACAGCTTGCTGCTAAAGACCTTGGCAAATACTTCAACCGCATCTCGGTTCGGCGCAGCGGATGCTTCGAATACGCGACCGACGACCGCACGACAAGCTCCTACCGCAATTTCGGCGTCCGCTGCGGACGATGTGCGCAATGTGATGGTGAGCCCAACTGCCGGGCGCGATCCATTTGCGCTGTTCGATACGAGGCCGCTTTGCGTCGAACTGCTCACGTTGCTGCAATCCGAAGCGCGTTTCGCGGCGCTATCGCCCAAATTCGCGCTACTGCTCGATGGTGGTGAGCGTCTTGCCAGACTCGATCATCCACATGATGTCTGGCTCGCGGCGACGCAAGCTGAAGACGGTGTGCGATTTGTGCTTGGATTGGCAGGTTGTCCGCCTGCTGTGGCGAACGCGGACGTTGACGTCAATGCCGATGCCGATGCCGATGCCGATGCCGATGCCTTCCAGCATATCGCGCGTACCGGCTCGCATAGCGCCGTTGACCATCCTCATCCGAATTACGCAGGCGCTCTCGCCGCAGTGCTGCCCGCGCAAGTCACAGACCTCGTCCGCGCGCTGCTGCATACGTTCCTCGATCTGGCCGCCCCAGATGCCACGCGCATGCGTCACCTGCTCGCCACGCATCCCGTCGACGCGCTATTGCAGCACACTCAAACGTACGTCGATTTCCCGCTGTCACGCGACACATCGCTTGCAAACTGGCTACGCCCCACGCCCGCCGATACCACGCTGCGACTCGGCGCGCACGCACAGCGAGTCGTGGGAATGCTGCACGTAGGCGGCCAACCGCCGCTCGGACGCCTCGACGCCACGACCTTGCGCGGCCTCGCCACGCTCTCGCAACAGCAAGGCAACGGCACGCTGCGCATGACGCCCTGGCAAAGCGTGTTACTACCCGATATCGCAGCCGATGCCGCACCCACCGTGCTCGCTGAAATGAACGCGCTAGGCCTCGCATGCGATCCAGCGCAGCCTATGACACGTCTGATCGCCTGCGCCGGTTCCACAGGCTGTGCAAAAAGCCTCGCCGACACCAAAGCCGATGCGTTACGGCTAGCAGATCGCTTGCCCGATGGCATCGACGTCCATCTGAGCGGCTGTCCGCGCTCATGCGCTGCCGCACATTGCGCGCCGTACACGCTGCTGGCTGCGGCGCCCGGCATCTACGACCTTTATCGACGCGACGGCCAGGCGGGTTTCGGCTCGCGCGTCGCGCACCAACTTACGATCGAACAAGCCGCCGACATGCTCGCCCCATTGGCACACCCGGCCCGGAGCCCCTCAGATGCTTGATTACATTCGCGACGGTCAGGAGATCTATCGCCAATCCTTCGCGACGATACGTGCGGAGGCCGACCTGTCGCGCATCCCCGCCGACCTCGAGAAACTCGCGGTGCGCGTGATCCACGCCTGCGGCATGGTCGACGTCGTTGAAGATCTTCAGTTTTCCGAAGGCGCAGGCACCGCGGGCCGTACGGCACTGGCGCAAGGCGCGCCGATTCTGTGCGATGCCGGCATGGTGGCGCAAGGCATCACGCGCGCACGCCTGCCCGCGAACAACGACGTGATTTGCACGCTGACGCATCAGGACGTGCCCGCACTCGCACGCGAACTCGGCAATACGCGCTCGGCGGCTGCGCTCGAATTGTGGCGGGCCCGGCTGGCCGGCAGCGTCGTCGTGATCGGCAATGCGCCGACCGCCCTCTTTCACTTGCTCGACATGCTCGATGCCGGCGCAGCAAAACCCGCACTGATCCTCGGCTTTCCGGTCGGTTTTGTCGGCGCGGCCGAATCGAAAGCGATGCTTGCCGAAGACAGTCGCGGCGTGCCCTACGTCGTGGTTCACGGTCGACGCGGCGGCAGCGCGATGGCCGCCGCTGCCGTGAACGCACTGGCGACGGAGGTCGAGTAAATGACGGTGCAAGGACGTTTATTCGGACTGGGCGTGGGCCCCGGCGACCCTGAGCTCATCACACTGAAAGCGCTGCGTTTGCTGAAAGCGGCGCCCGTGGTCGCGTATTTCGTCGCAAAGGGTAAGAAGGGCAACGCCTTCAGCATCATCGAGGCGCATCTGCATGACGCTCAACAGCATCTGCCGCTCGTTTATCCCGTCACGACCGAAGCGCTCGAACCGCCGCTTTCGTATGAAGTGATCATCGCCGACTTCTATGACACCGCTGCGGAGGTCGTCGCCGGCCATCTCGACGCGGGCCGCGACGTAGCGGTGATTTGCGAGGGCGATCCGTTTTTCTACGGCTCGTACATGTATTTGCACGACCGCCTCGCGGCGCGTTTCGAAGCCGAAGTCGTGCCCGGCGTGTGCTCGATGCTCGGCGGTGCAGCGGTACTCGGCTCGCCGCTGGTGTATCGCAATCAGAGTTTGTCGGTGCTCTCCGGCGTGTTGCCTGAAGACGAACTGCGGCGGCGTCTCGCCGATGCCGACGCTGCCGTCATCATGAAACTCGGCCGCAATTTCGATAAGGTGCGGCGCGTGCTCGGCGAACTTGGACTCGCGCATCGTGCGCTTTATGTCGAACGCGCGACCATGGGCAATCAGCGCATCGTGCCGCTTGACGAAGTCGACCCGATGGCCTCGCCGTATTTTTCGCTGCTCGTGGTGCCGGGGGAAAAATGGCAAGGTTGACGCCGCCCGCGATCGTGATTCTCGGTGCGGGCGCGCTGGAGACCGCACGGCGTATCCAGATGTTGTATGCCGGTTGCCAGGTGCATGCCTTGCAGGGCCGAGTCGAGGCTGACGTCTCATACACGGAACTCCGCGCGCATCTGTGTGATCTGTATGCGCGCGGTACGCCGATCATCGCGTTGTGCGCCGCCGGGATCGTGATTCGTTGCGTCGCGCCCTTGTTGTCGAATAAGGGCGTCGAGCCGCCGGTGCTGGCCGTTGCAGAAGATGGGAGTGCGGTCGTGCCCTTGCTCGGTGGGCTTGCCGGCGTCAACGTGATGGCTCGCGAGATTGCGGCTGCGTTGAACGTGTCGCCTGCGATTACAACGAGTGGCGAACTGCGCTTTGGAACGTGTATGCTCAATCCGCCTGAGGGCTATGCGCTTGCCGATATAGCGCAAGGCAAGCGCTTCGTGTCTGATCTGCTGGCGGGTGAAAGCACGCGCATCGAGGGTGAAGCGCCGTGGCTCGATGACGCGCAATTGCCTCGCTCTGAATCCGGACGTCTCGCGATCCGCGTGACGCCACGTGCGTGGGATGGGCGGGATGATGAGTTGGTGATTCATCCGCGGAGTGTGGTGGCGGCAGTGACCGTGCCGAGTGCCGCTGCGCATTCCAATACGGATACGGACCTCGGCGCAAATTCCGGTGCTGATTCGCAGACGGCTTCCGGCGCTCGAATCGCCGCGCTGGTACAAGAGGCATTGGACGCGCACGGTCTTGCACCACTCTCGCTCGCGGCATTGCTGGTTCCTTCCGAACACATGGCAAACCCGGCGCTCGCCGATGCCGCGGCGAGCCTGAACGTGCCGCTGCGTTTTGCCCAGGCGGGCCCGGAGGACGGCGAGCCGCCGAGCAATTTGCTGCATGCCGCGCTGCGCCTGCCTTATCAAACCTTGCATGACGACGCGGACGCAGGGGTTGCACTCGCGTTGGCCGCGTTGGCAATCGACCCGAGCACGATTGGCCGTACGCGCGGCCGCTTGACCGTGATCGGCCTCGGCCCCGGCAGCGCCGATCTGATGGTGCCCGCCGCACGAACGGCGCTGAACGAAGCCACCGATATTCTCGGCTACGAAACATACGTGAAAATGGCCGGCCCCTTGCGTGCCGACCAACGCGTACACGGCACGGACAATCGCGAAGAGATGCAGCGGGCGCGCCATGCGTTCGAACTCGCGAGCACTGGACGGTCAGTGGTGATGGTGTCGTCGGGCGATCCCGGCGTGTTTGCGATGGCGGCAGCGGTGCTTGAAGCGCTCGAAGAAGGCGCTTCGACGAACGCTGACTGGCGCTCGGTCCAACTCGCCATCGTGCCGGGAGTGTCCGCTGCCATGGCAACTGCGGCGCAAGCCGGCGCGCCGTTAGGCCATGACTTCTGCATGCTGTCGTTATCCGACAATCTGAAACCGTGGACCATCATCGAAAAGCGCCTTCGGCATGCGGCCGAAGCGGATCTGGTGATGGCTTTCTACAATCCGATCTCCCGCGCACGGCCGTGGCAGTTGGATAAAGCGCTGGACATCGTGCGGGAATATCGCGCTGCCGCGACGAAAGTCGTGCTCGGCCGCGATATCGGCAGACCGGGCAGCACACTGCGCACGATCACGCTAGGTGAACTGCGTTCGTCCGATGTGGATATGCGCACGATGGTGATCGTGGGGTCGTCGACGACACGCGCGTTTGCTAACGGTGTCGATGGCGGGGAATGGGTTTACACGCCGCGGTGGTATGAGTGAGCACAGTGGGTTATTTTCGCCCCATCCCCCTCACCATTGCCTCCATTTGCACCCCATCCGCCCGCGCGATGCCCTATGCCGCCACCTTCAAATCCTCAATCGCCCGCTGCCTGACGCCCAGATCATCCCAGAGTTCCGGATGGCACGTGAACACCAGAATCTGATGCCGCGTCGCCGCGTCGATCAGCGCGCGCTTGATCGCATCGCGTCGCGTCGCGTCGGTATGCACGGCTGCGTCGTCGAGCATGAGCAAGGTGGGTCGGCCCGACGCCTTCAATAGATCCGCGTACGCCAGCCGCGTCAGAATACCGAGTTGCTCCCGTGTACCGAAGCTCAACGCATCGAGCGTATCCGCGCGACCATAGCGATCCAGCGTCGCCGGACTCAGATCGTCGCCGAGCGCAATCGTCGACTGCGGGAAAATGCGCTTCAGATAGTGCCCGAGCCGCTCGGTCAACGGCGCGCGCAGTTGCGCCACCGCCGCATCACGTTCGTCGACAAGCACTTCGTCGAGCAGACTCAAAGCTCTCGCCCGCAAGCTGAGTTCTTCCTTGCGGCGCATGGCCTGTTCGACTGAAGCATTTACTGTAGCGAGACGCTCCCCGAGCCCAGAAGCGCCAACCGTCTCGAGCTGACTGCGCAACTGCGCGATCCGCAGTTGCCGTTCGTGCTGCTCGTTGCGCGCAAGTTCTGCCGACGCCCGATAGCGCTTCGCTTCAGCCGCCGGATCGTCGAGACGCGCAGCTTCCAACTCACGCTCACGTCCTTCAAGCTGTTTCTTCAGCGCCTCGACCTGCACGCGCTGCTCGACGATTTTCGTCTGCCACAGCGCGCGGTTGCGGCAGAACGCCTCGTCGCCCAGTTGCGCCTCCTTACGCTGGAGTTGCGCGGCGAGCGATTCCGTCGTGGCCGTAGCGGTCGATCGCTTCTCCGCCGCTTGTGCCAACACTTTTCGGGCGGCGTCCAGCGCATCACGTGCGATGTCGGCGTTGCGGAGAGCCTCGTCGAGCGGTGGCGCGGCGGAGACATCGGGCAAGGCCGCAAGCCGTCCGTTGGCCGATTGCATTCGCGCATCCGCCGAAGCCAACGCAGCCCGCAGCGCGTCGATACCCTGCGGCGCATGTACCTCAAGAATCTTCGCCTGGCTTTTCTGCTGCGCGACCAGCGTCTTCCACTGCTCGTGCCTGGCCTCGGCCTCGCCCAGCGACGCCACGCCCAGCGTCTGCAACAATTGCGCATGCTGGGCTTCGAGCGACGCCAACTCGGATAACCGCGCAGACAGATCGGAGACGCCCGGAATCACGCGCAATTCGCCGAGTTCGCCAAGACCGATCAGTTTTTCCTCGTCGAGCCGCAGCACGCCCTCGCCGTGTACCTCTGCATCGCCGACGGTGATCGCGCCATTCAACCGGTATTCGATGCGCGTCATCGCCGCTTCGGTCCGCGCGCGCAGCACGGTCAATTCCGCATCGAGCGACTGGAGCCGCTTCAATTGCGCCCCGTCGATCTCGAGCGCGGCCGCTGCGCGGGTCGCCTCCAGCACGGCCTCGTTCGCCTTGCCGGCGGCCGCGATCGAGGCTTCGAGCCGCTCGCTCTCGGTGCGGTGCAGAGCGATCTGACTGCGCAAATCGCCCGCGGTTACCGCGGCGTTCGCCAGTTCGTACGCGCGGTTGGCATCGGTAGCCGCCTGTTCAAATTTCGCCACGCTCGCCTGAGCCTGCGCATGTTCGTTCTGAACTGCCGAGACATTGGCTCGTGCGGCGTCGAGTTGCTGCCGCTCGCGTGCAACGGCTGCTTCGAGTTCAGTGGCCGCCTGTTCCTGCTGCAACGAAAGCGCCAACTCTGCGTCCTTCAATTGCAGCGACTGGGAGAGCCCCTGAAGACTGCGTTCGAGTTCGGCCGCGGCGTCGGCGCGCTGTTGTGCCTGCACGGCCTTCTGCTCATGAAGCTCCCAGGGGCGCTTGCGTTGCGCGTCGTCGAAGGCTTCCTGCTGCGTGGCAAGCCGTACGATGTTCTCATCGAACTGCTGACGCTGCTGCTCCAGATCGTCGCGCTCTTCGATCAGCGCCGCCAACGCCTGTTCGGCCTCGGCCAATGGGCCGGTGGACTTCTGCGTACGCGCCGTGAGCAGTTGCCGGAGTTCGCGCTGCACCGCCGCGATCAGCGCATCCTCACCCGCCGATTCATGACCGCCCGACAGTTGCGACAACGCATCGCGCAGATACTGCGCCGCATGTCCCGTGGAATCGCGCACCTCCTGCGTACCGCCTTGTTGCACCCACAACAAACCGGGGACACCGGCGTTTTCCGCCTTCAGCGGCCCACGCGCGGCCCGCGAAAAACCGAGCAGCGCGGCGAGCTTGTCTTCGGCTTCGTCTTCGCCGAACACCGCTTGACCGATCTTCAATTCGCAGCGCTGCCGGGTGACGAACTGCTTCGACAGCCTGCAGGCCGTGCCGTCCATGTCGAATGTCACTTCAACCGACGGCTGCCCGCTCGCCTTGCCCCACGGCAGCAGGTCTTTCAGATGCGAAGCCTTGTAGCGCTCGAGGAACACCGCCCGCACGGCTTCGGCGATCGTGCTCTTGCCAGCCTCGTTCGGGCCGGTGAACAGATTGAGTCCAGGCTGCAGATCGTCGATGACGAGCCGTCCGGTGAACTGCTTGAACTCCTGAATCGCGATGCTTTCCAGCTTCATGCGGACCTCGCTTCGCGCGGCAGTTCACGTTGAAAACGCGCCAGAAGCAATAACGCCTCCGCCGCGCGCTTGACCTGTTGCGGGTCGGACTGCGGGTCCTCCTGCAAGCCTCGCAGACGCGCCACCACTTTCGCGAGGTAGCCGCTTTGCGCGCCGAGTTCGGCGAGATCGTCGGCGGTGGGCAGCACCTGCAGGCCACTCAGATCGACGCGCAGCGCACGCACCCGCGCACGGGTCTCTTCCACCGCAAGGTGAATGGCTTCGGCCTCGGCCAGTGCGGTCGATCCGCTTACGGTCACCCGCAGCACGTCATGACTGCCCAACGTGCTGAGTCGCAGCTTGAGCGAATCGACGTCGGTCGGCACGGAGATCCCCTCTTCCCAGCGATGCCATTGATATTTACCGACCCGCACCGCTTCAACGGACGGCACGGCGCCAGGCTCGGTCAGCGTGACGTCGAGCATGAAGCCCGGATCGTTGGCGCGGAAACGGTCCTGCTCGTGCGTGCCGGCATACCAGGTGCGTTCGTCGACACGCAAATAACCGTGCCAGTCGCCGAGCGCGAGATAGTCCAGACGCGCGCTCGCTGCACGCGTCGGCGCGATCGGGTTCGACGAATCGATGCCCTCCTGCAGAATCCCGCTGACGCTGCCATGCGCGAGTCCGATACGGTGATAGCCGGGCGGCGTCTCTGTCGTGTCGAAGAAACCCGTCGTGTCGTCGTAAGTGATGCGTTGCGTGAGCGGCGCGCAAAGCAACGCGCACTGGCACGCGTCGAGCGTCACCACGCCGGGTTCGAGCACCAGTCGTACGTTCGGTGCGACGCAGTTCAGCCGCTGCGCACGGGTCCACACGCTCTCGACCAATGCGGCATCGTGATTGCCCGGCAGCATGATCCACGGCCCGGAAAACGCTTGCAGCGCGCCGAACAACCGGCGGATCACCGTGTCCGAAACGGTCTGCAGGTCGAATACGTCGCCGGCGACCAGCACGGCGTCAACCTTGCGCGCCGCCGCTTCCTCCGCGATCCGGCGCACTGTCTCGAAGCGCGCTTCCGCGAGGTGCGCGGCTTCGTCCGGCTCGAACTGGCCGAATTGCGTACCTATCTGCCAGTCCGCGGTGTGCAGAAACCTGATCACTGTGCCTCCATTCCGTTCAATTGCATCGTCACTCAATACTCATTCGGCGCTCATGTTACCGCGCCTGCGGGTCAAAGAATGTCCCAAGCCGGCGCCACACGGCCCGAACAGCGGCGCTACACTCGCGTTTCTGGACCAGCACGCCAATCGCACCGCACCATTCCAATCAACTAGAACTCCGCTGCCCTGCTGCCGATGAACAAAGAAACCGAACTGAAGAAGGCCAAGCGCACCCCATTGCTGTTGCTGGCGGCCGCCGCCTGCGTTTTCCTCGTGACCGCCTTCATGCCGCGCGGCCTCTGGGTGGACGGCATCAAAGCGATAGCCGAGGCCGCCATGGTCGGCGCGCTCGCCGACTGGTTCGCCGTCGTCGCACTGTTTCGCCGCGTACCGATCCCGATCGTCTCCGCGCACACAGCGATCATTCCAAAGAACAAGCACAAGATCGCCGACAACCTCGCGGTGTTCGTGCAGGACAAATTTCTGGACGTGCCGTCGCTGGTCGGGCTGATCCAGAAACACGACCCGGCGCAAAGCATTACCGGCTGGCTGACGAAGCCGGCCAATACCGCCCGACTGGGCGACTACGTGGTCAAACTGATGAGCGGCATCCTCGAACTGACCGACGACGTGCGCATCCAGGTCTTCATCAAGGACGCCTTGCGCGACGTACTGGCAAAGGTCGATCTGTCGCAATCCATGGGCTCGATTCTCGATACGCTCACCAAGGACGGCCGTCATCAGGAACTGCTCGACGCGGGCATCGAACAGGTCGTGGCGCTGTTGCGCGAACCGCAGGCGCGCGAGTTTATCGCTGAGCGCATTGTCGAATGGGTGAAGAGCGAATATCCGACGATGGAGATGATCCTGCCGTCGGCATGGCTCGGCGAAAAAGGCGCCGAAACGATCGCCAATGTGGTGAACCGGATGCTCGAGCAGATCAGCGAGAACCCCACTCATCAGCTGCGCCAGAAATTCGACGACGCGGTGCAGAAGCTGATCGTCAAACTCAAGACCGATCCGGCATTCCTGCAGAAAGGCGAGGAACTGAAGCGTTATCTGGTGGAAGGCGAAGCACTCAGCACGTATGTGAAGGACATGTGGGGCGAATTGCGCGCATGGCTCAAACGCGATCTGCAAAGCAACGATTCGGCCCTGCACGCCCGGGTGATGGCAATGGGCCAGTGGGTGGGCCGCGAGCTGGCGCATGACCCCGCGCTGCGTCAGTCGCTGAACGACCACCTGGAAGAAGCGGCGCGCGCCATGGCGCCGGATTTTGCCCAGTTCCTCACGCGCCACATCAGCGATACAGTGAAGAACTGGGACGCACACGACATGTCACGGCAAATCGAGCTGAACATCGGCAAGGATTTGCAGTACATCCGCATCAACGGGACGATTGTGGGCGGCTTTATCGGCTTGCTGCTGTATGCGAGCTCACAGCTATTCGAGCTGTTGCGTTTGCACATGGGCTAAGGGATACGGCCGCCGCACGCCAAAGCGCCTACAATCCGGGCATATGAATTGCTCGGGCGCTTTAACTGACCGCCGCCGTTCCATCCGCGCGCACCCTCAGCAAAAGCGACAGCGCCACAACATCGAGAAGTGTGTCCATGAAAATATCGTTACCGCCACCTGGGCGGCCGAACCGCGTATACCCGCCGGGCACGCCCAGTCTGCATGGGTTGGCCTCGGTCATCACCGGCGTCGTGGTGGTCAGCGCACTGTACTTCGCCCGCGAGGTGTTGATTCCGATCACGCTCTCGGTGCTGCTCAGCTTTCTGCTCGCACCGCTCGTGCAGGCGCTGCGGCGTTTGCACATGGGCCAGTTGCCATCGATCTTTATCGCGGTGCTCTTCGCACTCGCCACCTTGCTGGCCGTCGGCGGGCTGATCGGCGCGCAACTGGTGCAACTGGCGGGCGATCTGCCGCAGTATCAGGCGGCGATCGAGCAAAAGATCGAGACGGTGCAGGAGAAAACCGTCGGCCGGGCCGATTCGCTGATGAGCCGCGCCGCCGCCACGCTGCAACGCGTCGCGCCGACCAAGCCGAGCCCGCCGCGCCTCACCGGACGCGCGGCGCGCAACGCACCCGCTGTGCCGACGCCCGTCGAAGTACACGAGCCGTCGCTCACGCCGATGCAACTCGCTCAACGCGCACTATCACCGGCAATTGCGCCGATCGAGACCACCTTTATCGTACTGGTCGTCACGATCTTCATCTTGTTGCAACGCGAAGACCTGCGCGACCGTTTGATCAGTCTATTCGGTTCGCGCGATCTGCACCGCACCACCACCGCGATCAACGACGCCGCCGGGCGGCTCAGCCGCTATTTCGTCGCGCAACTGGGCGTGAATCTCAGCGCGGGCGGGATCATCGCCATTGGGCTCGCGATCATCGGCGTGCCGGGCGCGCTGCTGTTCGGCGTGATTGCTGCGTTGCTGCGCTTCGTGCCGTACATCGGCATCTGGATCGCCGCGATTCTTGCCGTGTTTCTCGCGGCCGCCATCCAGCCTCAATGGACGATGGCGGTCTATACGCTGATCCTGTTCATCGTCGTCGATGTGGTGGCCGGGCAGATTGCCGAGCCGCTGCTATACGGTCATCGCTCCGGGCTATCGCCGCTGGCCGTGGTCGTGGCGGCGATTTTCTGGAGCTGGCTGTGGGGGCCGATCGGCCTCGTGCTGTCCACGCCGCTCACGCTGTGCGTCGTCACGCTGGGCCGCTACGCGGATCGTTTGAACTTTCTCACGGTGCTGCTAGGCGACCAGCCTGCTCTCACCCCCGCGCAGAACTTCTATCAGCGGCTTCTGGCGGACGATCCGCATGAAGCCATCGTGCAGGCCGAGCGGTTGCTGCGCGAGATGTCGCTGATCGATTACTACGACAACGTCGCGCTGGAAGGCCTCAAGCTTGCGCGCAACGATGCGATGCGCGGGGTGTTGATGCCTGAGCAACTGGCGCGGATCAATGACGCACTGGTCGATATCGTCGAAAACCTGGAAATTGCCGACGGACTGCCGGATCGTCTGTCGCGCACGGAACCGGCCGACTCCGCTGGCGCAATGTCGGCATCGGCGACGGCCGATCTTTCGGATCGGCACGACAGCCACATTTCGGCCCATCCGCCGATGCACCATGAAACCGACAGGGCGTCGGTCCTGTGCGTGCCTGGGCGCGGCGCATTCGATGAGGTCACCGCCGCGATCGCCGTGCAATTGCTCGGCCGCCAGGGTCTCGCGCCGATGATCGCCACGCACTCGGGCTATCGCAGCGCGCATGCCGACGAACCGAGCTTCAAGGACGCGCCGATCATCTGCATCATCTCGCTCGACGCGCCGGAGTCGCCGCCGTATCTGCGCAACTTGCTGCGGCGCACGCGGGAATGGCGGCCGCGGGCGACCTTGGTTGTGGGCGTGGGTGGCGCACCGGAAGCCGGTCCGGAGATGGGTGCGACCGGCGCTTCACACGCGGCGCCGACGTTCCGCGCGATGATCGAGGAATGCCGGATGGGAGCGAGCGTGCAGCACTCGCGCCAGGCTTCGCATCTGGCCGGGGCGGATTAGGCAAGTCTGCGCGGACTGCATTGCGTGAATCAGAAAGGCCGCAGGGTGCGTAAGCGCCCTGCGGCCTTTTCTATCGCCGGAACGCAGGGGCCTTGTACCCAAAATGAGGACAGCCACGCGCCACCCCTCCTTCATACTTCACCTATCGATTCGCACCGCCTCCAGAGAGCACTCAAGCCACGGCGGGCAATCCATCGGCAGCGAAGATCCAGGAGACACGTATGAGCCGCAGTTTCAAACCCTATCCGTTCACGCCGCGTCACTATGCGGGCGAGGTGCCGCCGCTGGTCGACGGGCGCGACCCTGTGCGGCGCGCCGTCGCGATTGTCGGGGGCGGTCCGGTAGGCATGACGCTGGCACTCGCGCTGGCTCGCCAGGGCGTACGCTCGGTGCTGATCGAAGCCGACGACGGCGTCTGCACCGGCAGTCGCGCGATCTGCATCTCACGCCGCAGCCTGGAGATTTTCAAACGCCTTGGCGCAGTGCACGGTTTTCTGCAAAAGGGCTTGCCATGGACCGGCGGCCGCAGCTTCTATCGCGATGCCGAAGTGTTCCGCTTCGCCATGCATCAGGACGACGAGCAATCGCTGCCGCCGATGATCAACATCGCGCAATATCAGATCGAACAGTTGCTGCTCGACGAAGTGGAACACCATGCCGATCTGATCGACATCCGCTGGCAAACCCGCGTGACTGGTATCGAACAACATACCGGCAACGGCGCCACGCTCGACCTCAGCACCGGCGACACCGCGTGGAAAATGCGTGCAGATTGGGTCGTCGCGTGCGACGGCGGCCGCAGCACGATTCGCGAGGCACTCGGCCTCAAGCTCACCGGCACCACGTACGAAGGCCGCTACGTGATCGTCGATATCGAACTGGAGAGCGAGCGCGCCACCGAGCGTCTCGCCTATTTCGATCCGCCTTCCAATCCCGGCTCGACGGTGCTGGTGCACAAGCAGCCCGACAACGTCTGGCGCATCGACTACCAGCTTCGCGACGATGAAGATCCCGAGGCCGCGATCAAGCCTGAAAACGTCATGCCACGCGTGCAGAGCGTGCTCGACTCGATGGGCGAAACGGGCGAATGGTCGCCGATCTGGATTACGGTCTACAAGGCCAACGCGCTGACGCTCGAACGCTACCGGCACGGCTCGGTGCTGTTCGCGGGCGATGCCGCGCATCTCGTGCCGATTTTCGGCGTGCGTGGCGCGAATTCCGGCATCGACGACGCCGACAATCTCGGCTGGAAACTCGGTTGCGTCGTCAACGGCATTGCATCGGACCGCCTGCTCGACAGCTACAGCGACGAGCGCCTGTTTGCGGCGCGTGAAAACCTGAGCTACGGGATGAAGAGCACGGAATTCATGGCGCCGCCCTCGTTCGCGTTCGACCTGATGCGCCAGGCAGTCCTGGGACTTGCCGCGCATCATCCGGCCGTGCGGCCACTGATCAATCCGCGGCAGACGCATGCGATTGCGTATGCCGAGTCGCCGCTCAATCGGGTCGCCGCCATTGCATCAGGCGCGTTCGCCAGGGGTCCAGCGCCGGGCACGGTCCTGCCGGAGTGCCGACTTCAACGCATGTGCGACGGCGTAGCAGTCGATCTCCATCTCACCGATCTGCTCGGGCCATGCTTCACCGCACTTCGCTTCGGCGCGGACATGGCGCAAGACGAAGCATGGCAGCAATTGCATCATGCACTCGGCGAACATAGCATTCCGTTCAAAGCGATCACGCTGGTCACAGGCGACGCACCGCGCGCCACCGTCCCGCACGTGGTCGATCCGGCGGGACACTTGCATGAGATGCTCGATGCCACGCCGGGCACCGTCTATCTGATCAGGCCGGACGGTCATGTGCTCGCCCGCTGGCGCAACGGCAACGCGACGAACGTGCAAAGCGCCGTGACGGCCAGTCTGACGAATTGACGCAAGAGGAACCCACACCATGACCGATAGCGAACTCGACCTCGTCTACACGACGCTCTGCAAGACACTGACCGCTGAAGGCGAAGCGCAAGCACCCTTATATCTGGCCCGTCTTGCGCTGCTGTGCGTGACGGAACTCGGCGATACGCAGCAAGCGCTGTCGTTGATCGAAGCAGCAAAGCTGCCAGCCTCTTCCGCAGTGGCTGCGTGATGCGGAAAGCCCTGTGCTTAAGACGCGAAACGTAAGACGAAAAAAAACCGCCCCATTGATCATGCGGGGCGACTTCTTTTCGGAAGTCGGAACAACATTCACTGGCGGGGATACAACCCCAACGTACTCGCATGCAGGCGTGCGAGCCCGAGCAACGCGTCCGTGTATGGCGTCGGCACGCCGGTAAGCTGCCCCAGTTCACGCACCGCAGCCACCAGTGCGTCGAGTTCGACCGCCTTGCAGGCTTGTACATCCTGCAGCATCGAGGTTTTCATCGCGCCGAGTTTGAGCGTGACCTCGTGACGATCCGCCGGCGCCTGTTCGATCGGAATACCGAAACGTGCGCCGATCTCCTTCGCTTCCAGCATGATGCTCGTGACGAAGTTGCGCACCAGTTCGTCGCTGAGAATCCGGTCGGTGGTCGCGCCGGTGATGGCGCTGATCGGATTCATGGTCATGTTGCCCCACAGCTTGTACCAGACGTCGCGCTGAATCTGCTCCGACATCGACGCGTTGAAGCCCGCCGCGGCCAGCGTGGCGGTGAGCGTTTTGACGCGTTCGCTCGTTCGCCCCGACGCCTCGCCGACGATCAGCCCATTGCCCTGGTGATGCCTGATGACGCCCGGCGACTCGATCAGACAGCTCGCATGCACCACACAGCCCACTGTCTGCGCGGTCGGAATCGCGGCGGCGATCGCGCCGTCAGGATCGATCGACTTCAGCCGCTTGCCGGCGAAATCACGGCCGAGCCCGTCGCAGAACCACCATGGCACACCGTTCATTGCCGTAAGCACAATCGTCTGCGGACTCAGCAGCGGCGCAATATGCGCGGCCACCGACGCCATCGCCGGCCCCTTGACCGCCACCACAACGAGGTCCTGCACGCCGAGATCCGCCGGTTGTTCACTCGCCGTCACCTTCACCGCGTGCGTCACGCCGCCTTCGATCAGACGCAGGCCGTGCTGCTGCAACTCACTGAGTGTCGCGCCGCGCGCCACCACGCTCACGTCGTGGCCGGCCTGTGCGAGCTTCACCCCCATCCAGCCACCGATCGCGCCGGCACCGTAGATACCTACTTTCATTGCTTCAATCCTTGCTTTAATCGTCGGAGCAATCTTCGCCTCAAGTCTCGCGTTAATCCTTGCGCCGATTCTTGTGTTAATCCTCGCGTTAATCCTTGTAGCTCGTGTCGATGCGATCCACGCGCCGCACCAGCGCATCGAACACGTCCTGTCCCGCACCGTGACGTGGATCGAATTGCAAAGAGTCGCGCGAGCAACGGATCGCCACTTCTTCCGGCACCAGCCGCGCGCGGCCCATCGAGAACGTGGCCATCTGGATTTCGCACGCGCGGTTGAGCGTCCACAGAATAGCGAAAGTCTGCGGCAACGTGTGGCCCCATGCCAGCAGGCCATGATTGCGCAAGATCACCGCTTGCCTGCTGCCGATATGTTCGAGCAGACGCGGCCCTTCCTCCGCATGCACCGTGATGCCTTCGAAGTCGTGATACGCAATGCGGTCATACAACTGCGCGCTATAGAAGTTGGTTTGCTCCAGGCCGTTTTCGAGGCAGGCCACCGCGACGCCGGCCGTGGTGTGCGTGTGCATCACGCAGTGCGCATCGGCCAGGCCTTCGTGAATCGCCGCATGCACGACGAAACCCGCAGGGTTCACCGGATACGGCGAGTTGTCGAGCACGCGTCCTTGTGCGTCGATCTTCACGAGATTGCTCGCCGTCACTTCGCTGTAGTGCAGGCCGAACGGATTGATCAGGAAATGCCGCTCGCCGCCGCTCACGCTCGCCGGCACGCGCAATGTGATGTGGTTATAGATCATCTCGCTCCAGCCGAGCATGTCGAAGATGCGATAGCACGCGGCCAGTTGCACGCGCGCCTGCCATTCGTCGGGGTGCATCCCGGCGGCCTTTTTAGGGCTCGCAGTCGGCATTTCAAGAGTCGTCATCAGGGTCTCCGTTTTTATCGTTCGTTATAGGCAAGCCGTTGCGAGTAATAGCCGTTATGCGCCTGCCACCACCGCCGCGATCGACGACGCCACATAGCCGGCATTGCGCGCATTCAATCCGGCGACGCACATGCGTCCCGAACGCAGTACGTACACGGCGTATTCGCTGCGCAAGCGCTCGACCTGGGCTTCGCTCAATCCCGTGTACGTGAACATGCCGCGCTGCGCGACGTAACGTGCGCGCATCACTTCATCGACGCGGCCTGCGAGGCCTTCGTGAATCGTGCCGCGCATGGCGAGAATCCGTTCGCGCATGGTGGCGAGTTCCGCTTCCCAAGAGGCACGCAAGGACGCGTCGGACAGTACGTTGGCGACGAGGCGCGCACCATGCGTCGGCGGATTGCTGTAGTTGGCGCGCACCGTCGACATCAATTGACCGAGCACGCGAGCCGCCTCTTCCTTGCTCTTGCACACCACGCTCAGCGCACCGCAGCGCTCGCCGTACAGCGAGAAGTTCTTCGAAAACGAATTCGCGGCGATCAAGGGCACGCCCGCATCGGCGAGCAGGCGTACGCAGGCGGCATCCTCCTCAAGGCCTGCGCCGAAACCCTGATACGCCATGTCGACAAACGCAATCAGTTTGCGGCGCTGCAATACCGGCACCAGTTCCGCCCATTGCGCCGGGCTCAGATCGACGCCGGTCGGGTTGTGGCAGCACGCATGCAGCAGCACGATGCTCTGTTCCGGCAAGCGGTCGATCGTGTCGAGCATGTCAGCGAAACGCAAGCCACCGGTGTGTTCGTCGTAATACGGATACGTGTTGACCGTGAGGCCCGCGCCTTCGAACACCACGCGATGGTTTTCCCAGCTCGGATCGCTGATCCAGATCTGCGAGGCCGGGAAATAACGCTTCAGAAAATCCGCGCCGACTTTCAGCGCACCCGAACCGCCGATGGTCTGCAAGGTCGCGATCCGACCCGCGGCACGTGCTTCGTGGTCCGCGCCGAACACCAGAGCCTGTGCTGCGTCGCGGTAGAGCGGCAGGCCCGCCATCGGCAGGTAGGAGCGTGGGCCGATCGATTCGAGCAGCGCGGTTTCGGCGCGCCGCACGGCGTCCATCACCGGCAGCTTGCCGGCGTCGTCGAAATAGATGCCGATGCTCAGGTTGACCTTGTTGGGCCGCGGATCGAGTTGAAAATCCTCGTTCAGGCTCAGAATCGGGTCGCCCGGATAGGCGGGAATGTGGTCGAACATGGCAATTCCTTGAGTGGAGCCCTGCATGTGGCTTGATTGCGGCCTGCGTATACCCTGAGTGTGGACTGTTGCAGGCTGGTCGTAGCAGCGTGGGCGAGACGGAAGTCTAAGCGGGTTTCCAGCTTCGCGTCGATTGGGACAAGTGTCGGCCAATGGCTCTCTCCACACAATCAATCGATTTTTCACGATTCGTAAGTTTTTCTTTAGAATCGCCTCATGCCACTCACACGCGTCACCATCCGTCAGTTCGAAGCGTTTCTCGCCATCGTCGATTTGCACAGCATCGGCGCGGCGGCGGAACGGCTCGGGCTGACCTCGTCGGCGGTCAGTCAGTTGCTGGCCGAACTGGAAACGGAACTGGGCTTTCGCCTCTTCGACCGTACGACGCGGCGCGTCAATCTGTCGAGCGCGGGGCAGGATTTCCTGTCGTCGGCCGAATCGGTTTTGCGCCATGTGCGCGCCGCCGCCCAGTCCGCCGACGACATCCGCAATCGCGCGGCCGGGATCGTGCGAGTCGGCGCGCCGCTGGTGCTCGCGGCGACCGCGCTGCCGGCGGCCATCGCCGAATATGCGCGCGACAAACCGAAAGTGGTCGTGCGCATATGCGACACCGTGGTCGAACAGTTGGTGGAGCGTGTGGAAAGCGGCGACGTGGATCTCGCGATCGGCCCGGATCGCCAGAGCGGCACGCGGGTGCGTTGCGATCCGGCCTTCGCGAGCCCGTGGGTGATGTGGTGCGCGCCGACGCATCCGTTAAATGCACGACGCAGGGTGCAGTGGCAGCACTTGCGCGGTGTGCCGATTGTTGCCACCGGCCGCGACCACGAGCGTGCAGTCGAACAGATGCTGGCTAATCTGCCGGCGGAGGCGCGCATCATTCCGGTGGACGTGGTGGACAACGTAACCACAGCGTTCGGTCTGGCGTCACAGGGGCTTGCCGTGACACTCGCGCCGGCCTATGTCGCGCCGCTCGCGCGAACCTTCGGGCTGGTGATGAAGCGGATCGTCGATCCTGAAACGATCCGTGAAGTGTGCGTATATCGTTCGACCGAACGTGCGCTGTCACCACCCGCGGACGGATTCGCGGAATTCATCATGCCGTGGCTGAAGCGCTGGGATCGCGAGACGCAGGTCGATGCGCGGGCAAAGCGCGGATGATTTTGTCGACGCGAGCTCAATGGTGCTTCGGCGGCTCTTCTTCGACCGTCTCGCAGCTAATCTACGGCTGCAACAAATTCGGCGCGCCGGTTCAAGACCGCTCAGGCAGCAGACATAACGCGAACAACTGGCGCTGGCTCGAGATCCCCAGCCGCGCGTAAGCGCGCTTCTGATACGTAATCACGCTGGTGACCTTGACGCCCATTTGCTCCGCGATCTCGGCGGCGCTGGCCCCTTCGAGCGTGCCGCGCAGCACGTCGATCTCACGCGGCGTCAGCGCCGGGCAGGCACGTCTGACCCGTGCCAGCATCGCGGCTGCCGTGCCTTGCTGATGCTGCCCATTGAGCGCGTAATGGCTTTTTGCAGCGTGCGCGAACAGATGCGCCATGCTTTCCACATGCTCCAGTTCGCCTGGCTGAAACACGCCGTATGCGCTGTCACGATACAGATTGATCGACAGCCAGACGCTTTCCATGGGTTGCAAAAGCAGCGACAGCCGGTCGGATACGTTGGGCTGCGCGTAGCAGGCGGCGCGGTAGGCTTCGTTTTCGATTTCTTCGCTTTGCTGCTGATGCAGCACTAACGCCTCGCGCGCCTGCTTCGCTTGCGAGCCGCCGACGATGGCGCGGTTTCCGTCGAGCGCATAAAAGTGCGTGGCGTAGCGATCGGCGACATCACGAAGGAAGCGGCCGCCGCGATGGTCGGCGGCGGAGACGGTGCGCGGTCTCGCGTCGAACTCGTACGCGAAAACCGTGCACTGCGACACGGGAAGCGTGTCGCCAACCGTTTTCAGAATGCTTGCAGCAAGCGCGTCCGGGTCGTCATGTGAGATCGACATGACGAGGTCGGTAACACGCGAGGTGTTGATGTGCCCGCTGCGGGCCGGTGTGGATATGCGCCAGGAACGCATGATGATGGCGAGGTCACGCTACGTGGAGTTTGGTCCGGCAAGCGTAGCACAATGAAGCATTGCACCTGATGCTGCTCTGCCTGCACGGCGAAAACCGCTCACGCTGCCGAGCCCTCGCAAACCCTTCGGCGGGGGATATAGCTACAACGTCCCCAACTTGACAGCAAGGAAATCGACCAGCAGCCGGGTCCTCTGTGGCAGCCGCCGCGTCCTCGTCCACATTGCATGCAACGGCAAAGGTGTCAACTGAAAATCCGTGAGCAAAACCTCAGCCTTGCCTGCCTCGACCCATTCCTGAATCTGCCAGAAGGCAGCGACCCCAACCCCCATACCACCCAGCACGCCCGCATTCACCGCCGCAACCTGATTGCTGTCAAAGCGCCCCGCCACGTTCACCGCAATTTCGTTGCCGTCCGGCGACGTAAACACCCAACGCCCCGGATGCGGCACGCCCGTTCGAACGACACAATCATGTTTCGCCAGATCCCGCGGATGTGACGGTCTGCCGTGTTCGGCAAGATAATCCGGCGCTGCGAACACCACCCGCCGAAGCGTGCCGATCCGCCGCGCCACCAGCCGTGAATCAGGCATTTCGCCAATGCGGATCGTCACGTCCGCGCCGGTCTCTGCCGGATCGCGATACTCGTCGCTCAGATCGAGCGACAACGCCAATTGCGGATGACGCTGCAAAAATTCCGCGGCGAGCGGCGCGACGAATTTTGGTCCGAACAGTGTGGGCGCATTGATGCGCAAACGCCCGGTGAGCCTGTGCAATTCCTCCGCGAGTTCGGTGCGCGCCAGTTCGAGTTCGGTCAGCGCGCCTTTGACGCGTTCGTAAAAACGCATGCCGGCCTCGCTCGGCTGCGAAGTGCGGGTGGTTCGCACGATCAGGGTCGATCCGTGCGCGCGCTCGAGCACCTGAAGCGAGCGGCTGACAGCCTGCAACGACCGGCCAAGCCGGCGCGCGGCGTTCGTCAGACTGCCCTCCTCGACCACTGCCACCAAGGTTTCCAGATCGCGCAATGCATCCATCGGCGATTCTCCCGTTTATCGTGAGGATGTATCCAATTCCGTGCGAATTGTGTTTGTCTGATGGGAGAGTAGCATCGATTCACTTTGACTTTACGGGTAGCCCGGCGATGGACTCATCCACGATTCAATGCCCGACGGCAGCCCAAGCGGCTACGCCGCCGGCACAGAGCGTTCCGACCGCGCGCTTCGCCGCGATGGTCGCCGTTGCCGTGCTGCCCCTGTATGCGTCACAAACGTTGATTGGCCCGCTCGACGCCTCGCTGCATCTCGGCGCATGGACCACGCTCGTCACCGCATTGACGCTGTTCGGCTATGCGGTCGGCCTCGTCGGACTTGTACCGCTGATCGACCGCCTGCCCAATCGGCCTCTGATTGCGGCGACGTTGTTCGCGCAGATCGCGTGTCTTGCGCTGGCCGCCATCGCGCCGCTCGCGCCGGTGTTTCTGGCGGCGTCGTTCGCCGTCGGCGTGACGTCGAGTGTCGTGCAGATGCTGGTGCCCGCCGCCGCGTCGCTCGCGCCGCCGGCTTCGCGGGGCAAAGTCGTCGGCAATGTGATGAGCGGTTTGATGCTCGGCATTCTGTTATCACGGCCGCTTGCCAGTGTGATCGGCGGCGCACTCGGCTGGCGCGCGTTTTACGCAGCCGATGCTCTGCTGCTCGCTGCTGTCACGCTCGTCGTGGTTCCACGGGTGCCGGATAGCCGTCCCGTCGGCGCGCCGCCTTATGCCGCGTTATTGGCGTCAATGGTGCGACTGGTGGCGCATGAGCCCGTGCTGCGCCGCCGGGCGTTGTATCAGGGCCTGCTCATGGCCGGCTTCAATGCGTTCTGGAGCAGCGTTGCCATTGTCCTGACGCGCGCGCCACTCGGGCTGAACAGCACCTCCGTCGCGCTCTTCGCGTTAGCCGGCGGCGGCAGCGTGTTCATCGCACCAGTGGCAGGCCGTGCCGGCGACAGGGGCTGGTCGAAGCCCGCCAGTATGCTCGCTCACGCGGTCGCCATCGCAGCCGCACTGCTGGCGGCATTGGCGCTGACTTCGGGTGTGTCGCGCGTCGCATCGATCACCATGCTGGCTGTGGCCGCATTCTTCATCGACGGTGGCGTGATTGCCGATCAGGCGCTTGGTCGGCGCGCAATCAATCTGCTCGCGCCCGAATCGCGTGGCCGGGTGAATGGGCTCTATACGGGGCTCTTTTTCGTCGGCAGCGCGGTAGGCGCCACCAGCGCCGGGCCGGCGCTTGCGCGTTGGGGCTGGCCCGGTGTATGCGTCGCCGCGTTGGGGTTTTTCGCTGCGGCAGCGGGGCTGCATCTGCGCGACAGTTCGCGTGGGTGCGACACATGATCGATCTTGTGACCGACCGGAGGCGCGTGTTCATGACGTCCACACGCGATGCCATTCGGCGGCCTTGATACGGTCTTCAGCACCTGGAGCGACGCGCCAGAATCGCGCGCCTGCGTCCATACCCTCAAATAGAGAACCGCTGCATCAGAAGCGATAGTTAATGGAAATATCGGCCACACCGGTGGCCCTGCTGTGCGTAATCGGACTATTGCCCGCGCTGCCGACCAGTTCTTCAAATGCGCCGTCGGCAGTGGCAAACCAGTGCTTGTCGAACAGCCACACTGCGCTAATGCCGAAACCCACCGACTTGAAACCGGCACTCGCGTGATACTGCGAGTATTGCGAGTGCGCCGCCTGATTCTGATTCACACCGTACCAGCTGTTCATGTACTTGGAGTCCGCGAGTGTCACGTTCGGCCCGGCAAACCAGAAGAATTGTTTGGTGCTGCCCGGCATCGGCAAATAGGCGCCGAGATCGCCGATCCAGCCGTTCGAGCCGCCGAAATAGCGTCGGACGTCGGCGCGCAGCACGAGCGGGAAATCTTTCGACACAACATATTCCCCCGCGAGTTTGACGCCCGGCGCCTGATTGATGTTGCCGAGACCGTTCAACTCCTCCGGATCGTCATGGCCGCGACGCCCGAGATCGTAGACGACCCCGAGACTCGCGCGCCAGTTCTGCCCTTGCGCGAAATTGACCCCAAGGCCTTCGCCGCTCGAAAAGTAGAACAGATCCTTGTAGCGCACGTCGATGCTCGGACCGGCCATTACGTGATACCGGTCGGAACCCTCATAACGCGGCTGGAACGACGTTGCCGCGCCGATACGCACCTGCCATTCGGGAATATCCGGCTGCCACATCTTCTGCAGCGGAATGCCCACCGAATACTGCCATTCGCCCAGCGGCGAAGGAGTTTGGGCCAAGGCCGAAGCCGGCAAAACGCCGATACCGCCGAGGGTCACGGCGACCAGCGATGTTGCCGCGATGCTTGTTTCTTTTTTGCGAATCTTGCCGATCCGCTTTCTACGGCTGTTCGACACCGGAAGCCTCCGTTCCTCGCGTATCGCGACGGGGTTTAGGTTCTCACCCGAGGTCCGCAATGGATTGCAAACTTCCAGGTGACCGCTGCAATGCTACGCGCGGCACGTAATTCTTTCAGCGAACGACACGCACTGCCGGCGAAACGCGCTGTCCGAACCTGGTGCCGCCCAGCGTAAATTGGGCATCTGCACGAACAGAGACGTGCGAAAGAATTGCCGACGTACGCTCCTTTGCAAAATGCGGGCCTGGTCGCCGGAAAGCCGGCTTGGATCGGCTTCGGTTGGATCGGGTTGGCTCGATGAGGTCGGACAGGAGAATCGCAAGGCAGCCCGGCGGTCGCTGCCAGGCGTGCCGTGGCGATGTTGAGAGGCAGAATACAGTCGCAAAAAAAATCCGGCGCCGCGCGATGCGGCGCAGGAACAGGGCGATTAGCGCCGGTGCGGCGTTCACCTCTTTGCAGCGCTGCCTTGTTATTTTGCTCTATTGCGCTGCTGGACTGCGCCGATTTGTAGCGCCGGCTTACTGTGCCGCTTCGACCAGCACGGGCTTGTCGCGATAGAGATTCGGAAACAGACGCTTCAGGTTGGCGACCTTCGGCATGTCGTTGATGGCGATATACGCGGAGTTCGGATGCAGCGTCAGGTAGTTCTGGTGGTAGGACTCGGCAGGATAGAAGCCCTTGAACGGCTCCGTTTTCGTGACGATCGGCGCCGGGAAGGCATGCGCCTTCTCGAGTTGAGCGATATAGCTTTGCGCGACGTGCCGCTGCATGTCATTCAACGGGAACACTGCCGAGCGGTATTGCGTGCCGCTGTCCGGCCCCTGGCGGTTCAACTCGGTCGGGTCCTGAATCACAGAAAAGTAGACCTGTAACAACTGCCCATAGGTGACCTTGGTGGGGTCGAACGTGACCTGCACGGATTCCGCGTGGCCGGTTTCGCCGCCACTGACGGTCTCATACTGTGCAGTGTCGCGCTGGCCGCCCGAATAACCCGACACCGCCTTCGTGACGCCCCGCACGTGCTGGAACACGCCCTGCACGCCCCAGAAGCAGCCGCCCGCGAACACGGCGGTTTCTTCGTGCGCGGTTGTGGCGGAGATCGGTTCGTCGACAGCGGGCGGCGCAATGACAACCCCAGCTTCCGACGAGAATGCCATGCGCTGCGCCAGCAGCAGCGCCAGCGCGCCGAGCCCGACCGAAAGCGCGATGGCCGCCCCGCGCGAGCGGGCCGGTTTGCCGATGATGCGTTTCTCGATGTTCATGATGTCCGTCCTGATTCGATCAACTCGTGCCGCGCGCGGCAGGCGTGAAAGTCAACGCGAGGCCGTTCATGCAATAGCGCAGGCCGGTCGGTTTGGGGCCGTCGTCGAATACGTGACCCAGATGGCTGCCGCAGCGCCGGCACAGTACTTCGTCGCGCGTCATGCCGAACGACTTGTCGGTATGCGTGATGACTGCGTGATCCATCGGCTGCCAGAAACTGGGCCAGCCGGTGCCGCTATCGAACTTCGTCTTCGACGAAAACAGCGGCAGCGCGCAACCGGCGCACCCGAATGTGCCGGCGCGGTGCTCGTCGTTCAGTGGGCTGCTGAATGGGCGCTCCGTGCCCGCTTCGCGCAACACGCGGAATTGCGCGTCCGTGAGCAGCTTGTGCCATTCGGCGTCGCTGTGCGCGACCTCGTAGGCCGCCGCTGTGCCTAGCTCCGCTGCGCCTGCCGTGCGCCAAGCCGCGGTGCCGCCGGCGAGCGACGCCGCGCCGATTAACCTGAAGAATGTCCGTCTGTTGCAAGCCATGATGATCGCCCCGGAAAGTCCGTACCGTTCACCCGTTCAGGCGCTAAGCGCGCCGCCCGCGAGTGGTCCCGACACTTAGTCGTCCAGCAAGGGGATTTATGACAGCATGCGCGTCTTTTTGCGTGACGGCAGCGGCTACAGCGGAAATTTGGTGGTCGACAGGATTTCCTTGAGCACCATGAACGAGCGGATTTGACGGACGCCAGGCAAGTAGAGCAACTGTTCCGCATGCAGCCGATTGAAGCTGTCGCTATCGCGCGTGCGGATCGTCATGAAATAGTCGAACTCGCCGGTCACGACGTGGCATTCCATGCACCCTGCCACCTTCTGGGCCGCCTTCTCGAACTCGGCAAACGACTCCGGCGTAGACCGATCCAGCACCACGCCGATGATGACCAGCATCCCCGCCCCGGCCGCCTTCGGGTCGATCAACGCGACGACACCGCGAATCAGCCCCGACTCCTTCAGCCGCTCGACGCGCCGCAGACACGCCGGTGCACTCAGTTTGACTTTGGCCGCGAGCGCGACGTTCGAGATCGACGCGTCGGTTTGCAGTTGACGCAGGATCGCCCGGTCGATGCGGTCGAGCGTGTGAAGCGGATCGGCTTCCGCGGATGAGGGTGCGGCGGCAGTCATCGATACACCACGAACTTTTGTTGCGCTCATTGGTTCCTGTCCGGATTTTTATTAGGTCATTTTTGAATGAATAGTTTTAAAAGTATGTCAAATGGAATTTATTTGCAAGCTCATTTCTAGCGCTTTTCCCTACCATTTGTTGTAACGCGACTGCTTGCTGCTCGCGTCAAACCTACAATTTCGGAGCTGCCATGAACCTGCAACGATTCCCTCGCTACCCGCTGACTTTTGGGCCCACGCCGATCCAGCCGCTGAAGCGTTTGAGCGACCACCTGGGCGGCAAGGTGCATCTCTATGCGAAGCGCGAGGACTGCAACAGCGGCTTTGCCTTCGGCGGCAACAAGACGCGCAAGCTGGAGTATCTGATTCCGGAGGCGTTGGCGCAGGGTTGTGACACGCTGGTGTCGATTGGCGGCATCCAGTCGAACCAGACCCGCCAGGTGGCTGCAGTTGCGGCACATCTGGGGATGAAGTGCGTGCTGGTGCAGGAGAACTGGGTCAATTATTCGGACGCCGTATACGACCGCGTCGGCAACATCCAGATGTCGCGCATTCTGGGCGCGGACGTCCGCCTGGTTGCCGACGGTTTCGACATTGGTTTTCGCAAGAGCTGGGAGGATGCACTGGAGAGCGTACGCGCCGCGGGCGGCAAGCCCTACCCGATCCCGGCCGGCTGTTCCGACCATCCGCTGGGCGGCCTCGGCTTCGTCGGCTTTGCTGAAGAAGTCCGCCAGCAGGAAGCCGAACTGGGCTTCAAATTCGACTACATCGTGGTGTGTTCCGTCACCGGCAGCACCCAGGCCGGCATGGTAGTGGGTTTCGCCGCCGACGGCCGCGCCGAGCGCGTGATTGGCATTGATGCATCCGCGAAACCGGCACAGACGCGCGAGCAGATCACCCGAATCGCGAAGCAGACGGCAGAAAAAGTCGGCCTGGACCGCGACATCACGAGCGAGGACGTGGTACTGGACGAGCGCTACGCCGGCCCCGAATACGGCTTGCCGAACGAAGGTACGCTGGAGGCGATCCGTTTGTGCGCGCGACTCGAGGGCGTGCTGACCGACCCTGTGTACGAGGGCAAATCGATGCACGGCATGATCGACATGGTGCGAAACGGCGAATTCCCGGAAGGCTCACGGGTGTTGTATGCGCACTTGGGCGGCGTGCCGGCGCTGAACGGCTACAGCTTCATTTTCCGGAACGGGTAAGCGGCGGTAGGTCTGGGAGCGGCGAGTGGCGGACGGTGATTAGTTTGCCGCGGCAAGGTCCGCCGCTGCTCCGCGAAGTGTCGCTGATCAGCGGCGAAGCCGAAGCCTGAAACGCAGCGGGCGGTTTTTGAAGTACTCTTCGGTGCGCGCGGCGCCGCCGGAAGAATGACTCCCTTGTCACTAGCGCATGCAGGTGCACGAACACAGATTCCAGATGCACCACTGCCCGTTGCAAACTACGGGACCCACTTAGCAGGAGTGGTTTGAGCTGCTTTCTCTTGCCTACTTCTCTTTGCAGCCGGCAAAGAGAAGTAGGTGCCGCCCCGCACAGGGGCAACGCTAATAGACCACAAACAAAACAAGGAAAGGCCAAAGCCCCAGGCACACAGACAAACAAGCGCCGCGTAGGCAAAAAAAATCAAACCACTAACCTCTTCCTCAACTCCCCCCGCAAAAACTCAACAAAAACCCGAATAGTGACAGAGCTCTGCCGATGCTGCGGATAAACAGCATAAACAGTCGCCGCCGAAGGCAAAAACTCCTCAAGAACAGTCACCAGCAACCCACTCCCAACCGCATCAGCAACAATAAAATCAGGAAGCCGAACAATCCCCAACCCAGCCACAGCTGCATCGCGAATCAACTCCCCATTATTAGCCCGAAGCGGCCCATTCACCTCAACTCCCTTCGAGACCCCATCAACAACAAAATCCCAACTCACAACCCCACCATGCCCATACAACAGACATGAGTGCCGAGCAAGGTCAGCAGGCACAACCGGCGCCCCCCGCCGCCGCACATACCCCGGACTACAACACACCACCATCCTCACATCGACGAGCTTCTGCGCAATCAACGTGGAATCCGGCAACGTACCAATCCGAATCGCCATATCGAACCCCTCGCCCACCACGTCGACGGTGCGATCGCTCAACTCCATATCGAAGCGCACGTCGCTATGCTCGCGCAGAAAGTTCGCCACCAATGGCGACAGATGCATCATCCCAAACGACATCGGCGCACTAACCCGCAAGAGCCCGCGCGGCCCAGCGCGCCGCAACGACATCGCCTGCTCAGCGTCTTCCACCTCACCGAGAATGCGCCGCGCACGCTCATAGAACTCCTGACCGAGCTCGGTCACGGCCAGCTTGCGCGTGTTGCGGATCAGCAATTGCACGCCAAGCGCCTCTTCCAGCGCCATGACTCGCCGGCTGACGAACTGCTTGGACAGCGCCAGCCGCTTTGCCGCAGCGGTGAAGTTATGGGCGTCGACCGTGGCGACAAAGATCCGCATATCATCGAGTTGCATCGTATTGTCCACCTCATAGAGACAGTGTTTCCAGTTTTAGACAGATTATAACCATCCTGATTGACCTACACTGTCTTTCATGGATCGCGGCCAAACATCTGGCCGGATCGCACAACAGAACCAAGGAGAAATACGATGATCGAAATCAGACACGCCAATCAACGCGGCCGCGCGGAGCACGGCTGGCTTAGCTCGCGTCATACGTTTTCCTTCGCGAACTATCACGATCCGAAGCAGAACGGCTTTTCCGACCTGCTCGTGATCAACGACGACCGTGTCGCACCAGCGCAAGGTTTCGGCAAGCACCCGCACCGCGACATGGAGATCTTTTCGTACGTGCTGGAAGGCGCGCTGGAACATAAGGACACGATGGGCACCGGCTCGGTGATCGTGCCGGGCGACATCCAGTTGATGAGCGCGGGAACCGGCGTCGCGCATAGCGAATACAACCATTCGAAGACCGACCCGGTGCACTTCATGCAAATCTGGATTGCGCCGGCGCAGAAAGGCACGACGCCCCGCTATCAGCAACGGCGCTTTGGCGCGGACGAGAAGCGCGGTGTGTTGCGCCTCGTGATGTCGCCGGACGGTGCGAACGACTCGCTAGTGCTGCAACAGGACGCGCGGATCTATGCCGGTCTCTTCGACGGCGACGAAACTGCGCACCTCGAACTGGCCAGTAATCGCTATGCTTATATTCACGTGGCGCGCGGCAGCGTCACGGTGAATGGCGTCGAGCTCGGCGAAGGCGACGGCGCGCGGATCCGCGGCGAAGAAGCCCTGACCTTCACGCAAGGTCACGACGCGGAGGTGTTGGTGTTCGATCTGCGTAACATTGAAGTATCGGAGTTGTGGGCTTAAGCGGCTCAATCCTGTCGATAGATCTGGCCGGCTTAAGCGTGGCTCGCCGCGAAGTTTGCGGCGAACCGCACCCTTCCTTACCTACAGAGAAAAATCATGCGCTATACGCTATTTGAAAACCAGAAAGATGCATTCATTCTCGTTGCCCGCATCCTGTTGATGGTGCTGTTCGTGATGTTCGGCTGGTCGAAGCTGACCGGCTTTTCCGGCACCGTCGCTTATATGACGTCGACCGGCGCGCCTGCGCCTGAGTTGTCCGCAGTTATCGCCGTCGTGATGGAATTAGTGGTGGGCATCGCGCTGGTGGTGGGCTTCTATACGCGGCCGCTTGCGTTGCTGCTTGCGATCTATACGCTGGGCGCGGCAATCATCGGCCATCACTATTGGAATATGACGGGCGCGATGCAGTACGACAACATGATCCACTTCTACAAGAACATCAGCATCATGGGTGCACTGCTGTTGTTATGCGTGACCGGGGCCGGTAAGTATTCAATCGACCGACATTAAGGCTGCGCTGCCGGCCTTCGATAGGCTCGGTAAAAAAAAAGCCGCCCGGCATTGCCCGGGCGGCTTTCTCTTTGCAAGAAACAACCCACGTTAGCCGGCAAACTGCGTCAGCACGCGTTCACGAATGGCCGGCCGGATATTCGACTGTGCCATGTTGCCTTGATAATGCGCGACCACGCGCGGGTTCATCACGCGGAACCACAGTGGCGGCACGTACGCGAGCATGATCATCGTCGCGTAACCGGAGGGCAATTGCGGCGCGCCGTCGAAATGACGCAGTGCCTGGTAAGAGCGCGTCGGATTCGCATGATGATCGGCGTGACGCTGCAGCTGATACAGAAACAGATTCGTCACGATACGATTGCTGTTCCATGAGTGCTGCGGCTGGCAGCGCTCGTAACGGCCACTTGCGAGTTGCTTTCGGCCGAGCCCGTAGTGCTCCAGATAGTTGACCACTTCGAGCAGCGAGGCTCCGTACGCTGCCTGAATCAGCAGAAACGGAATCACCGTTTTACCGAACAGCGCGATCATCGCGCCCCACAGCACGACGGTCATCGCCCACGAGTGCAGGACTTCATTGCGCCATGTCCAGGGCGATTTGCCGAGGCGTTCGAGCCGATGCTTCTCGATGCGCCACGCCGACGCGATGCTGCCGAATACCGTGCGCGGCAGAAACCGCCAGAATGATTCGCCATAGCGCGCGCTCGCCGGATCGGGCGGCGTAGCGACACGCACGTGGTGTCCACGATTGTGTTCGACGAAGAAATGGCCGTAGGCGACCGGCGCCAGCGTGATCTTGGCGAGCCATCGTTCGAAACCATCCGTCTTGTGACCTAGCTCGTGCGCGGTATTGATCGATACGCCAGTCGCTGCGCCGAGCGAGAGAGCAAAACCCAGATAGTCGTACCACGTCAGAGCGTGCGTGCCGACGATCCATAGCGCGCCGAAGAACGACACGTATTCGATGAAGGTGGCCAGATAGACCACGCGGCGGTAATAACGCTCCCGTTCGAGCGTGGGGACGACCTCCTCGGGCGGATTGCTCGGATCGTCACCGATCAGATAGTCGAGCACCGGGATAATGCCGAACACGAAAATCGGCCCGAACCACCAGAAAATATGCCAGCCAGTCTGCAACGCCAGATTGGCCGCATGCAGCGGCAAGGTGATGGTGAGTGCACCCAGCAGCCACAGATAGCGCTTGCTGTCGACCCACCGAGCGGGGGCCGCTTGCGATGTTGCCATTGTCTCCCTCCTTGTTTTATGTCGCCTGGTATCGGCAAGCTGTGCGCTTGCGAGCCAGTACGCATGTCGGCGGGACCGTGCCCGACTCCCAGATTTATATGGCCTGCCGGGTGGGATAGCCAAGGAATTGGCCTAGATGGGAGGCTCCAAACGAAGGGGCCGTTGATGGGGCATTCGGGGTGGGCGTCGAGCGGGTGAATGAAACGGGTGTTTGGGGTGCGGCAAACGCCGCCTGCGAGTTGCAGCCCCGCCAGGGGTTCCACCTGCTGCAGTAAGTCGCGCGTCGGCCGCTTGACCGCGGTTGGTCAAATTCATATAATCAACGCTCAAAACTACGTACGAGCGGGTGTGAAAAACGTAGCGCCGCCCGGGTCACCGGGTTCCACCTGGAGTGGAAATTTCGCCGCAAGGTGAATAGAGAGTCCCGCATGCGACGGCTGCCGAAAGGCAGCCGTTGGTTTTTGTGCCTCGCCATCGCGGCTAGGGGCGAATCTTGCGCCCCTCATACGTTGCCCGCAGCAGGGTTCTGAACGCAACCTTTTTCGCTTGCCGCTGACGCTTCGTCAGTTCTTTCTCGAGAAGATAGGCAGACTGAACTCGTAGAATCAGACGCTGCTTTCTTGTCCTATCCTTCTCCACTTCAAAGAACACGGCGTATAGCGACGAGGTGCCATCCGCATTCGTTTTTTGCAGCGTCATGAAGTTCGGCTGCTTTTCGTCGGCGACGACAATTGGGCGCTCACCCATCGTCATAACCAAATCCCGCAGCAGGTTCTTCGACAACTCATAGCGGACCGGATCAAGAACTCGCTGCTCACGACCGTCGTCATAAATCTCGACGCTCGGAATTTCAGCGCGCACTCGTCCATCCCGAGCAAAGCTGCGGGAAAAACAATGACACGAGAACATGACGAGCACAGTCATCGCGCAACCCAGACCAAGGTCGCATTTAAAGGCAAAAGAATCGAGATGACTCAGGTCCCACGTCGTCCCAAGGTGAACAACGGGTTGAAAGCAGTGAGTTGCATATTCGGGTGATTCAAAGACTTGTACTTCAAACTTCGGCATAGACAATCGACGGCTTTGGATCGGTCAATATTTTACGTCTGCCGAAGTCGTTCGTTTTCCGAAATAACACTGTCAAATGGCATAGGAATCTGAGCTTTTTCTCAAAACACACTCAAGAACTCTGAGAAAAGCGATTCCTCCGCCGGGCGGGGGGCAGATTATCCTGACAGACCGCTGCCCCAGGCCTCGCCCAACCAAAACAAAGCCCGCTCAAAAGCGGTCCTAGTCTCACCACAAACAAAAACGGCGGCCCGCAGGCCGCCGTCCACTACTCACACAACACCGTCAAACTGTCGCTTCGGTTTCAGCTTCGCTCACCACTTCGTCCACATCGCTGCTGCGGATCAAATGATCGAACGCGGAGAGCGATGCCTTCGCACCCTCGCCCACAGCAATCACGATCTGCTTGAACGGCACCGTGGTCACGTCGCCGGCGGCAAATACGCCCGGCACCGAAGTCGCGCCGCGTGCATCAACAACGATCTCGCCGTGCTTCGACAACTCGACCGTGCCCTTCAGCCATTCGGTATTCGGCACAAGACCGATCTGCACGAAAACGCCTTCGAGTTCGATGTTCTTCGTTTCGCCTGAACGCAGGTCCTTGTAGACCAGACCGTTGACCTTCTTGCCGTCGCCGGTGATTTCCGTGGTCTGTGCCTGCGTGACGATCGTCACGTTGGCAAGGCTGCGCAGCTTGCGTTGCAGCACTTCGTCGGCACGCAATTGCGCGCCGAATTCGAACAACGTTACTTCACGGACGATACCCGCGAGATCGATCGCCGCTTCGACGCCCGAATTACCGCCGCCGATCACCGCAACGCGCTTGCCCTTGAACAGCGGACCATCGCAATGCGGGCAGTACGCCACGCCGTGGTTACGGTACTCGCGCTCGCCCGGCACGTTGATTTCGCGCCAACGGGCACCCGTCGCCAGAATGATCGTCTTCGCCTTCAGCACCGCCCCGTTCGCCAGACGCACTTCGCTGATGCGGCCCGGGATCAGCGCTTCAGCGCGCTGCACGTCCATGATGTCGACTTCGTAGCTCTTTACGTGCTGTTCGAGCGCCGTGGCGAACTTCGGTCCTTCGGTTTCCGTTACGGAGACGAAGTTCTCGATCGCCAGCGTATCGAGCACCTGGCCGCCGAAGCGTTCCGCCACGACACCCGTCGCAATACCCTTGCGCGCCGAGTAAATCGCCGCAGCTGCACCCGCCGGGCCACCGCCGACGATCAGCGTATCGAACACCGGCTTCTTTTCCAGTTCCTTCGCCGCACGCGCACCGGCATTGGTGTCGAGCTTCGCGAGGATTTCCTTCACACCGCTGCGGCCCTGGCCGAACACTTCGCCGTTCATGAACATGGTCGGTACCGCCATGATCTGGCGCGCTTCGACTTCGTTCTGGAACAACGCGCCGTCGATCGCGACGTGGCGGATGCGCGGGTTGATCAGCGCCATCACGTTCAGTGCCTGAACAACTTCCGGGCAGTTCTGGCATGACAGCGAAAAATACGTTTCGAATTGATAGTCGCCGTCGAGACTGCGGATCTGTTCGATCACCGCGTCGTCGAGTTTGACCGGATGGCCGCCGACCTGCAAAAGCGCAAGGACGAGCGACGTGAATTCATGCCCCATCGGAATGCCGGCGAAACGAATACCGGTTTCCTTGCCCGGCTCGCCGATCGAAAACGACGGCTTGCGTTCGCTGTCGCCGCGACGTTCGACCACCGTGACGCGTTCCGACAACGTCGCGATATCGTTCAGCAATGCCAGCAGCTCTTGCGATTTCGCGCTGTCGTCGAGCGAGGCGACGATCTCGATAGGCCTGCTAACCTTTTCGAGGTAGGATTTCAACTGAGTCTTAAGATTGGCGTCCAGCATGGCTATTCGATTCCGTGACGAGGGGTGTTGGGTCCCGGGCGCCGCACGCATCCGGGTAGGAGGCGCACAGTCCGGGGACGTGCGAACCGCTGTATCAAGCGGTCCGCACGGCAATGCGCCGTGAGGCGCTTACTGCGAAAGGCTTTTAGACCTTAGATCTTGCCGATCAGGTCGAGCGACGGGGTCAGCGTTTCTGCGCCCGGCGTCCACTTGGCGGGGCAAACCTCACCCGGGTGAGCCGCGATGTATTGTGCAGCTTGCACCTTGCGCAGCAGTTCGCCGGCGTCACGGCCAATGCCGTTGTCGTGAATTTCGGCCAGCTTGATCTCGCCTTCCGGGTTGATCACGAACGTGCCACGCAGTGCCAGGCCTTCTTCTTCGATCAGCACGTCGAAGTTGCGCGAGATTGCCAGGGTCGGGTCAGCGATCATCGGGTACTTGATCTTCTGGATCGTGTCCGACGTGTCGTGCCATGCCTTGTGCGTGAAGTGCGTATCGGTCGAAACGCTGTAGATTTCGACGCCGAGCTTCTTGAATTCGGCGTAACGGTCTGCCAGGTCGCCCAGTTCGGTCGGGCAAACAAACGTGAAGTCAGCCGGGTAGAAAACGAAAACCGACCACTTGCCCTTCAGGCTCTCTTCAGTGACGGTCTGGAAGTCGCCATTGTGATAAGCCTGTGCCTTGAACGGTTTAACTTGACTGTTGATGATCGGCATTTACTGAGTCCTCTTTCGGAGTGGTTGGAAAGTGGAGTCAGTATGTCAGACGTCACTTAATAGGTAAAGCGGTGTGTTTAAATTATTTCGATAGTTTATTACTATTTGACTGGCTACCGGCGACTATTGCGTCGCACCAATTCTGGGATCAGTCTCTCATGAGCCGCCAGAGGGTCGTGCGGCCGATGCCCAATGCCCGGCTTGCTGCAGCGCGATTGCCGCCAGCCTGTTCGAGAGCGCGTATGACATCCTCGCGGGTGGGTGAACGACGGCCCGAGGCGTCGCCGGTGGCGTGGGCGGGAGCCATGGCGCCATGCACGTCCGCGGCTGTCTGCCGCATCCGCCCGAACTCCGGAAACACTGCCTGCAGGTCCTGCCAGCCCTCACCGGCCGAGTCGCTCAGATAAATCGCGGCGCGCGCCAGCAGATTTTCCAGTTCCCGCACATTGCCGGGCCACGCATAGTGCTCGAACAAAGGCGCGAGGAACGCCAGCACCCGCTCGAGCGCGGCTCCCGACAGCCCATATTGGAGCGCACTGCGATTCAACAAATGCCGCGCCAGTTGCGCGACATCGTCGCGTCTTTCGCGCAGCGGCGGCAATTCTATCTGAAGCAGATTCAGCCGAAAATACAGGTCCGCGCGAAACGCACCCTGCTCGACCAGCGCGTGTAGATCGCGATGGGTGGCGGCAATCACCCGCACGTCGACGGGGGTTGCGCGCCCGGAGCCGAGCTTCATGACCTCGCGCTCCTGCAACACCCGCAGCAACCTGCTTTGCAGCGCCGCCGGCATCTCGCCGATTTCGTCGAGGAAGATCGTCCCGGTGTGGGCGATTTCGAAGAGCCCCGGCTTGCCTCCCCGGCGCGCGCCGGTGAACGCGCCTTCCTCGTGACCGAACAGTTCGCTCTCGATCAGCCCTTCAGGGAGCGCCGCGCAATTGAAGGCGACAAACGGATTGCCGCGCCGCCGGCTGGCATTGTGGATGCCCTGCGCGACCAGTTCCTTGCCGGTGCCGCTTTCGCCGCTCAGCAGCACGGTGGCATCGTGAGCCGCGCCAGCCCGCGCCAACCGCCGCACCCGCTCGAGCGCCGCCGAACTGCCGATCAGATCGTCCAGATGGTGCCGCGCGACCAGATGCTTGGGCCGCTGGCTGGTGCGTAGCGAGCGGTCGATCCGCTGCGCGACCAAGGCGTCCTGCACCGTGACCACTGAGCCCGAACGCAAGCCCTGCTCGAGGATCGGCACACAGTTGACGATCAACGCGCGGCCGCCGATCTGTTCGATACGCTCCTCGACCGGCATGTCATGCTCGAGCGTCTCGCGCAGTAACGGGCCGACAGCGCGCGTCAATTGCGCCGGGACGTCCTGGTCGCGGTCGAGGCCGAGCAGATCGAGCATCGCCGGATTGACTGCTTCGAGCTGACCGGCGTCGTCGAAGGCGGCCACGCCGTCGCGCAGATGGGCGACGATCGTGTTCAGGCGCACCCGCTTCGATTCCTTCTGACGACTCACGCGCGCCAGTTCGACGGAGCGCTCGAACGCTTCTTCGACCGCGCCCAGCGAGTACAGGAAGACGCTCTCCAAGCCGGCTTGCTGGGCAAAATCGCACGCCATACCGGGGCCGATGATGACGCTGCAGCCCTCTGCTGCAAGGCCCGCGACCGCGAGCCGCACTTCATCGATCGAACGGTAGGCGCGCTGTTTCAGGCCGACATTCAGCCACGCGCTCAGGTCGGCGAGTTCGTGCGAGATGGTTTCGTGCAGGACAAGGCCAATCTTTGCGCCGGGCCAGGTCGTCGTGGCGCGGGTGATCGCACTCAACACGTCGAAGCCGTTTACCTTGACCATCACCACCGGCACGCTCAAGTTGTCGCGCAGGTAAGCGCCGTTCGATCCGGCTGCCAGCACGACATCAACCGAGCCAGCATCCACATAGGCCTGCAAGGCCGTGACGGCGGCGCCATAGCCTTCCCGGACCGAAAAAAATCTAGCCCGCTCGGTATAACGCGGCGCGACCGTCTCGCAAAGCGATTGCAACCGGCTGATACTGACCAGGGCGACGCCTGGGCGGCCGGGATTGGAATTGGCAAGGGACGACGTGAAAGTGGACACTGCGACGCTCCGCTCGTAGCTGGAACGTTCCATGAAACGTTTCATGGAACATATCGGCTATTCTGCCATGAACGGCGGCACGGCCCCTTTCCGCCTAAGCTTTTGATTGTCCGGCACAAATCGTGAAACGCGGCAAATGGCATGCTTCCTGCAAATTCAGCTCAGCGTTCTATCACTCACTTCCCATCTGGAGACACGCCGTCATGAGCACTTCTGCTAATCGCCGCGCCGCGTTCCGCGCCAAAGTCAACCAACGCCAGGGCCTGCTCGTGCCGGGCGCCTTCAACGCGATGAGTGCGCGCGTGATTGAAGACGCGGGTTTCGAAGCGATCTACATCACGGGCGCGGGCGTCACTAACATGTCGCTCGGCCTGCCCGACCTCGGCTTCATCGGTCTGGCCGAAGTCGCCGAACATTGCGCGCGGATTCGCGACGCGGTTGCGCTGCCGCTGATCGTCGACGCCGACACCGGCTTCGGCAACGCACTGAACGTGCGCCAGACCGTGCGCGTGCTCGAGCGCAGCGGCGCCGACGTGATCCAGTTCGAAGACCAGATCATGCCGAAGAAATGCGGCCACTTCTCCGGCAAGGAAGTCGTCAGCACGAGCGAGATGGTCGGCAAGATCCGCGCCGCCGTCGACGCTCGCGAAGACGGCAACCTGCAGATCATGGCGCGCACCGATTCGGCCGCTGTCCACGGCATCGAAGACGCGATCGAGCGCGGCCATCGTTTCATCGAGGCCGGCGCGGACATTCTGTTTATCGAAGCGACTGAATCGCTCGCCGACATTGAGCGGTTGCCGGGGCTTTTCGACACGCCGCAATTGATCAACATCGTGATCGGCGGCAAGACGCCGGTGCAATCGCGTGAAGCGCTGGCCAAACTCGGCTATGGCATCGTCCTGTACGCAAACGCGGCGCTGCAAGGCGCGGTGCTCGGCATGCAACGCGCGCTCGGCACGTTGAAGAGCAATGGCCGTCTCGATGAAGACGCATCTCTCGTCGCGCCGTTCAGTGAACGCCAGCGCCTTGTGAACAAACCGCTGTACGACAAGCTCGATCGCCAATACGCGGCGAAGGACTGAGCGGCAAGAAAGCCGTGTTTCCGGCGAGGTCTTCGCCGCGTTGGCGTGGACCGCCGCTGTCTGCAGCGGATTGTTGCGTTACGATGCTGGGCTGGCTGACGCCAAACAGGCCGCAACCTCGTTGCCCATCCATCGAGGGATGCCGGAAACACGCTTTCGAAAGGTTGTCGCAAGAACATGAAGTCAACACAATCGCGCGGGACATGCCGGCACGCTAAAGACGCCAAAGGCGTCATCGAATCCACACGCAACGGCAAGGTGTCGAGGACGGCGCCATGACCGGCGGCGCACGCAATTCACATGTCGGCTGGCTGCCGTATATCGTCGCGGCCACCTTCTTCATGGAGTATCTCGACACCACGGTGATCGCCACTGCCTTGCCGCAGATGGCGCACTCGTTCGGCGTTGGGCCGAACAGCCTGAGCCTTGGCATGACGGCCTACATGCTGGCGCTGGCGATTTTCATCCCGGTGAGCGGCTGGGTCGCCGACCGCTGCGGCTCGCGCACGGTATTCTTCAGCGCGATCGGCGTATTCACGGTGGCTTCGGTGTTGTGCGGCTTGTCGCAGAACGTGACCGAATTTACCGCCGCGCGGCTGCTGCAAGGCATGGGTGGCGCCATGATGGTGCCGGTGGGCCGTTTGATCGTGGTCCGCAGCACGGAAAAGAGCCGGATGATGCAGGCGATCTCGACCATCACCTGGCCGGCCATTGCCGCACCGGTGGTCGGACCGCCAGTGGGTGGCTTCATCACCACCTATGCGTCATGGCGCTGGATCTTTCTGCTGAACGTGCCGTTCGGTCTCGCAGCGATGGCCGTCGCGCTCGCGCTTGTCCCGAACCTGCGCGGCACCGAACGCAAGCCGCTCGACGTCGTCGGCCTTCTGCTGAGCGCCACGACGCTCACGGCGATTCTGTATGGCGCTGAACTGGCGAGCCAGCCCGGCGAAAATCCCTGGGTGGCTGGCGCGTTCATCGTCGGCGGATTGCTGATGGGCGTGGTGGCGTTCCAGCATGCGAAGCGTCACCCGCATCCGCTGATCGACGTCTCCACGCTGAAAATCCCGACCTTCTCCGTGACCGTGGTAACCGGCTCGTTCACCCGGATCGGCATTGGCGCGGTGCCGTATCTTATGCCGCTGCTGTTCCAGGTCGGTTTCGGGTTGTCGGCGTTCAAGTCGGGTCTGTTGTTGCTCGCGAGCGCGCTCGGCAATCTCGGCATGAAGGCGCTGACCACGCGCATCCTGCAACGCTACGGTTTCCGCATGGTGTCGATTATCGACGTGGCGGTGGCCGGCATTTTCATCATTGCCTGCGGGCTGTTGACGCCGAACGTGCCGCTCGTGCTGGTGCTGTTCGTCGTATTCATCTACGGAGTAGCGCGGTCGATGCAATTCTCGACGCTTGCCACCCTCGCCTACGCCGACGTCGCACAGCCGCAGATGAGCGCGGCAAGCACGCTATGGAGCGCCGCCGCCCAGATGACGATCGGACTGGGCATTGCCTTCGGCGCCGTCTCGCTGCGCGCAGCAGCGTTCTTCAACGGCGAGACGACCGGCCGTGTCTTCACCCTGGACGATTTCCGCCTCGCGTTTCTGTTTGCCGGCGTGCTGACGCTGGTGTCCGTGACCGGCTACCTGGGTCTCGCGCGCGACGCCGGACAGAGCATTGGCGGCGGCTCGCGCGGCACTGAAGATCCGGCGAAGGGTTGAGCCCGCAGCGGGCTGGAAGGATGGAAAGGTTTGAAGCGGAGTTGAAGCAGCGGCGCAGCGCCCAAGCGGCGCCGCATCCTTTGATTGCTGGATCAGAACAAGCAGGAACGCGCAGTGCAAGCAAACGATTTGACGATTTCGAGCAACAAGGCCGACCTCGACATAGAGATGGTCTACGCGTTTCTGTC
This sequence comes from Paraburkholderia sp. GAS32, assembly GCF_050434225.1. Classification (NCBI taxonomy): domain Bacteria; kingdom Pseudomonadati; phylum Pseudomonadota; class Betaproteobacteria; order Burkholderiales; family Burkholderiaceae; genus Paraburkholderia; species Paraburkholderia sp. GAS32. Next base: position 243,318 of record NZ_JBNPVS010000003.1, on the reverse strand, counting down.
GCAGGAAACGGCGTGGGCGAAGGGCATGCCGCGCGAGACGTTCGACCGGGCGATAGCGGGGTCGCTATGTTTCGGCGCGTATATCGAAGGCAGGCAGATCGCGTTTGCCCGCCTGATCACGGACCAGGCGACATTCGCGTACCTGTGCGATGTATTCGTGTTGCCGGCGTACCGTGGCAAGGGATACGCGTCGGCGTTGATGAAGCATATATTCGGCAGCGCATCGCTGACCGGTTTGCGCAGAATCGTGCTGGTGACGACAGACGCCCACCACGTCTACGAACCGCACGGCTTCAAGGGACTGGCGACGCCGGAGCGTTATATGGAAGTCCACAACCCGGACGTTTACAAAACGGCTTAAGCAAAGACCCCTTCCCTAACCCACTTGGTCATAATCCATTTCTCGCCTTCCAGAACAGGCGCTCCCCCATGCAAGCTCAAGGGATCGAGCTGCCGCTCCCCGTTCATATAGCGGAAATAGACAGCGCCACCGCGCCTGGGGGCGACAGAGACGCCGGCATCGGGGAAAAAAGTCTCCCCTCCAGCCGCCACGTCGTTGAGATACACAACCAGTGTGGCAACCCGCTGACCACCGCGCTCCATATGCACGGCGCTCCCCGTCTGTGACGGCGGAAAATAATCGAAGTGCGCCCGATACTCAGCACCAACGCCATACCTCAGCACCTGCAAGCCTTCGCCATTCTCGACCGGCCAGTTCATCAGACTGGCAAAGCGCATTTCGAGCCGCTCGAGGAAAGGGTCCGCGCCTCGGTGATACCAGGCGCCTTCGCTGGTGCGATTGGGAATCACGTCATTCGAGCCGTTCTCCGGATTGACGGTGGTGGACCGCTTGAGCAACGGACGCGACCGTTCGATCATCTCATCGCACTCCTCGTCTGACATCATGTCGGCAAACGCGACGATCTGCGGGCGCTCGCAGCGCATCAGCACCTTGACGTCGCGGTCATAGGCGCGAATCACATTGCCGGCCGCGACCGGCGCCGGATCGTAGCGGTATTCGCCCGCAGCCGCCTCGATACCGGACGGCGCGGCAGCAACGGCCGCGCGAGCCGCCTCGGCGGCATCGAACGATGCGTTCACCGTGGCTTGCGCGAGTTCCGACTCGAAGCCGACGCCTACCATGGCATCCACCAACGCCGCCGGGCTAAAGCCGCGCTCGACATGACTGTTCAACCAGGTTTTCACGGCATCATTTACGACAGGCATACGTCTCATCCCACATCCAGAGTTCGCTCGCTCAGCACGCTCGGACCGGGCGTGCTGCCGATCGGGCGATGCTGACTAAAGCGAAGGATGATAGGTGGCCGTCCCGCCGCATTTCACGCGACGATTCGGAAACGGGCCCTAGCTGAAACGCATCGAGCGTCGGATTCAACGCATCGCGAGCTACGAAATGTCCTACTCACCGACGCCCGGGCGGACGAGGTGGTCCTGATCGCCAGCAGCCGTTGCAACACTGTCATTTGCGCGCCACGTTCGACGGGTACTTTCCTGCGACAACCTAACCCGTCCCGACCCGATGCCACAGCCTTCCGTGCGCGACAGCGACTGCCACAGCCACAGCCGCACCACACAAGGCGGCCGCTTTGCTTAAAGCCGCCTCCACCAGTGCACTGCTCAACGCCTTTCTCATGGCGCTGCAGATTGCCATCGGCCTGACAGCGCATTCGGACGGGCTGGTCGCGGACGGTGTCCACACCTTGAGCGATCTGGCCGCCGACGGCGTCGTGCTCATCGTGCTGGTTCTCAGCTCGAAACACCTGAACGCAAGGCCGCGTGAAGGGGATGGCAACACCGTGCAAGCCCTGGCATCCCTCTTCATCGCCGCCCTGCTGATTGTCACGGCAGCCGAAATGCTCTGGCGCAGCATCGGCCAAACCGTCACGTTGAGCGGCAACACGAAGATGCAAGTCGGCGCGCTCGCCGTCAGCGGTTTCGTCACGATCGCCAAGGAAGCGTTGTTCCGCTACATGCGCGCCGAAGGCCAGCGCACCGGCTCGGCGATTCTGCTGGCAAGTGCATGGCATGCGCGAATGGATGCGGTGTCGGCGCTGGTCGCGACCCTGGGGGTGGCCGGCAGCATCGCGGGCATACCGATGCTCGACCACGTGGCAGGCTCGGCAATCGGCCTGATGATCATGCGCATGGGCTGCGTCGGCGCGCGCAGCGCATTGAAGCAACTGTCAGCCGGTGCTCCGGGAAAAACCGCCGCACCGCACGCGGCCGAATAGCGCGCGCCTCAGCCGTAGGCGCGCTCGCGCATCCACTTCGTCATGATCCATTTATCGCCGCCCAGCACCGGCGCGCCGCCGTGCAAGGTCAATGGATCGAGTTGATGCTGGCCGTTCATATAGCGGAAATACACCGCGCCACCCTTGACCGCCGCGACTGACATGCCCGCTTCCGGGAAGATCGTCTCGCCGCCGTCGGGCACGTCGTTCAGATAGATCACCAGAGTCGACACGCGCTGGCCGCCCTGGGCGGTATGCACCGCGCTGCCGGGCTGATCGGGCGGGAAATAATCGAAGTGCGGGCGATATTCGCCGGTCGTGCCGTAATGCAGAATCTGCAGCCCCTCGCCGTTTTCAACCGGCCAGTTCATCAGACTCGAGATGCGGCGGTCCATCTTTTCGATGAACGCGTCTTCCCCGCGCTGGTACCAGATGCCTTCGCTGGTACGGTTGCGGATCACGTCTTCCTTACCGGTGGCGGGATTGACCGTGGTGGAGCGTTTCAATCGATGACGTGAGCGCTCGATCATCTCGTCGCATTCGTCAGGCGAAAGCACATCCCCGAACACGATCACCTGGGGCCGCTCGCAGCGCATCAACACGCGGACGTCACGATCGTGCGCACGGATCACATTGCCGCGCGCAACGGGCGACTCGTCGTATTGGTAGGTCTGTGACGCGGTTTTGACCAGGGCGGCCTCGGTCGCTACGGCCGCCGAGGCCGCTTCCGCGTCCGCCGGGTTCATGCCGAACGCTTTTCGCACTTCCGCGCGCGCGGCTTCCGTAGCGAAACCGGCTTGCACCATCGCATCGATCATCGAGTCGATGCTGCAACCGCGCGCTACGTTGCTGCTTAGCCACGCTTCCCATGACGCATCCACTACCGGCATAAAACTCCCCGCTTGTCGATATCACGAAATACTGCATCAACTGGCCGGTTCATAGCAAGACTGGGGGAATGCGCCGGGCTGCCCCTGGCTGACCCCGGGCTGCCCCTGGCTGCCCCGTTACGCGCGGCGCTGCCGGCGCCGATAGAGGTCGAGGCCTTTTCTCGCCTGCGCCCTGATCGCGCCCTGCACGAAAGGTGTCCAGCCGAGCAGCAGGCCCTTGATCCCCAAAGCCTGACGGGCCCAACGCCAAAGGTCGAAGGTATCGCGGTGTTCGACGATGCGCCCCTCGCGAAACACGAAGCGGGCGTCGATGCTGTTCACCACCGTGCGGCCCGTCTGACTGAATGTGTAACGGGCTACCCAGTGGGCGCGGCCGTTGAGCTCGTCCGCTTCGACGCCGTCGAACGTCAGCGAGAAATCCTGCGCGCGCGACACCAGCATGCGCCACATGTCGCGGGCCTCTTCGCCGCGCAGCTCGCCAAAGGCCGGATCGCTGAAGACCACATCGTCGGCATAGCAGGCAGCCATCGTTTCCGCGTCGCGTTGCTGGAACGCGGTGTAAAAACGCTCGATCAGTTCGGTGTTGGGATGGCTCATTTTCTTGTGCTTATGCTTTACCCGGTCAGCCGGTCGTAGAAACGGCCCGGAAAGGAGCGCGCGCCAGGATTTGAGTTTGAGCGCGCACGAGCAGCACACGATATCGGAAAATGCATCGGCCGTGGTCGAGCCGGCTGCTTCGAAGGCAGAGCGTTAGCCGGTGAACGTCAGCGCGTCGGCGCAGCGATGCTCAATTTCTGCAGCGAAGAATCGATTAAGCGCACGGCACGATTGCTCCGCTAACCGTTGGCCGCAATCCCACGGACCCGTGCAGTTTCACCTCTGCGACCCAGCAGCCAGATTCCCGCTGCAATTGACGCCGCCGCCGCAGCAGCCAGATAGAGCGCCGCGGCAAAGCCACTGGCAAAGCTGGCATGCGCGGCCGACACCACCGTGGCCCTGAGAGCCGGCGGCAGATGCGCGGTGGCCTGCGCCATATCTCCCGCCAGCAGGCGCGACATGAAACCCGCGTCGAGCGCAGCGCTGATATCCGGCGTCATGGGCGTGCCCGCCACGAACACAGCGTGCGTGCGGGCCGCGAGTACCGCGCCCAGCACACCCACCGACGTGACGATGGCCGTGAAGCGCGTTGTCGTGCTGATACCGGACGCCATGCCGGTTCGATCCGGCGGCACGCACGCCATGATGGCCTTCTGCGTATCGCCATTCATGATCCCCGCGCCCAGCCCGGTTACGACCATGCCGAGCGCCACCAGCGCATAGCGTGCGTCGCCGGCGACCAGCGCCGTCAGCAGATTGCCGGCCGCGATCAGCAACAGCCCGCTCGACAGCAGGGCCATGCCCGACAAGCGCTTTGCGAGCGCCGCGCCGATGTACGGCCCGAGCACCATCGCCAGCGCGAACGGCAACATGCCGACGCCTGCCCTCACCGCTGACAGGCCGAATGCGTTCTGCAGATACAAGGGCAAAAACGTCATCATCACCTGAGCGCAGGCAGCGTAGCCGAACATCGCGAGCACGGCGGCGACAAAGCGCGGCTGGCGAAACAGCGCAAGATCGACCATCGCATGCGTCCGCGAGCGTTGCACCTGAACGAATGCGCCAAACAGCAGCACGCATGTCACGAGCCTGGCGCCGGTTGTCCAGCTCGCAAGCCCGTCGGCCGGCACCTCGATCAACGCCCAGATACCGAGCGCAAGCGCAAGGCCGAACAGGATGCTGCCGGCGGCGTCGAGCGGACCAGGCTCGGGATTGCGCGACTCGCGAATCGAGCGCAACGCGCACCACGCGAGGACGGCGCATACGGGCAGATTGAGCAGGAAGATCCAGCGCCAGCCGAGCCATTGGGTAATCACGCCGCCGACGAGCGGCGCCACCGTCGTCGCAAGGCCCATGCAGGTGCCCCACACGGCCCATGCCCGCACGCGCGCGGGTCCTTCGTGGAAGGTGTTCGCGATCACGGCGAGCGCCGCGGTGAGCAGCATCGCGGCGCCGACGCCCTTGACCGCGCGCGCCACGTTCAGCATGGCCGCCGACGGCGCCACCCCGCAACCGAGCGACGCCAGAAAGAACAGCGCGAGCCCGAGCAGCAGCATCCGCTTACGGCCGACGCGGTCGGCCAGAGCACCCGCGGGCAGCAGACATGACGCGAAAGCGACCATATACGCGCTGACCACCCACTCCACATCGGCAAAACTCGCGTGAAACGAGCGTGCAATCGACGGCAACGAGACGGCCACGACGTTGGTATCGAGCACGATCAACGCACAGGTCGCCGACGCGGTGGCCAGCACGAACGCGGGGTTGACGGGTTTTGAGTCTTTGGAGTCTGACAACTGCACCGGCTGTGCGGGACGGGGGGACGTGAATGACATACAGGCAGGTGGCGTCGAATCGAAGTCATACGATGGTAGCGACGCATCTATTGCCTGTCATTGGCATAGAATCACAAAATAATTAGCTCCGGCGGAAATACTGAAAATCATGCGAAAGCTCGAACTCCGCCATATTCACGCATTCGTTTGTGTCGCGAAGCATCTTCACTTCTCCCGCGCCGCGGATGAATTAGGCATCGCCGCCCCAACGCTAACCAAACTGATCCAGGAAGCGGAACGGTTGCTCGGCGTGCGGCTCTTTCATCGCACCAAGCGGTCGGTGACATTGAGCGCGGCCGGCAGCGCCTACCTCGCCGAAGCGCTCAGCGCGCTTGACCACCTCACGCGCGGCGAAGAGCGCGCGATTCTCGCCGAGCGCGGCGAGTTGGGCAGGATCGAAGTCGGCTACGTCGCATCGGCCGCCTATGCGGGCGTATTGCAACGGGCGGTCGGCGGCTTCCGCTCCAGGTATCCGGGCGTCGATGTCTCCATTCGCGAGGTGCCGATGGACGGCGCGGCCGAGATGCTGCGCGATGGCCTGCTCGACGCAGCCTACGTCCGCCCGCCGATGCCACTCGTCGACGGTATTCAGGCAAGCACCGTGCACCGCGATACGTTCGTCCTCGCGCTGCCGGAAAATTGCGCACTCGCCCGTTTACCCGACATTAAACCCGCGCAACTGCACGATCAGTGTTTCGTGCTGCCGGAACAGGAAGCCGGTACCTTCGAAGTCGCACGGCGCGGGCGTTTTTCGCCGCGGCTCGGGTCACGTCCCGGCACGCTCGCGGCGGTGTTGGCCTGCGTATCGCTAGGCGGTAATGTGGCGGTCGTACCGCATACCCTCGCTGATTGCATCGCGTTGCCGGGCGTCGTCTACCGAGGCATCGCCGGCAAACCTATCGCCTCGGAAATTGCCATTGCCTATCGAAAGTTCGAACGGGCGGCGGCTGTGCGCGCATTTCTCGAGTTCGCACAGGGCAGCTAAAACCGCCCGCGCTACCCTCGCGCCACCTTTCGTTATATCCTCTCGAATATCACGGTATGCTTTTGTGCAGCGCGGCAACTCGCCCGCCGATCGCGTACGACGAAGCGAAACAAGCAAGCAGGAGCCAGCAGCAGTGCCTAGTCGACCCACATTGCGACCCACCTCGTCCGACCCGGCGGGGCGCCGCCCGAAAGAACTTCCGTCGACCATCGTCGCGGTGAAGTCGGCGTCCGAACGTGGCCGCGCCGAACTGATCCGCGACGTCGTCGATGCTTACCGGCGCCTTAACGGCAGCGTGCAGCGCTTCGTACTGATGCTGACGGGCGACCAGTTGAACTTCGCGTCGGTGGGCACGTCGGGCTCGCACTCATTGAACCAGTTGCTGTCGATCCTGGCCGAACAGGCCAAGGCGGCGGCTTTTGCCCGTCTGCGCGATCTGAAAGCTTCGATCGAAGAAGCGCGCTCGGCCGAGCAACTTCGCGACGCGATCTTCTCGGATGCGTTCAGCAACGACCTGGCCGCGTTACGCAAGGTGGTGGCGGAACTCGAGCGGCTCGATACCGCGTTTATCGGCCTGTGCGTTGGGCATGTTCTGGATCAGCATGCACGGGCAGTCGGCGGCGCAGAGCCAGCCGTCGTCCGTCGTGCCGCCGGCCGCACCACCGCCGCAGCTCCCGCCACCGGTGCTGCCGCTGCTTCTGCCGCTGCTTCTGCCACGATCACTCAGCGCAAATCACGCGCTGAGCGGACGCTCGTCCACCCGAACGACTAATTCGTCATTGCCGCATATGAACGTTTTCTTTTGCCGATCGCTATATCTTTTCGAATATATCGCCAGCAGCGCCGGCATGGCGCGGATGTCCAGCAAGCACGTTCAGTCAGCCTGACGCCAGATCCGGATTCGAGGTCCTCATGCACACACCGCCGTTTCGTCTCGCCCAGCCTTCGCGCCTCAAACTGTCCGGCGACGAGCTTGCCGGTACCGGCTTGCGCGTGACCGATCCGTGCTGCACGCCCGCCAAGGTGTCGTTCTCGAACACCAAACGGCGCGCGCGCCTCGCCGAGCTCGATGGCCAACTGCATTGCTCGATCATCGGCACCTGTCTCAGCACGCACGAACTGCGCAAGCTGGTGCCTAAATTCACTGGCCTCGATCGCCGGGACGCGAGCGATCTGGAGATTCATCACTCGGCCGTCGAACTCGCGATCGATGGCGGCGCGGGCGCCAAAGCCCTGCACAAGTTGCTCGACGAGCACTATGCGGCGGCGATCCGCCGCTTCGACAAAGCCGCCGACGACGTCGAACTGCTGAAGCTCTGGGACGAAGCGCTGAAAAGCGGCGAGATCCCGCCTGCTTACTGGGCTTTGATGACGCATCCGTGCGCGACCCTGCATGTGCGCCAGAAAGCGTTCGGCGAATTGCACATGCTGTCGCATCTGGTCGGCGCGGCGAATCGCGCGGACATCCGCAGGCTGGTTGCGCTCGAAGCGGAAAACGCCGAGTTGAGAGAGAAAGTCGAGCGGCAGCAAAGCCGCTTGCAGGAAATCAGCACGCAGCGCGACGCAGCGATTGCCGCGCTCAGCGAGCAGATCGCGCAACTCACCGCCGCGGCCACGCGCCAGACGCCGGCGGATCCTTGCGATCTGGAAGCGGAGATATCGAAGCTGCGCGACAAGCTCGCCGATAGCGATCAGCGGGTGGCGTTGCATACGAGCCGCCGTGAGGCCGCCGAGCAGCGCGCGCTGCAGGAGCAAGGCGCGGCACTCGCATTGCGCAAGAGCCGAGATCAGGCGTTGGCGCAGCTCCTGTTGGTGCAGAACGAATGCGACGCGCTGGAACGCGCGACGGTGGATGCTGGGGACAACATCAATGGCGCGCAGACGCGGCAAGCCAGCCTCGACAGCGTGCGCGGCAAACGGATTGTCTACGTGGGCGGCCGCCCCGGCTCGAATGCCGCGCTCAAGCAGCTGGTGGAGGCCGCCGGTGGCGATTTCGTGGTGCACGACGGCGGCGTGGAAGATCGCAAGGGTCTGCTCGCCGCCGCGTTGCCGGGCGCGGATATCGTCGTGTTTCCGGTCGACTGCGTCGATCATGATTCGATGAATACGCTCAAGCGGGTGTGCGAGCGCCATCAGATCGACTATCACCCGTTGCGCACGGCAAGCGTGGCGAGCTTTGTCGAATTGGTGGACCGGCTGCGTCCCGAGCATCTTGCCCAGTTGGGCAATCCGCCGCCCTCGGCGTTTTGTCTGCGCCACGGCTGAGCTGTGAGTAAGGCCGTGCTCAGGAACGAATCAGCCTGGTCAACTCAGCGATCTGTTTCGCGCAGCTTCGTTGAGCCTCGACTTCGACATCGCGGTACAGATGAATGATGCGTTCGCCGACCGGCGTCAGCGTACAACCGCCGCCGCTTTGACCGCCCTGCTCCGAGTGCGTGGCCGGAGTTTTCAGCGAGCGGTTCAGCTCGTCGATCAGCAGCCATGCACGCCGGTACGACATGCCGAGGCTACGCGCCGCAGCCGAGATCGAGCCGTATTCGCGCACGGCCTCCAGCAGTTCGACTTTGCCCGGCCCGAGCGCAACAGCGTCGCCGCTGCGGATGCGCATTCTGAAGCGCACTTCGGGGCGCGGTTTCGCGGATTTTGTCGCGGGGCTTGGTTTGGTTTTCACGGTATCAGCCATGCGCGAAAGCATACACGAACCGCTTCGCGCTGCCATCCTGGCTGAATGGCCTTCAGGGGTGGCCGGGAAAGCAATGCCCATAGTCTTCGCAGCCCGGACAACCGGGCGCCGGGCCAGGCTGAAGCCCTAAGGAAAGCGCGCGTTGCTGAGCAAGGAATTTCTTCCAGCGCAGATTATCGACATTCAGCACCACGAGCGCGGGGAAATAGCGCGTCAGCATCCATGTGACTTCTTCCCGGCCCGCAAGACCGAGATCGCGCCACAGGTGATCCGGCCGCAAGCACGCATGAGCGATGATTGAGGCGAGGCAGCGCACTTCGTTCGTGTCGACGGCGGCGCTGGCATACGTGAGCAGCAGCGCATGCAGCGTTTCGACGAATGTCGCGTGTTCGCTGGTGTCGACGGGTGGCAATCCAGGCAAGGATGCAAACACGGGCGCAGGTGCGTGCACAAAGTGCCGCTCCAGTAGCGCGCGCCACGCGGGCTGAGGCAACCCAAGCAGGGTGAGTTCGTCCCGGACGTCGCGCGCGGCAATCAGCCTGGCGAACAATTGCGTATCGGGTGAGACGGCGTCCGTGGCTGCGGCGAGCCACTTCGCCGTGCGCTCGGCAACCCGCGCATCGAGCGACGCAAACAGCGGTTCGCGGCTGGGCGCGGCAGGTTCCGCAACAGGCGAAAGCGGTTCGTCAGACATGGCGGCGGCACGATGAAGAAAATCGAACCATATTACGCCCGTCATTCGAATCACCTACGCCAAAGGCTTCAAAACATGCGCCTCGATACGCGCGAGCCGTTTGACGTGGCGTGGCGCGGGCAGAATGTCCGAACCGGAAAACAGAATCGGCGCACCGTCTTCAGCATTTAGCGCGCGGCCATTGCATTCGTAAGCAACCAGCACGTTCTCGCCGACCGGCGTGTTGAACAGTTCATGCCACGAGAATGTCACGACGTAGCCATCGTGCCCCACGGCCACGAACACCGTACGCTTGAACTCGCCCGGCACCTCGTTCGGCAAACCCGCTTCCGAGATCAAGGTCGTCAGACGCACACCGCGGTACGGCTCAACGCTGCGGATGAACCGATTCGTCGTGTAGCAACGCAGATCGAATGGCCTGGCTAGCACGCTTTCGTAACCCTTTAGCCGCTCGAGGTCGAAAGACAGCGTCCGCTGGAACCGTCCGCTCAGGACGAGCGCACTTTCGACGGCAGGCGCGGCAATCACATTCACACTATCCATACGCGGTTATCTCCAGCATTGAAGCCTGAGCAGCTTGTTCACTCGTTATTTCCGTGTGTATATTACGCTGCGATGGCCGCCTCGGTGCAAAACCGCATCGATACGCAATATATCGCCAGGCATATCGGCCACTCCGCCGGCGTCGTCCACATCTATTGACCACACGGAGCGCGCAGCGACCCACAACGCAATGCGATGACGTCGTAATATAGCGCTCTTAATAACGTACCGGGGTTAATCGCATGATTCGCAAGCTGCTTGCATCTTTCGTGGTCGTCGCCGGCGTGGTGACAGCCGTGCCCGCCTTCGCGCAGGACGACACGGTCAACGTGCTGTACGCCGGTTCGCTCGTCAATCTGATGGAGCGCAGCGTGGGGCCGGCCTTCGAAAAGGCCACTGGCCAGCACTTCCGCGGCTATGCGGCGGGCTCGAACAAGATCGCCAACGAGATCAAGGGCAAGCTGCGCCGCGGCGACGTGTTCATCAGCGCGAGCCCGAAGGTGAACACCAGCCTGATGGGTCAGGCGAATGGCGACCACGTCACGTGGCACGTGAACTTCGCCGAATCGCCGTTGATGATCGGCTATAACCCGCAAAGCAAGTTTGCTGCGGACTTCAAGAACAAGCGCTGGGATCAGGTGTTGCAGGAGCCGGGCATCCGTATCGGCCGTACCGATCCGAAGCTCGATCCGAAAGGTGCATTCACCGTCGAGATGATGACGAAGGCCGCGGAGCTCTACCATCAGCCGGACCTCGTCGAGAAGACGCTGGGCGACGCGGAAAATCCCGAGCAGGTTTTGCCTGAAGAAACGCTGGTGGGCCGCCTGCAATCCGGCCAGCTCGATGCCGGTTTCTTCTATTCGACCGAAACGTCCGACCTCAAAATTCCGGCGCTCCGTCCGGCGCCCGAATTGCAAGCCAAAGCGAGCTACACGCTGACGATCCTCAGCGATGCACCGAACCATGCGGGTGCGAGCAGCTTCGTCGACTTCCTGCTGAGCGCGCAAGGCCGCGCGTTGCTCAAGCAACACGGCGTGGACGTCATCAAACCGACCGTTACCGGCAATGTGCAAGCCATGCCGCCTTCGGTGCAAGCCGTGATCGACGCCGCGCAATAAAGCGGTGGAACAGGCGGTGAAACAGGCGGTGAAGCGCTCCGCCGCGCGACCCCTGCTGTGGCTGGCCGCGCTGCTTGCCGTCTATTTGTGCGCGCCGTTTATCGCGAGCGTGCCGCAACTCGGCGCGGCCGATTGGCCGAATGTCGATTGGCGCGCGGTGTGGTCGGCGGTCGGCATATCGGCGGCGAGCGCCAGCGTGGCCTCGTTCGTGATTCTGCTCGGCGGCGTGCCGCTCGGCTATTTTCTGGCGCGCTCGAACTCGCGCAAGATGGCGCTGCTCGGCTTCGTCGTGCAGTTACCACTCGCCTTGCCGCCACTCACGAGCGGCGTGCTGCTGCTGTTTCTGCTTGGGCCCTATAGCTGGGTCGGCCGCTTCACCAGCGGGGCGCTGACGGATTCGTTTGCCGGCATCGTGCTCGCGGAAATTTTCGTGGCTGCGCCCTTCCTGATCATCGCCGCGAAATCGGCGTTCACCGCCGTGGACCCCGTGCTCGACGACGTGGCCGCGACGCTCGGCCATCATGCAAGCAGCCGCTTCTTCCGCGTAATGTTGCCGGTTGCGTGGCCGGCGATTCGCGCGGGACTCGCGCTGGCGTGGTTGCGTGCGTTCGGCGAATTCGGCGCGACGGTGATGGTGGCCTATCACCCCTATTCGCTGCCGGTGTACACGTACGTCGTATTCGGTGGCCAAGGCCTGCCGGCGATGATGCCCCTGCTGCTGCCGACGCTCGCGATTGCGATTGTCTGCGCGGCGTTGTCGATTTATAGCCTTCGGCAGAAAACCTCGCTTGAACAAACCGAAAACGGCGACGACGCGCTGGAACCCGGCACGGATCTGACGGCAAGCCGGGGCGAGACTTCCGATCGTCGTCTAGCCTTTCATTTGCAGCGCCGCTTGGGCGCGTTCGAGCTCGACATAGCGTGGACGCCGGCGACACGGCGGCTTGCGATCATCGGGCCGTCGGGCTCCGGCAAATCACTGGCATTACGTCTGATTGCAGGGCTCGAATCCAACGCATCCTGTTCCGTTCGGCTCGGCACAACTGACTTGAGCGCGCTGCCGCCCGAGCGCCGCCAGATCGGTTATATGCCGCAAGATTACGGTTTGTTCCCGCATATGACGGTGGCGCAGCAACTCGCGTTTCCCGTCGACGCCGATGCAGCCAGCGCACGTTACTGGCGCGATCATCTCGGCCTCGCGCAACTGGTTGCGCGCTTGCCGCATCAATTGTCGTTCGGTCAGCGGCAACGTGTGGCGCTGGCGCGGGCGCTCACGCGTCATAGCGAATTGCTGCTGTTCGATGAGCCGTTCGCTGCACTCGATACGCCGCGGCGGCGTCGCTTGCAACAGTCGCTGCGGGCGTTGCAGCGCGAGATTGCGGCGGTGACCATCATCGTCACGCACGATCCCGACGAAGCGGCTTTACTTGCCGACGAGGTTCTGGTTGTCGAACAGGGGCGCGTGCTGCAGGCGGGTTCCATCGATGGGGTGTTCGAACGGCCGGCTTCGATGCGGGTTGCCGAATTGCTCGGTTTGCACAACGTCGGCGAAGGTTTGATGACTCTGCCTGGGCGAGTCGAGATTGGCAATGAGTTGGCGATCGCGACCGGTGATAGCGGTTTTGCCATTCCTGCCGGGCAACGGGTGATGTGGCGCATCTCTTCCCACGCCGTGGCTATTTCGGCCGATGGCGCCTATGCCGGCATGGTCGACGCGGTCGAGTTACGGCGCGGCGAGCGGTATGTCCGCCTGAATATCGCGGGGGTGCGCTTCGATATCGCGAACGAAGATGCCCGGTTGCGGGAAGGCAGCCCTTGCCGGATTGATATTGACGGTTCCGGCGTGTCGGTCTGGATTGTGAGCTGACGCGTCGTTTGGTTTGGCTCTGGCAGCGGCATGACGGCCCGGCCTCCGCCGTTGCCGGAAACAGACATCCGTCTAAGCCTCACCCGCGTGAGCCCTCTTCCGGACTTCGGAAAACGCCGCATCGACGAGCAATTTTCCAGAATCGAAAACCGTGACGAGCGCCTCGTCCCAATCCCCTTCAACAGTGCGGTCATCCCACACCACCGGCAACGTCACCGTCCGATACTCGCCTGTGTGACGGTTCACCAGCAACGTAAGCCGCCCTTTCATCGACCGCTTGCCTGCATCCGTGACCGGGTCCTTGTGTACGTCATGCCATTCATCTCCAAGCCGGATGGCCGAACATTTCATGGCGAACCGCTGTGTATCGCGATTAATCTGCTGCAACAACGCGCCTCCCATGCCGAAGACGATGTTGTCGGCCGCAAAGCCGGCCTCATCCATGCCCGCCAGGATCGCCTCGATCGAATCCGGATTCACGCCGTCGCCCTGAATCACGCGCACGTTGTTGAGCACGCGCCGCCCCTTGCCGTTCACCGTCGATCCGAACGACGCCTCGAGCGCCCGCATGGTCTGCAGGACAATCGTCAGCGGATCGCCGGAATCAGGCCGGATCACAAGCGTGCCGCCGGAGTCGAGCACCGCCTGCTTCAACGTCGTGCCCCATGCCTCGAGCGCGGCGAACAGGTCGTAGGAATCGGACACCACCGAAACGATCGCTCCCGGCTTGCCGAACTTCTCGATCATGTTGCGGAATGCGTCGGTTTCACGCTCACGCCCCCACGACGTGATCGTGCTGTGCTCCGCTGCCGGCACCGAAAACGCCGCCATCGGTTCGTTGTAGTAGTGGTTCGCCGCAACCACACCGAGCACCGTATCCGAGCCCATGAAACTGACGAGATGCGCCGAGCCACCGATCGCCGCCGACTCCGCACTCGACACGCCCCGCGCACCGAAATCGTGCAGCTTGAACGGCAATTGCGTGAGGTCGTCGCTACTCTTCTCCAGATAGGCGCGGATCGTGTTGCGCAGATGCCAGCTTTGCGTCGCAACCGTAATCGGGTACCACACGCGCATCAGCATCGTTTCCAGATACGAGGCCAGCCAGAACACCTGTGGATCCTCGCATTCGACCGTAACCAGAACGTTGTGCGTGGGCACGACCGAGCCTTCCGGCACCGCGCGAATCCGCACCGGCAGATAGCCGTCGTAGTGTTCGACGATGTAACGCCAGCCGGCTTCGTTGAACGGTTCGCCATGCGCCGTGAAAAACGCCTTCGCCTGCTCGATCATCCCGGCGGTAATGGGGCGGCACAGATACTCCTTGATCAGCATCTGAAGGCCAAAGAACAGCGTGCGGTCATAACGTCCGCCGCGCGACTCGATGTATGAAAACATCGCCGACGCTTCCGGCGGATATTGCAGGTAGTGCGACGCCTTGTACGAATCCGTGTTGAGGATCGGATTGGACAGTATCGACGCCATGTCGATGAACGGATTTATATCGTTTTGCATGGATGATGTTGCGCTCGTGCGGATCGTTCAAAGGTAATCAGGCGGGTTGGGGTTTTGCCGTTGATCGCCGCTCATTGCGGCTTGCACCGTAAGAATAACTACACGATACACCGTCAAAACACGCCCGGAATCACCCTGAACCGCACCTTACCTCTGTACGTCCGATACCGCTCGTCATCGGACAGGAGCCGCTCCTCCCGCACAATGCGTCCAACCTGCAGCGCAAACTGGCATCCGTAGACGATCACGTTCTGAATCCCGAAGTTCGCCAGCAAAAAACCAATGTCCGTCACGAAATACCCCAGGTACATGGGATGACGCACGAACCGGTAAGCCCCGCGGGAAACAACCCCGCGATTGGCGGGCAAAATGCCGAACGACCTGCGCAACGAGACCTTCGCAAACAGTTGCCAGAAAATCCCCAGCAATTGCAACGACGCGCCGGCCGCCTCCGGAATAAGTTGGGTGCCGGGCGAAAGCCGCACAGCAAGAAAATAGAACGTGCCGCCCACCGAGCAGATGAAAGCGAAAGGCGTCCAGTCACGGTGGATGGGCACCCGCGCAAATAGCGACAACCCCAAGGTCATGAACGCACTTACCACGAGCAGCAGCAAGGTGATCCGTGTGGGCGCCGCGAGCCATTGCTTGACCGCCGCGTAAGTGAAGATGCTCAACATGAGCGCCGCGGCAGCGCGTGCGAGGATTTCGGTCAACGCTTCGCGCATGCCGCCGGCCGGCGTCACGTCGCCCAGATCATCTACGCGAGGTACTGCTCCCGCTGGCTCGCCGTTCGCGGCATCCTGCAGACGGCCCTCACTATCGAATACCCGCGAGGATGTGGTCTTTGTCATGGCATACTCATTTCGATATGCGAATTATTTTTCAAGCCCGCTGCATAAAGGCTTCCGGTCCGTCAGTGTCGCAGCGTAGCAGCCACACCAGCCGAATGTCCATATCATGCCACGCTCGCCGGGATTCAATTCCGGCGCGCGACTCCCGGTGGTCGGATTGGCTCAGTGCCCCGGCTTCAGTTGCGGCGGCACGGTCGGCCGCGCAGCAAACAGGCGGCCGAGCATCCCTTTGCGGGGCTCGGCGATGGGCGGCCACAGCATATCGCCGAGCAGGCGGATGCCTTGCGCCAGCGCGCTGTCGTGGGCGGAAGTGACGAGCGGCACACTGCGGTTGAGCGCCTCGTCGACCTGCTTTTCGTCACGCGGAAGCTGGTGCGCGACCGTCGCGCCGAGCGTCCGTTCGAGCGTCGGCAGGTTGATGCACGCGTTCTTGTCGTATTGATTCACCACAACCCGCACCTTGCCGGGCGGATAGCCCAATTCCTTGAAAATATCGAGCATCCGGCGGCCGCCGTGCAGGTAAAGCAGGTTTTGCCGCACCACCATGCAGATTGCATCGCTGTGATCGAGTGCATGGATCGTCACCGAATTGAGGCTTTGGCCGATGTCGATCAGCACCGCGTCGTACCGCTCGCGCGCCAGCGTGAGAATCTGCTTCAGTTGCTCGGGCCGCAGTTCGGCGGCCTTCAGCGGGTCGCCGGCCCCCGCCAGCACGTCGAGGTTCGCGTGGACGTGCATCACGCAGGCGTCCAGCAAAGCGGCGTCGAGCTGGTCGATCCGCGAGCACAGATCGGAGAGCGTCGCGGGTGGCGGTTTGTTGGCCATCAGCAGGCTGGCGTCGGCGAATTGCTGGCTGAGATCGATCAGCAACACGCGCCTGTCGCGCAGTGCGGCGAGCGACCACGCGAGATTTACAGCGATCAGCGTGGTGCCGCTGCCGCCCTTGCACGATGCGAACGAGACGACCCGCCCGGCACGGCGCATGCCCGCACTTTTTTTCGCGGCGATATGCGTGAGCACGGTGGCGACCTTGTATGCATCCAACGGCCATGACAGCACCTGCCGCACGCCGACGCGCATCGCCGCGGTCAGCAAAGCAGCGGACGGCGCCTGCGTAACCAGCATGCAATGCAAAGCAGGCGAGCAGGCCAGCGCCTCCTCGACGCCGTCCAGCTCGTGCGCGCTCAGATCGACGTCGTCGACGATCAGCAGGTCGGCGCTCCTGATTGCGCGGGCGTGCGTGCGCAGTTGCCGTGCCGTGCAGTAAGCGGTGCGCAGGCAATGCGCCACGCCGCTTTCTTCGAGGCGCGCGACGATATGCGGCGCGCGCTCCGCGCTGGACGAAATCAGGAAGATGTCGATCATGTCGGGTCTCCGCCGGACTAAGGCCTTCCCGTAGGCAAGGCCGCGTCAATAACAGTCGACATTCAGGTGTAGTCGTCGGGATCGGATTGGTAGATGTCCAGAGCCCGATCGTGGCCTCGTTCGGTCGAAACCGGGATATCGTAGATCGCCTCGCGCAATACGTCGCGTTGGATCTCGGCCTGAGCCTTGCGTTTCATCGCCTCGGCGATCACCAGCGTGAGCAGGTCGGCCGACGGCGCGGCGAACAAGGGTCGCTGCCGCGCAAAGTGAAGTTGGTAGGAGAAACCGGCGCCGTGCGCCGTGGTGTGCTGGTCCAGCCGCAATGCAACCGGCTTGCTGATCGTTTTCATGACACCCCCCGCTTGATTCCGCTTGATGGGCCATTCAAGGCCGTATCCAGGTAAGCCGTGCCCGCGCTAGTGCGCGGGCACGGCGCCCGGTTCACCTCGTAGCGTGCGCCCCTCTATGGAGACTCAGGCCGTTCCTCCCCGCTTCTTCGCGCCGGCCGGTCCTTACCGTGCGCTGCCCCTTCCCTGTTTTGTACGTCGCGTGCCCGCAAATTGCCCGAGCGCGGTGCCTGTCATTCTTGCGGTCGACTTCGGCCATCCATTTCGGCCGTCGACTTCGAGTCCGTCCAATATGACGGAAAAAGTGGCGAGGTCAGTGCTTCACGTTGTCCGGTGACGAATGGCCGATACCCCGTATCGATCATTCACCCCGTTTTTTTTGACATCCGTTTTTCAGTGGCCCCGCCGCACCCTCGCAAGACACATCGGCTTCCCCGGCCGTGCTCACGAAGACTATGTTTGCCGCCGGGCTCCGGCTGCTGCTTCCCCGAGCCTCAGGAACCAGGCGGCAACGCATTTCCTTGTGAGGCTCCTATTGCAATGGCTGTGCCATGCACCTTCAATCCCTTGTCGCACCGTGATTTGTGCTGCAACGCGTCTCGCCGGACCCGGCCTTTCGTCACACTTGATTCGGATTCGACACGCGAGGGGTTCACCCTCTAACGCAGTGCGGAAGGATCTCCCTGTTTGCAGGACCGGATGCTCGCTTCTTCGGACCACGTCCGGCCGCGCTTTGCGGCGTAGCCCGGTCAAATATGCCGATGCTTCGGGCCACGAAGCACCCTTGGCAGCCGCTGCCCAATGTGTCGCAAGCTTGAGACACGCTGATTCGACGGCGCGGCATCCGTTGCACGATAACCGCTATGCGATTTGCTATTGCTATGTGGGATTCCGCACATAGTCGCGGTTGCCCCACCATTTCTGAACGGCAAGCACCCACGTCAAAGCGGGAAAAACGTTTCTGAATCCAGATTTGTTTGTATGGCGCTCGAAAGCGCTTTCGCTTATCGTTAAGCCATGCGCCACGTAGAGCGCCTCTGTCAGACCACAAGGCGAAACACGGCTTTTGTGATTCGGGGATGAAATAGTCGGGCGGTTTCAGCGTTGAACGCTGTTCTGCTAGCTGTCCGAAGTGCAGCGGCTCACGCCGCCGCATGCCCCCGCCATTGCCGCTACCGTGAAATTGTCATTGCCGGTCTGTCCAGTTCGTCGAAGAGCAGTTCTGAGAGCCGCAACAACCCGGGGGTCACATGAACACGACTTGCACGCCTGCCGACACCGAACGCACCGTTCTATACGTGGCGAACTCGCCCGATCGGGATCTGGCCAGCTTCCTTGCCGCATCCGGCTGGCAAGCGGTGCACGCCAAAAGCACGGCAATCGCCGAACGCATGATCGAGCGCGACAACATCAAGGTCGGCCTCGTCGAATTGCCCGGTGACTGCACGTCCCAGCATTTGTCCGCTCTCGCCTCCTGCATGCGTCGCGTCGAAACCAATTGGGTTGCGCAGATCGCGCCGGGCCAGTCGGACGACGAACTGGTCAGCCGCTTCATCCTCGACTATTGCTTCGATTTCGTGACCCGGCCCTGGCTGAACGAGCGGCTGGTATTCGCGCTCGGCCACGCGCACGGGCTGTCGAGCCTGCGGCATCCGCCGACCGCCCCCGAGCCTTCGCTCGGCCGGCACGGCATGGTTGGGCAATGCGAGGCAATGCAGCAGTTGTACCGGCGCATCGACAAATGCGGCGTGACCGACGCGCCAGTGTTCGTCGCCGGCGAATCGGGCACCGGCAAGGAACTGACCGCCCGTGCGATTCATGAGCGCTCGCCGCGCGCCGGCCGGGCGTTCGTCGCGATCAATTGCGCGGCCATTCCGCCGAGCCTGCTGCAAGCCGAATTGTTCGGCCACGAGCGCGGCGCCTTTACCGGTGCGTTGCAACGCAAGATCGGCCGGATCGAAAGCGCCAATGAAGGCACCCTTTTTCTGGATGAAATCGGCGACATGCCGCACGAATGCCAGGCGGTGCTGCTGCGCTTTCTGCAGGAAGGCACCATCGAACGGCTGGGCGGCAATGGGCAAATCAACGTCGACGCACGGGTGATTTCGGCGACCCACGTCGATCTGGACAAAGCCGTCGAAGACGGCCGCTTCCGCGCCGACCTGTATCACCGCCTGTGCGTGCTGCGGCTTGTCGAGCCGCCGTTGCGCGAGCGCGGCGGCGACATCAAGCTGCTCGCCAACTATGCGCTCAGCATGTACCGGCAGGACGGCGCGCGTAAATTGCGCGGGCTGTCGAGCGACGCGATCGTCGCCATGTCGAACTATCCGTGGCCGGGCAATGTACGCGAGCTGATCAACTGCGTGCGCCGGGCCGTGGTGATGAGCGAGGGCCGCTTTATCACGGCAAGCGACCTCGGCCTGCCGGAATCCGACAACGGACCGGCCGTGACGCTGGCGGAGATCCGCAGCAAGGCCGAAAAGGACGCCATCGAGCACGCGTTGCAGCGGCACGGCTACAAATTGTCCGAAGCCGCGGCCGAACTCGGCATTTCGCGGGCCACGCTGTATCGCCTGATGCATGCGAGTCGGCTGCATCAGGACCCGGCGGCCGGGCGCACGTCGAACGCCGACGGCGGTGTGGATGCCGACGACGAGGCAGAGCGGCAGGCGCCTTCGCTGGTTTGACCTCGCTGGTTTGACCTAAGGCCGCCTGGACGGGCAAACCCCGGCAAATATTGCCGCGACCGCGCCGCCTGGCGCAGCTCGGCCGGCCTTGCGTCGTAACCGCCTATCGGTTCTCCCTTGGCGTTGCTATGCTGAAAGCCGTTCATCCACCCTGGAGTGGACTTGGCCGATCAGCACGCCCCGGCGCTCGTGCGCCGCCCTTCCTCCACGCTCCCCGCCCAGGCGAGCCCGTGCGACGCGCTGACCATCCACGCTCAGCCCCTCAGCTTCGATCACCCGTGCCGGCGCAAAAAGCTCGCGCTCGCCGCGACCATTCTCGGTTCGAGCATGGCGTTCATCGACGGCTCCGTGGTCAACGTCGCGCTGCCGTCGATCCAGACCGAACTGGGCGCGAGCGTCGCGGCGATCCAGTGGGTCGTCAACGCGTATCTGCTGTTTCTCGGTGCGCTGGTGCTGGTGGGCGGTTCGCTCGGCGACAAGCTCGGCCGGCGCACCGTGTTCATCGCGGGAATCGGCTTGTTCACGCTGGCCTCGATCGGCTGCGGCCTGGCGCCTGGCGTCGGCGCGCTGATCGCGGCGCGCGCCGTGCAAGGCGTCGGCGCGGCGCTGCTGGTGCCGAGCAGTCTCGCCATCATCGGCGCGGTATTCGACGACAAGGAGCGCGGCAAGGCGATCGGCACCTGGGCCGGCGTCGGCGCGATCACGTCGGCGGTCGGACCGGTGGCGGGTGGCTGGCTCGTCGATGCGTTTTCGTGGCGGGCGATTTTCTTTCTGAACGTACCGATTGCGTGCGCAACCATCGCGCTGGCGGTCGTCGCCGTGCCGGACAGCCGGCAGGAAAAAGACCCATCGCACCTGGACCCTGCGTCCAAAGGACTAGCGCTGCCCGGGCTCGACTGGCCGGGCGCCGTCACAGCCGCCGCAGGGCTCGCCGCGTTGACCTACGGCCTGACCATCGCCTCGGCGCGCGGCTTCGGCGACCGCTGGGTGCTGGCGTCGATCCTCGGCGGCCTCCTGGTGCTGTCCGGTTTCGTCGTGCTCGAAGCGAAGACCCGCAATCCGATGATGCCGCTCGACGTGTTCCGTTCGCGTGATTTCGTCGGTGCGAATCTCGTCACGCTGCTGCTCTACTTCGGGCTGGGCGGCGCGCTGTTCTTCCTGCCGTTCACGTTGATCCGCGCGTATGGCTATAGCGCGACCGAGGCAGGCGCCGCCCTGCTGCCGGTGCCGGTCACGATCGGCCTGTTGTCGCGCTTCACCGGTGGCCTGACGAGCCGATACGGCGCACGGGCCTTGCTGGGCATCGGGCCGGTGATCGCGGCGATCGGCTTTGCGATGCTCTCGCTGCCCTGGGTTCGCGGCGAATACTTGCGTGGCTTCTTTCCGGCGCTCGTCGTGCTCGGGCTCGGCATGACGATTACCGTCGCACCGTTGACGACGACGGTGATGACATCCGTTTCCGCCGCCCGCACGGGTGTCGCCTCGGGCATCAATAACGCCGTCGCCAGGGTGGCGAGTCTGCTGGCGATCGCCGTGCTCGGGATCGTGTTCGTGTGGTCGCACGATGCGGCGCTCGACGCGCGGCTCGATGCGTCGAACGTGCCGCAAGCGGCGCGTGAGACTGCACGGTTGACGCAAGGCACGATGAATGCGAGTTCGGCGCCGCCGGGCGCAACGGACGCGACGACACGAGCCGAAGTAGCGCGCGCGCAAGCCGAGGCCCTCGGGGTTGCCTTGCGGGCGGTGGCGCTGGTATCGGCGATGTGCGCACTGGCCGGCGCGGCGCTCGCGATGTTGACGATCCACGAGGCTAGCGGAAAAACAGCCGCGCGAAGCTAAGGAGTGAGCCTCGAGACACGGCGCCGCTTGCGATCTGCGCGGGCTTTCATACCGCCATTGAACGCGGCCATTAAATGCCGCACGCGCCGCTCAACGACAGTTCAGACAGCAGTGAAACGTCGCAGTCGAGCAGTCTCCATACTGATACTCACCTGCTTCTAACAACCCCACCCGATCGGGAGCTTGCACATGACAATTACCTGCTTCATCCGCTATCAGATCGACCCATTCCAACGCGATGCCTTCAACGACTACGCTCGCAACTGGGGCCGCATTATTCCGCGCTGCGGCGGCCATCTGATCGGCTACTTTCTGCCCCACGAAGGGACCAACGACGTCGCCTGGGGATTGATCGCGTTCGACAGCCTCGCCGCGTACGAAACGTATCGGGCGCGGCTGCGCTCCGACGCCGAAGCACGGGAAAATTTCCTGTTTGCGCAGACGAAGCGCTTCATTCTGCGCGAGGAGCGCACCTTCACCGAGGTGGTCGAAGGCACGCTCGGGGTGGCGGCGAGGGATTCGGTGGAAGCAACGGAATAGGCATTGCCGGGCCTGCGCGCCCCTGTGGTGCGGAGCCAGTGTGTTTTCGCGCCAGCCCTTTTGCCGACGCAGCCCCGCGCAGGGCTGCGTCCGCGCATGGCCGCCTGTCACACGGCGCCTGCCGCCTCAAGCCGCGCGATCTTGCGCGCTACGCCGTGGACGGCGCCCCTGCCAGGCAAGCTTTCTGCTACCTGACGTTACAATTCGGACCAACTGGTCGAACCTCCGCGTGAACACCGATAGCCGCCGCAGATGGAACTTGTACGACTCAACGCGTGTCGGTCCAAGGTCACGCCGCCGCATCGACCCACGCGTCCCGGCACCGCCGTCCGCACCTGGTACCCCGCCTTACACCCTATGCGCAAAAAACTCCACGCCTGGCTTGTCATTTTTCTCCTCCTGAGCGCCTCGCCGGCCTTTGCCGCCGCGGCGCAATCCACCGCCTCCGCCTCTGCGGCATCTGGCGCCGCGCCCACCCTGACGCCCGAGCAGGCCCGCCAGGCCCTCAGCGTTCTCAATGACCCGACACGCCGCGCGCAAGTCAGCGACACGCTACAGGCGATCGCCGCAGCGGGCGCACTCAGCGCTCCACCTGCCTCGGCGGCCGCGGCTGCGTCGGCACCCACCGCGGCCAGCAGCGCCACCGCGCTCGTCCCAGCCGCCTTCCAATCCAATGGCCTCGCCTCGCAACTGGCGCGTCAGGGCGCGCATTGGGCCGTGCACCTCGGCAAGTCATTGCGCAGTTCGGTCGCCGCGCTGCTCGACGTCGCGTCGGTGCGTGCTTGGTGGCATTCGCAATCGACCAACCCGCAGGCGCGCGGCGTGCTCGGCCAGGTCGCGGGGTCGCTGCTGGCGGCACTGCTGCCCGCGCTCGCGCTTGAATGGCTCGCGCGCCGCCTGTTGCGCCGCGCGTACACCGCCCTCGCCGCGCGCCGCGAACGTGACGATGAAGACGGTGCAACGCAAGCCGACCTGCCCGCCGACGTCCTGCCGCAACCGGCCGATGCGCCGAATGCCGCGCCGCCGCTGCCCGATTCACCGGCTTCGCCCGATGCAACGGCGCAGGCGGCGAAACCCGGCGCGCCCATTACGACGCCTACGCCCGCCACCGGCACCACCGGCAAAGCCACCGAGGCCAAAGGCGAGCAGAAGGCCGTGCATCACCTGACGCTGCTGCAGCGCCTGCCGCGCGCGCTCCTGACGATGGTGCTGCGCCTGTTGCCGCTGGCGGTGTTCGTCGGCGCAGCGAGCGCGCTGATGTCGATCTTCACCGAGGACGGCACGCCGCAAGACCGCGCGCTCGATTCGCTGATCGACATCTACGTGCTGTGCCGCCTGATTGTGATAGTCAGCGGCTTCTTCCTGCAGCCGAGCGCGCCGCGCCTGCGCCTGTTGCGCATGAGCAATGCGTGGGCCGTTTTCGTGCAGCGCTGGATTGTACGGATCGTCGCCGTGGTCGGCGCCGGTTCGGCGATCGCGGAGATCGCACAGTCGCTCGGCCTGAACGACGCGGCGCATCTTGCGCTGATAAAAGTGGTCGCGCTCGCCGGCCACATCATGATCTCGATTCTGATTTTGAAATGCAGGAAGCCGGTCGGCGAATTGATCCGCAGGCGCTTTGCCGCGAGCGAATCGCTGCAAATGTTCGGCAACGCGCTCGCCGATGCGTGGGCAGGATTCGCGGCCTTCGTGGTGATGGCGCTTTGGTTCATCTGGGCGCTCGACGTGCAGAACGGCTATCGCACCCTGCTGCATCTCGGCGGCATTACGCTGGCGATTCTGGTGGGCGCGCGGGTCGTCGCGATCGTGATTTTTGGCGCCATGGCGCGGCTATTCAACGTACAGGGCGACGCGGAGAAGTCGCTCGTGCAACAGCATGCCTACCGCTATTACCCGCTGGTGCGGCGGGTCGTCGCGTGGATCATCGGCATCGTCACCGCGCTCGCGCTGCTGCAGGTTTGGGGCGTCGACGTGGGCGAACTCTTCAGGGCCGGCTCGATCGGCCATCGGCTGGCTTCGGCGCTGGTCACGATCGGGGTCGCCGCGGTGATCGCGCTGGTGGTATGGGAAGGCGCCAACGTGTCGATCGAACGGCGGCTGGACCGCTGGACCACCAGCGGTGACCTCGTGCGCGCCGCACGTCTGCGCACCCTGCTGCCGATGTTGCGCAGCGCGCTCTTTTGCGTGATCGCGCTGGTGGTGGTGCTCACCGGCCTGAGCGAACTCGGTGTGAACATCGGGCCGCTGCTGGCCGGCGCGAGTATTTTCGGCGTGGCGCTCGGCTTCGGCTCGCAAAAGCTGGTGCAGGATTTCATCACCGGCATGTTCCTGCTGATGGAAAACGCCATGCAGGTCGGCGACTGGGTCACGCTCGCGGGCGTATCCGGTACGGTTGAATATCTGTCGATCCGCACCGTACGCTTGCGCGGCAGCGACGGTTCGCTCTTCACCGTACCGTTCAGTTCGGTCACGACGGTGAACAACACCAACCGCGGACTCGGCAACGCGGCGGTGAAAGTGAATATCGTGTTCGGCGAGGACGTCGATCTGGCGATCGCCACGCTGAAGGAAATCGGCGCTGCGTTGCGCGAAGACGAGAAGTTCAAGGACGGCATCCTGTCCGACTTCAGCTTCTGGGGCGTGGATGGCGTGGATGGTTCAGCGGTCACGCTGGCCGGCCAGATCCAATGTCGCGACACCGCGCGCTGGGGCGTGCAGCGCGAATTCAACCGGCGCATTCTCGACCAGTTCAGCGCGCGCGGCATCGAGATCGCGAACCCGCAGCGGCATCTGCTGACGTGGGACCCTGAGAGCGTACCGGCCCAAGTCGAATCGAACGGCGCACCGGACGTTGGCCCCAACGCTGCAGCGAAAGGCGAACCGCCTTCAACAGCGCATGCCGGCGCCTCGCTGAAAGCGGCGGCCGGCAAGGCCGACGCGCCGGTTGAAGATCAAGTGCCGGTCGACCCTAAGCCGGCCGGTGGCCCAGGAACGCCAGCAAATCCTGGTTCAACTTCTCCGCATGAGTGAAGTACAGGCCGTGGCCGGCGCCTTCATAGACGTTCAGTGAAGCGCCTTGGATCAGCGCCGCGGTCGGCCGTCCGGTGAGCTCGAGCGGAGCAGAGGCGTCCCGGTCACCTTGCACGACCAGCGACGGCACCCGGATGCGGGCCAGCTCCGCGCGGAAATCGGTGATGGTCTGGATACGGGCGAGTTCGAGCATGGCCTGGTGCGAGGTCTGCAGCATCATGCGGATCGTCCAGTCCAGCGGCGCGCGCGACACACCTGGGCCGAAGTACGGTGCGGCATTCGCCTCGATCCAGTCGGGGAAGGAACGGCTCAGCGCGAGGCGGCCCTGCTCGAACAATGCGGCGTCGATCCCGTTCGGGTTGTCTTCGGTTTTCAGCAGATATGGCGTAGCTGCGGGCGCGATGAACGCAATCCTGGCCACGCGCTCCGAACCGTGCCGCGTCAGATAACGCACCACTTCGCCGCTCGCGATCGAATGGGCGACCAGTGTCACGTTGGTCAGATCGAGTGTGCTGAGCACGCTGTCGAGATCGTCGGCGAGCGTGTCGAAGTCGTAGCCACGCCCGGGATCGCTCGAACGGCCGTGGCCGCGGCGGTCATAAGCGATGCAGCGGCAGCCGAGGCGCGACAGCGGCTCCATCTGATAGGACCACATGTCGGAGTTCAAGGTCCAGCCGGACAGGAACACGAGCGGCGCGCCTTGCCCCCAGTCGCGGTAGAAAAGGCGCGCGTGGTCGGCGGTGCGGATGGTGTTGGGATCGTCGGTGAGATACGGTGCGGTCGCGTTCATGGAAGCCTCCTTACCTTGGGTCGGAATCGTTGTGCCGTGCCGCCACTTTGCCTGGCGGGTGTAGGCAGGTCGATTACCTGAGAGGTAAAGAGATGGGCTTGCAAGCCACCGACGAGGCGCTTATTGCAGCGGCTTATTGCAGCGGCTTATTGCATTGGCTTATTGCACCTGCCACCAGCGCGGCAACAAGCGCCGCACTTCCGGCCGCCGATACCGGTCATCGATCAGATGCACCACCCCCTGATCCTGCTCCGTGCGAATCACGCGGCCAGCGGCCTGCACGACCTTCTGCAAGCCCGGATACAGATACATGTAGTCGTAGCCGTTGCCGAACTTCGCCTCCATCGTGCGGCGCATCTGCTCGTTGACGTCGTTCATCTGCGGCAGGCCGAGCGTCGCGATGAAGGCGCCAATCAGTTGCTGCCCGACCAGATCGATACCCTCGGAGAACGCGCCCCCTAGCACCGCGAAGCCGACGCCCTGGTTCATGGTGCGAAAGCGCGCAAGGAACGCGTCGCGCGCCGCCTCGTCCATGCCCTGTTCCTGTGCCCATACCGGCAGTTCGGGATGACGCGAGCGCATCAACCCCATCACCTGTTGCAGATACTCGAAGCTGCTCAGGAACCCGAGATAATTGCCCGGCTGCGCGGCGTACTGCTTTGCGATCAGATCGACGATGGGTACGAGCGAGCGTTCGCGATCCCGCCAGCGCGTGGATACGTTGCCGGCCACCCGCACCTGCAACTGCTCGGCGCGGAACGGTCCTTCAACGTCCAGCCAGTTCGTCTGCTCCGGCAGACCCAGCGTGTCGCGATAGAAATGATGCGGATTGAGCGTGCCTGAAAACATCACTGTGGTGCGCGCGGCCGCGTAACGCCCCGCAAGAAACGGCGCCGGGATCACGTTGCGCACGCACAGCGTGCTGCTGCTTTTGTCGCGCGGCGCGTAGCGATCCGTGGTGAGCGTAATGTCGAAAATCGAATGCTCGCCGAATTGCTCCGCCAGCGCGACGAAGTGCATGGCGTCGAAGAAAAATCGCAGCGATGCTTCGTCGATCGAAAGCGGGGCTTCGGCGAGTTGATCCGTCACCGCGCCGATCAGATTCTGTGCGGCCGAAAGCAGTTTGCCGGGGACGTCGGCATAGACCTGATACGTGTCGGTCTGAGCGCGCTTGACGGCGTTCCACTCGCGCTGAAGCCGTTCAAGCGGCTTCTTCAACGTCGCAGGCGCGGTTTTGCGGGCGAGCCGGAACGCTGCCTGATCGAGCGTCGCGCTGTACATGCGCCGTGCCCGCTCGAGCAGGTTGTGCGCCTCGTCGACCAACACGCCGACGCGCCATTGATTGATCTGCGTGAGTGCGTACAGCATCGCGCTGCTGTCGTAGTAGTAGTTGTAGTCGCCGACCACCACGTCGGACCAGCGCGCCAGTTCCTGCGCGAGATAGTACGGGCAGACGTCGTGCCCGAGCGCCGCTTCGCGCACCGACGCCCGGTCGAGCCGCGGCCCGGCCAAGGCCGCGCTGCGGGCCGCGTCGAGCCGGTCGTAGAAGCCGCGCGCGAGTGGACAGGACTCGCCGTTGCAAGCCTTCTCGGGATGCTCGCAGGCCTTGTCGCGCGCAACCAGTTCAAGGGTTCTCAGCGGCAAGCGCCCAGAAGTCAACTCGGCGCTTCGATGGAGCGTTTCGATCGCATCGAGGGCAAGCGCGCGGCCCGGCGTCTTCGCGGTCAGGAAGAACACGCGGTCGATCTGATCCGACGCACACGCCTTGAGCAGCGGAAAAATCGTCGCCAGTGTTTTGCCGATGCCGGTCGGCGCCTGCGCCATCAAGGGCTTGCCGTCACGCGCCGCGCGATACACCGACACCGCAAGCTCGCGCTGACCACTGCGGAACTGGCCATGCGGAAACTGCAACGCACCGAGCGCGGCATTGCGCGCGGCGCGATGGGCCTCTTCCTGCACAGCCCAATCGAGAAAGCGCTCGCATTGCTCGACGAAGAAAATCTCCAGCTCACGCGCCGTGTGCGTTTCGGTCAGCAAGGTTTCCTTCTGACTGCCGACATCGAAATACACCAGCGCGACCGTCAATTCGGCGAGCCCGCGGGCCTGGCACAACAGGTGCCCGTACACCAGCGCCTGCGCCCAATGTAGCGTGCGGTGATTGGCGGGCATCCGTTCGAGCGCGCCACGATGGGTCTTGATCTCTTCCAGCCGGTTCGACACCGGGTCGTAACCGTCGGCGCGGCCACGCACGGTCAAACCGCGATGCGTGCCGGTCAGCGTGACCTCGGCTTCGTAGCTGCTCGCGCGCCGCCCGGCGACCGTCACATGGCCGGCCATGCCCTCCAGCGAGGTGGGCGCGGGCGTGAAGCGCAGATCCAGATCGCCGCGCCGCGCAGTGAATTCGCACATCGCCCGGACGGCGACCACGTAGGTCACGGCGTGATCTCCGTCACGACTTCCGACGCGACGATCTCTTCATCGGTCCATCGCACGTCGAGTACCCGCACCGGCATGCCGTGCTGCGCGCAGTACGCGAGCCAGCGGATCTGGTTGTCCTGCAAGCGGTCGCCGGGGCCTTTCACTTCGATCAACTCATAGCGGCGCTCGGCCGGCCAGAACCGAATCAGGTCCGGCAGGCCCGAGCGGTTGCCGCGGATGTCACGCAGCAGACGCTCGAACCATAGTTTCAGATGCGCGGCAGGCAGGCAGTCGAGCGCCAACTCGACCAGTTCCGGCGTCAGCAAGCCCCAGAATACGAACGGCGATTGCAGACCCGCCTTGCTTTGCAGATGCCGCAGAATCGTCTCGCGATAGGCATTGCTGTCGAGTTGCGCGAGACACGCGGCGAATTGTTCCGCGCGGCGCGCATGAAAATCCGGCGCATGCAGATCGGCCGGTCCGCGCTGGAACGGATGAAAAAACGCGCCGGGCAGCGCCGCGAACACCGGTTCCCAGCACAGCAAGCCGAACAGCGAGTTGATCAGCGCGTTTTCGACGTAATGAACCGGCGCCGCGTCGCAAGTCAAATGGTCGCGTGCAACGTATTCGACCGGTTGCGGCGCGTCCGGCCTCGGCAGCACCAGTGTGCTGCGCTCGACCGGCCGGGCGGCGGGCACACGCGACACCCGCTCGCCGCGCTTGCGCTGCAAACGCGGCAACATGCGCGCGACGCGCTGCGCCTCCTCTTCGCTTTCAGGTTTGGCCGCGGCTTGCGAAGCGAGGGCGAAGGCTTCGTCGAATCGCTCGCTGCGTTCCAGCACACGCAAGCGCCGATGGCGCGCGCCGGGCCATGCGCAACGCTCATAGACCGCGAGCGCGGCGGCCCAGTTCTGCTGACGCTCGCAATGCTGGCCGATACGAAACAGCAGTTTCGCGCGACGCGTTTCGAGCCAGGGATTCGAGGTTTCGATGGCGGCAATTGCGGCGACGAGTTCGTCGATCGCCTCTGACTCCGCGTCACCCGTGGGCAGCCATTCGAGCGCTTCGCGGCATGCATGTAACGCAAGATAGACGTCGACGTCCGCGCGTTGCTGGAATGCGCGCGACAACGGCGCGAATGCAACCTTCTCGTACTGGAACACGCCGAGATCGGCAAGCACGAACTCCGACCAGTCCTGCTGCAAATTGCCGAAGAACATCAGGCGCAGACGCTCGCAAAGGGGCGCGATGGCGACGTGGAAGACGCGGTCGGTGGTCTGGCCGTGCCATGTGGACAACGGATGCGCGGCGGCGCCTCGTCCGTCACATTCGCCCTCGCCTTCGCCTTCGTAAAACGGCCGCAGCGTTTCCAGCAGATCGGGTTTGCGCAAGCCTTTCGCGCCAGGAATCAACGCGATGGCGTCCGCAAAGATCAGCAGCAACTCGGGGCGCGTGGTGAGCGCGAACAGATCGTCGAGCGTCAGGCCCGGTTCAGTGTCGACCCAACCGAGCACTGCCAGGGGCGCAACCGCCTGCAAAGGACAACCAATCTCGTCGTAAGAAAGACGGCTGGAGCGGAACAACGTGCCCTTGCGCATCAGCATGCGAACCAGCAACGCGCGCGAGGGCTGCGGCAAGGCGGCGAAATCGAGCAGGAAGCCGTGTTCGTGCGCGTCCAGCAGATCGTCGTAACGCTCGGCGAGCCACGCCAGCGCACGCTCGAAGTTCAGCAGGTAATAGGGGACATCAGAACGGAGGTCTGACGGAGCATCTGTCGCCACGGGGTTTTCATGAAACCTGTATGTTTATACAGTGATGATATCAAAATCCGTGGGAGAGACGGCTGACAATGCGGCAAGGGAGCTAGATTCCTTGCGGTGCCGCCACCCACATGCCAGCCTAGCCCGCGCCCGCCGCATAGAAGCTCGCCAGGTCCCGCTTGAGCGCATGCAACGCGACATCGTCGAGATAGATCATGTGCCCGGTCGGGTAGTAGGCGATGCGCACGTTGGCGCGCAGCGGCGCATCGATGCCCAGATGCGCGAGCGCGTACTCGGTCGCATAGAACGGCGTGGCCAGGTCGAAATAGCCGTTCAGCGACATCACGCGCAGGTGCGGATTCTGCCGCATCGCTTCGGCGAGATCGCCCGCCGCATACGGCACGGACAAGTGTTCCCCCCACCACTCACGGTGTTTCCAGTCCCACTGCGTCAACGCGTCGTCGTTGAAGACGCGATAGCGGTCGGCAGGCGTGAAGTGCAGGTCCTGCGCAAAATGCTGATGAAGCGCGGCGTCGAAAGCGCTCGCCACACTGCTCACCGATGCGTCGTAATCGGGACGCTCGGACACGCCGTCGTATTCGAGTCCTTTAAAGCGTGCATCGAAACGGCCAATGCTGCGCGATTGATCGCGCAGCAATTGATTGCGAAAACGCGAGGGATAGAGACGCAGGCGGCTTCGCTTCACGTAATCGACGTCGAGCCCGGTGAACTGCGCGACGCGTGCGGCGATTTCGTCGCGCTGCGCGTCGGGCAACACGTCGCCCTGCGCGAGCGCTTGCGCATAAGGCCCGCGGGCGAACGCGCGGGCCTCGTCGAGGAAGGCCGGCAGACTGGCCGGCTTTGGCACGATCTTGTCGTGGTACCACGCGATTGCCGCGAAGCTCGGCAAGTAGCTCTCGCTCTTGAAATCGAAGCCGGGTGAAAACGCCGAGGAATCGAGCACCGACGACATCAGGATCACGCCATTCAACGCGATATTGTTTTGCCCCAGTTGATACGCGAGCATCGCGGCGCGCGCGGTGCCATACGATTCGCCGAGCAGGTACTTCGGCGAATTCCAGCGCTGGTTCACCGTCAGATAGCGGTCGATGAATTGCGAGAACGCGTCAAGGTCCTTGTCGACACCCCAGAAGTCCTTCCCCGTGCCATGGCCGACAACCCTCGACAGGCCTGCGCCGACGGCATCGATAAAGACCAGATCGGTGGTATCGAGCAGGCTATCGGGGTTGTCGTCCAGCACATACGGCGCGGGCGGCGTACTCGCGGGACTCGCCGTGCGCACCCGCCTCGGTCCGAACGAGCCGATCAGCAGGAACACGCTGCCCGCACCCGGTCCGCCGTTGAAAAGGAACGTGACGGGGCGTGTCGAGGGCGCCTTGGTCGCGACGGTGTAGGCGGTATAGAAGACGCTCGCATTGGCCTGCCCGGTTTTGTCACGCAGCAGCAGGTTGCCCGCCGTCGCGGTGTAGTCGATGTTGCGGCCGCCGAGCCGGATCGAATGCTGCGTCACGGCAGCGCTTTC
The DNA here is from genome assembly GCF_050434225.1 of Paraburkholderia sp. GAS32. Taxonomy (NCBI): domain Bacteria; kingdom Pseudomonadati; phylum Pseudomonadota; class Betaproteobacteria; order Burkholderiales; family Burkholderiaceae; genus Paraburkholderia; species Paraburkholderia sp. GAS32. The sequence goes on along the minus strand of NZ_JBNPVS010000003.1, from coordinate 211,169 downwards.
CGGCGGTACAGGGATCGGCGAGGTCTCGGGTTTGACAGCGTGCGGCGGGTTGTCCTGCGTATCGTTCTGAGCGGCCGCGGAAACCCGTGGCGGATGGCCGGTACGAGACGGATTTGCGCGCGGCTCCTTGACTGGCTCGCCGTTCGCATCGACGGTCTGGCCGGCAGTCTCTGCCTGAGCGCTGGGTGCGCTCGGTACGCTTACCGAGCTAGCCGGCGCGGTGGCTGATTCCGTGTCGGCTGCCGCAGTGGCTGAGTCGTCCAGTTCGGCCGCCGCGCACATCTGACTGAACGTGGCGATGATGGCAAGAACCAGCGCCATCGCCACCAGCGCAGCCGCCATGGATCCTGCCATCAGTGATCGGCGCCACGAGAGATAGAAGCGAATGGCCATGGGGTATCCGGCTGCGAGTCGATAGGCGTCGATGTCCCGATTGTCCAGCTTAAGACGAATCAGGCGACTGATTCTTGACGCAAGCATCGAAGACGTCAATCGAAAACGGGCTCTAACGCGCGTCCCTCCCAAGCCGCATCGTTTCCTTGGGGAAAACGAAAGTAATACGAAATACTTAAGAAAGCCGCTCCGCTATCGCGGCGCCACGAGGACTTCGTCTGACGTTCGCGGCTTGGGCGGCTTTCCCTGTTCACAGCCTACGCCTTCATACGCACCGGCAATCCGCCGACGAACGCAGCAATCCGTTCGCACGCGTCGACCAGGCTTGCCTCGTCGACCACGAAACCCAGCCGCACGAAGCCATTCGCGGTCTCGCCGAAGGCGCTGGCGTCAAGCAGCGACACGCCTTGTGCGCGAAACAGTTGCCAGGTGAAATCGACCGTATCGAGGCCCGTGCCGCTGACGTCGACCATCATGAACATGCCGGCTTCCGGCAACAGGCAACGCAAGCCCGGCACGCGGTGCAAGCGCTCGAACACGACGTCGCGGCGGCGCCGGTAAATCTCGCGCATCTCGGCGACGATCGGCGCCTTGTTCTGCAGGGCCGTCAATGCAGCCTGCTGGATGAAGCCGGGCAAGCCATACAGCATCGCCAGCGCGAGCCGCCCCATATGCTCGATCAGCGTGGCAGGCCCGATCGCCCAGCCCACACGCCAACCCGCCATTGCATGTGATTTCGACAGACTGCCGAGCGTCACCGTGCGCTCCGCCATGCCCGGCAACGCGGCGATGCTCACGTGCTCGCGCTCGAACGTGAGATCCGCATAGACCTCGTCGGAGAGCACCCACAGATCGTGCTCGCACGCGATCCGCGCGATGCGTTCCAGATCGGCGCGCGGCATCACCACGCCGGTCGGGTTACAGGGGGTCGCGAAGAAAATGGCCTGGGTGAGCGACGTGATGGCCGCTTCGAGCGCATCACAGTCGAGGTGAAACGCCCGCGCCGGATCGACCGGCACCGGCACGAGCGTGGCGCCCGCCGCGCGCACGCAGGCCTCGTACGTGAGGTACATCGGCTCGGGGACGATCACTTCGTCACCCGCTTCCAGCAGGCACAGCGAGGTCGCGAACACGCCATTCTGCGCCCCCGCCGTCAGGATCACGTTGGCCGCGCTCACGGCGCAACCGGTGGTGCGCGCATGGTCTTCGGCAATCGCCGCGCGCACCGGCTCACGCCCGGACACGGCGCTGTAATGCGTATCGCCGCCGCGCAACGCCTCGACGGCGCGCTCCACGATCGGCGCGGGCGTCGCAAAGTCGGGGTCGCCGACGCTCAGCACGATCACGTCTTCGCCATTGGCGAGCGCCTGTTGAGCGACACGATGGATTTCCCACGCCGACGTACGCCTGCCCTGCAAACGCTCAACCAGATTCGAATACTTCATGGAACTCACCCCGTTTCGACTTGAGCCGCCAATGTAATGGGGCGCGTGCGAAACGTCCAGATACGAAAAAGCGCCACGCGAGTACTGAGTCTCGTGTGGCGCTTCGCTGAAGCCCTGGCCCCAAAGGGCAATGCGTTTAAACCTGGCGGCGCAATTCCGCCGGCGGCACTTTCATCAAGTGACGATATTTCGCCACGGTGCGCCGCGCCACCAGCACGCCCTGATCCGCGAGCATCCTGGCGAGTGTCACGTCCGACAGCGGATCGTGCGTGTTCTCCGCGGCGATCATTTCCTTGAGCAGCGCACGGACGGCCGCGGCCGAACAGGTGCCGCCGCTTTCCGTGCCGAGTTCACGCGGGAAGAAGTGCTTGAACTCGAAAATGCCGCGCGGCGTAGCCATATATTTGTTGCCGGTCGCACGCGAGATGGTGGACTCGTGCAGACCGAGCTCCTCGGCCACATCGCGCAGCACCATCGGCCTGAGCGCGATTTCACCGTACTGGAAGAAGGCTCGTTGATGCGCGACGATGCATTCGGCCACGCGTTGAATCGTATCGAAGCGCTGCTGCGCATTGCGGATCAACCAGCGCGCTTCCTGCAATTGCTGCGCGAGCGGCGAGCGGCTTGCACCGGCCGACTGCGCGAACAGCTCGGCGTACATACGATGGATGCGAGCGCGCGGCTGCACGGCCGGGTTGATCGTCACCGCCCATTTGTTGCGCACCTGACGCACGATCACGTCCGGCACCACGTAGTTGTCTTCGGTTCGGCCGTAGTTGTTGCCCGGCTTCGGATCGAGCTTGCGCACCAGCGCGCAGGCCACCCGCAGTTCCTCGGCGCTGCAGCCGATCTGCTTTTGCAGTTCAGCCTGTTCGCGGCGCGCGAGACGTTCCAGATGATGGTCGACGATTTGCCGCGCCACATCGCGTCCCGGCGTGTCGGCGGGCAAGGCGTTGACCTGCAGCGACAGACACTCGGACAGCGAGCGAGCGCCGAGACCGGGACGATCGAGCGATTGCACGAGCCGCAGCGCCACCAGCAATTCTTCTTCGGTCAATTCGGGTTTGAGGTCGACGCTATCCGCAAGCTCGGAGAGTTCCTGACGCAGATAGCCGTCGTCGTCGAGCGCCTCGATGATGAAGCGGGCCACCGCGCGGTCACGGTCGTCGAGTCGATACAGACGCAGCGAGTCGTGCAACTGCTCGCGCAAGGTCGGTTGGGAACGCGCCCATTCCGCAGGATCGCTACTGTCGGAGTCGCCGTTCTGGCGCGTCGAACTGCGGCTGCTGTAGTCGCCCGAAAAGTCGCCGGGTATGTCGTCCTGCCCCGCGCTTTCCATCGTGTCGCCGCTGCTGTTGTCAACCGGTGACGATTCGGGTTCGGCCGCGGCGACCGTGTCCGTGGCGGGTGTCGCGCCGGCATCATCGCCTGGCGCTGTGGTGGCAAGCGCGACGTCTTCCGTGTCTGTCGAGTCGTACTCGAGGAAGGGATTGGTGTCGAGTGCGGTGCGCAACTCCTGCTGGAACTCCAGAGACGACAACTGCAACAGGCGCACCGATTGCTGCAGACGCGGCGTGAGTGCGAGGGACTGCCTTGCGCGTAGTTCAATTGACGGCATTGTAGTGAGGTCCCGTTAATAGCTGAGAAAAGGTATCTCACCTCATTACAGCAACTGTCATACCAGCTCGCCCAACACCCTGTTTTTTCTGAGTTTTGCCTTTTCAGGCCCGCCGATTGCGCAGTGGGCGAGCGCCCTTTTTACAAGAACCCGGCAATTTCCGGTCGCGGGCCTTACGGACCATTGGACAGCACGCCACACGTGGCCGCCCCTCTATTCCTCAGCCTAAACGCATGCGCAGCAACGGCTTCTCCCGACCTCGGGCATTCGTGCGGTGTACCAGGCACACAGCTTGCGGGTCAACACTATTTATCAACACCCGAAGGAGAAACCATGAAGACCATTCAATTTCTGAAGACCGCAGGCAGCATCGCTTGCGTCGCATTCGCACTGAACGCTACGGCGCAAACCAGCGGCTCGGCCCCGTCGGCCGCATCCGAAACCATCGGCCAGCACGTCGACGACGGCACCATCACCACCAAGGCCAAGGCCGAACTGCTCAGCGCGAAGAACGTCAAATCGACCCACATCCATGTGAAGACCCGCAAGGGGGTGGTGTGGCTCACGGGCTCGGTGCCGTCGGCTGACGACAAGGCCGCAGCAGGAGAAGTCGTGAAAGGCATCGATGGCGTCTCGAGCGTGAGGAACCATCTGAAAGTCGTAGCGGAATAACGTAGCGGACTAAGCGCGGCATCTTCGCCGCTGTCCCGTTTTAGGAAACCAGCACGCCGGAATCGCGCTGAAAAATACGCGCGGCCGGCAGGCATGCGCCCGGACTACGCGGCGGTGCCGCGGACACGACGCCCCGCCGTCGACCTCGCTAGAATACGAATCCCTCGTGCTGCGACAAGCTCCTCCCCCTCCAATGACCGCTCCCGACGAATCAAGACGTGAAGCGCGGACGAACGCCGCCAATTCGCTGTTTGCTTTTCTCAAGGCGCTGCCGCTGGGCGACCGGCTGGCCGAAGGCAGTGTGATGGCCGCGCAGGCGGTGGCCGGCGGCAGCCTTGCTTTCGTGATCGGCCGTTGGCTGCATACGGAGCAAGCTTTCTGGGCCGCGATTACGGCGATCGCGGTCAGCCAGCACAGTTATATCGACACCCGCAATCTGTCGCGCGATCAGTTCATCGGCGCGATGGTCGGAGCCGTTTGCGGGCTCATCGGCGCAACCCTCGGCGGTGGCTATCTCGCCGCTTACGCCGCCACCGTTGCCGCGGCAATCGTGATTTGCTGGGTCGTGAACGTGGGCAGCGCCGCGCGTCTGGGCGGCATTACGGCGACCATCATGCTGCTGGTGCCGGGCGTCGGTTCGCCGTGGGACAAGGCCTTGCTGCGCCTCGGCGAAGTCACCTTGGGCACGGTCTGCGCACTGCTGGTGACCTTGATCATGTCGAGAATAGAGAAGCACTGGTTCGGCAGAACCGACAAAGCCTAGCCGGATTTCTGATCGTTCTCTTGCGGTTGACGCCGGTAACGCCCCGGCGTCGCGCCGACGCTCTGCTGAAACGCCTTGCCGAAGGCGGCTTCCGATTGATACCCCACTGCCTCACCGATCTCCGCGGCGCTGCGCTGCGTGCGTAGCAGCAGATCGCACGCGATCGTCATACGAATCTGCGTGAGGAAGTCCATCACCGTCATACCCGCACGCTCGTTGAAATGGCGTGCGTAAGTCGCGCGGGACATCGCCGCGCGTTCACCGAGCTCGGCAATCGTCCACGCCCGCTCGGGGGCATCCAGCATGCCCTGTACCGACGCACCCAGACGCGTATCGGCCAGCAGCGCCAGCACGCCTGCGCTCGATGCATTCTGTTCGCCATGCACGCGCAAAGCCATCGCGAAGAGCGCGTGGCTCAATGCGGTGACGATCGCGAGCGCGCCGGGCTGACGTTGTTCGGCTTCGGTTCGCATCAACGCAATCACTGTCTGCAACGCGCCGAGCGTTTGCACGCCGCCGAGCGACACATGAAATGGGTCGGGCAGCGCGTTGAGCAACAACGCGGAGGAACCGGGCGCGTAGACGAACCGGCCGCATAGAAGATCGAGATCGGCGCCGCCCTCGTGCTCGTCATTGCGCTCGTCATTGCGGCGCAACGGCAGCATGCCGTCATGACTCAACGTCAGCGGCGCGGTGGCAGCCGCTCGCCCGATATCGCGCACCCGATGCGCGGCGCCACGCGGGAACAGCATGAAATCCCCCGCCTGCAGCGCAACCTGCGCGCCACCCGCAGTCTCGACGACGCACGCTCCATCCAGCACCAGATGAAACGGTGCAATGCCCGCCTCCATCGGCGCGTGATCGATGTCGAAGCCGCCCGTGAGCAGGCAACGCAGATCGAGGCTGGCTTGCGGCCGGGCGAGGTCGATCAGTCGGCTGAGCGTATCCATGAGACGGTCGCGCTAAAAGTTGAGCGAATCGAGTATTCAGGATATCGCGGCACAGCGCAATACTTTGCCTAACGACACCGGCACCCGCCGGGGCGTGGCAAACAAAGGAGCACTGTCATGTTGAACTGGATCGATTACCGCAAGGAACTGTTCGGCCGCATCGGCGAGATCGCCAAACTGTCGCCGGATACGGTGAAGGCCTATCAAACGATGTCGAGCGCGGGCCAGAAGGCCGACCTTCTCGGTGCGAAGACGCGCGAGCTGATTTCGCTTGCGGTGGCCGTGAGCTTGCGATGCGACGGCTGTATCACCGTGCACACTGCCGAAGCGCTGAAACATGGCGCGACACGTGAAGAGATCGCCGAAGCGCTCGGCGTGGCGGTCGCCATGAACGCGGGTGCCACCATGGTGTACTCGGCACGCACGATGGACGCCGTCGCCGCTTATCAGGCGGATAGCAAGCAGGCAGATTGAGGGAAGCGGCGCCCACTACGCGCCGTTACGCCGAATGACGCGCCTCTTCAAGCTGCTTGCGGCGCACTTCGCCCTGGCGTTCCAGCATCCAGCCCGGGTACTCAGCCGGCAGCGTGCTGACCTGATCGAGCTTCGCAAGCTCGTCGGCGGTCAACGCGACGCCGGTGGCGGCAATGTTGTCGTCGAGTTGCTCGACTTTCTTCGCCCCGACGATCACCGAGCTCACCACGCGTTGATGCAGCAGCCACGCAAGCGCGATCTGCGCCACCGACACTTTCTTCGTCTCCGCGATATCGCGCATCACGTCGATACAGTCATAGGCGCGCTCGCGATTGACCGGGGGAAAATCGAAGGTCGTGCGACGGCTGCCCGCTTCGCCCTGCTGCTCGCGCCCATATTTGCCGCTCAGCAAGCCGCCCGCGAGCGGACTCCACACCATCAATCCAAGCCCTTCGCTGTGCAGCATCGGCACGAGTTCGCGTTCGAGGTCGCGGCCCGCCAGCGTGTAATACGCCTGGAGCGATTCAAAGCGCGCGAGGCCGAGGCGCTCCGCAATGCCCAGCGCCTTCACGATCTGCCACGCGGCCCAGTTCGACACCCCGACATAGCGCACATGGCCATGCTGAACCAGCGTATCGAGCGCGCGCACGGTTTCTTCGATCGGTGTGGCCGGATCGAAACCGTGGATCTGATACAGGTCGACGTGATCGAGTTGCAGGCGCTTCAGGCTCGCCTTGATCCCGTCGATGATGTGATAACGCGAGGCCCCGCGCGCGTTCGGAAACGCTGCCGTCTGGCCGAATACTTTGGTTGCGACCACAACCTTGTCGCGCGGCACTTTCAGGTTCTTCAACGCCTGGCCCGTGATCTGTTCGGACAGGCCATCGGCATAGACGTCGGCCGTGTCGATGAAATTGATGCCCGCATCGAGCGCCCGGCCGACCAGCCGCTCCGCGTCCCCCTGCTGCAGATCGCCGATCTGCTTCCAGATGCCCTCGCCACCACCGAAGGTCATCGTGCCCAGGCACGGCTCTGAAACAAACACACCGGTACGGCCTAACTGGTTGTATCGCATCGTCGAGACTCCATCGTGGATTCGTGAATCGGTGAGCCGTACAGAGTACTGCACCTGGAAAATTTCGACAGGACCCGGCGTGAGTTCTGACCAGCCATCCGGCGAACGTATGTTTCAAACCACTTACGGTTCCCGCAGTAGTTACCGCAGCTTTTTTGGCCCGGAAAAATTTCCTTCTTTGCCAAAAGCGAGGCGCCATGCGGGTCTCCGGCAAGCGTCGGCGATGCGCAACATACCCGTAATGTTATGCCGGGGGCATTTGGAAAGTTCTGGTAAGGCGTGTATAAGTCTGACCATTCCGCTCGTATGGTGCAGTGCCTTTAACAAGGACCGTGCGTATGAAGAAGAAGAAAACATTTGGAATCGGCCTCGGCAGCGTCGTGCTGCTCTCAAAGGCATTCACCCCTTCAGCGATGGCCGCGTGCAGCAATACCGCGCCGCCGAGCAACACCACAGTCACCTGCACGGGCACCGGCCTCGCCGCCGTCGTTGCGCAAACCGGCAGCACAGGCATGCGCTGGGTCTGGTAGTTTCGCGCCGTGCTGTGCGGTGCAGCGGGTGCTGTGCGGGCCGCACCCGCAGTGATTGCCGCCTTATTCCGCGCGATAGCCGCCACCCAGGCATCGGCAAAGCCGCCGAAAACCTGCCAGACTGATTGTTGATCCTTGAAACAGGCCGGCGCTTGCCGCCCTCTGGATATGGCACACCGCGTCCCCATCTATGCCAGCATGACTTCGGCCTCGACATCCGCCACCGCCCTGGACGCGCGCTCTGATTCTTCGCGCTTCGATGCGGCATTGCAGGCAACTTCAGATGCTACTTCGGGCCACGCTTCGGCCCCCGCTTCAGGCCCTTTCACGCCCGGCGCGCTGGATGATTTCCATCCGGCAGTAGCCAGTTGGCTCCTGAAGACCTTCCCCGCCCCCACCGACGCCCAGGCTGCCGCCTGGCCGCAGATTCGCAGCGGACGCTCGACCCTGGTGGCCGCGCCCACCGGTTCGGGCAAAACCCTCACCGCCTTCCTGTCCGCGCTCGACGAACTCGTCCAGCAAGGCCTGGCCAACGGCGGCGCGTTGCCGGACGAAACCCTGGTGGTCTACGTCTCGCCGTTAAAAGCGCTCTCCAACGACATCCGCATCAATCTGCAAGTGCCCTTGCAAGGCATCGCCGCGGAACTTGAGGCGCGCGGCCTGCCGCCGCTCGACATCCGCACCGCTGTACGCACGGGCGACACCACGCAGCAGGAACGCAATGCGCTGAAAAAACGCGCGCCGCATATTCTCGTGACCACGCCGGAATCGCTGTACGTCCTGCTCGGTTCGGATTCCGGCCGACGCATGCTGTCGACGGTGCGCACGGTGATCGTCGATGAAATTCACGCGCTCGCCGGCAGCAAGCGCGGGAGCCATCTGGCGCTCAGCCTCGAACGGCTCGATGCGTTGTGTCAGCGGTGCCTGCCACGGATCGGTCTGTCGGCGACGCAAAAACCGGTCAGCGCAGTCGCGCGCTTTCTGGTGGGCGGTGCGAGCATCGAAAGCGATATTCCGGCGGACTGCGCGATCATCGACGTGGGCCACATTCGCGAGCGCGATCTCGCGCTGGAGATTCCGCCCGTGCCGCTCGAAGCGGTGATGCCGAACGAAGTGTGGGAGCGCGTCTACGATCGCCTCGCCGAACTGATCGCGACGCATCGCACCACGCTGATTTTCGTCAACACGCGCCGCATGGCCGAACGCGCCGCGCGTCATCTGACCGAGCGGCTCGGCAAAGACGTAGTCGCCGCGCACCACGGCAGTCTCGCCAAGGAACATCGTTTCGACGCGGAGGAGCGCCTCAAACGCGGCGAGTTGCGGGTGCTGATCGCGACCGCTTCACTGGAACTGGGCATCGATATCGGCGACGTCGATCTGGTCTGCCAGATGGGTTCGCCGCGCGCGATCGCGCCGTTCCTGCAACGTGTGGGGCGCTCGGGCCACCACGTGGGCGGCATGCCGAAGGGCCGGCTCTTTCCGGCTTCGCGAGACGATCTGATCGAATGCGCCGCGCTGCTCGATTGCGTGCGGCGTGGCGAACTCGACGCGCTGCGGATTCCGCGCGCACCGCTCGATGTGCTTGCACAACAGATCGTCGCGGAGGTATCGAGCACCGAATGGAGCGAAGACGCGCTGTTCGAGATGCTGCGGCGCGCGGCCCCCTACGCGGGCCTCGAACGCGAGCAATACGACGCGGTGCTGCGCATGCTGGCCGTTGGCTATACCAGCCGTAACGGCCCGCGCGGCGCCTATATTCATCGCGACGTGGTGAGCGGCACCTTGCGCGGCCGGCGCGGTGGCAAACTGGTCGCCGTGACGTCAGGTGGCACGATTCCCGAGAACGCCGACTATGCGGTGGTGCTCGAACCGCAGGCGATCAATATCGGCACCGTCAACGAGGATTTCGCCGTCGAGAGTCTCGCCGGAGACGTGTTTCAACTCGGCAATGCGTCGTACCGGATTCTGCGGATCGAGAGCGGCCGCGTGCGGGTCGAGGACGCGCAAGGGCAGCCGCCGAATATTCCGTTCTGGCTCGGCGAGGCGCCAGGGCGCAGCGATGAACTGTCGTTCGGCGTCGCGCGCTTGCGTGAGCAGATCGGGCGCCTGCTCGATGGGGAAGAGCTCTTGACGGTGCGCATCCAACGCGCAACCGACTGGCTCGTCGACGCTCTCGGTCTCGACGAAGCCGCCGCGCGGCAAATTGTCGACTATCTCGCCCGCGCACGCGCCGCGCTCAGCGTGCTGCCGACGCAAAACACACTCGTGATGGAACGCTTCTTCGACGAATCCGGCGGCACGCAACTCGTGATCCATGCGCCGTTCGGCAGTCGCGTGAACCGCGCGTGGGGTCTCGCGTTGCGCAAGCGTTTTTGCCGGACCTTCAACTTCGAACTGCAAGCCGCCGCTACCGAAGACGCGATCATCCTCTCACTGACCGGCAGCCATTCCTTCGTACTCGACGAAGTATGGCGATACCTCCATTCGAACAGTGCCGAGCATCTGCTGATCCAGGCGCTGCTCGACGCGCCGCTCTTCGGCGTGCGCTGGCGCTGGAACGCGACCACCTCGCTCGGCCTGCCGCGTTATACCGGCGGGCGCAAGACGCCGCCGCAATTGCAGCGCATGCGTAGCGAAGATTTGCTGGCGAGCGTGTTTCCCGAGCAGGCCGCGTGCCTGGAAAACATCGTCGGCGAGCGCGAACTGCCGCGTCATCCCTTAGTCGACCAAACCGTCGACGATTGCCTGCACGACGCGATGGACAGCGAGAGCTGGATTGCCTTGCTGCGTCGTATCGAACAGGGCGAAGTGCAACTGATCGCCCGCGATCTGCCGGCGCCCTCGCCGCTTGCCGCCGAAATCCTCACAGCTAAGCCCTACGCCTTTCTCGACGATGCGCCGATCGAAGAGCGCCGCACGCAAGCCGTGCAGAACCGCCGCTGGACCGATCCGTCCAGCGCCGACGATCTCGGCGCGCTCGATGCCGACGCGATCGACAGCGTGCGCGACGAGGCATGGCCGCAGGCACGCACCGCCGACGAGATGCACGAAGCGCTAACGGGTCTCGCCTGCATCACCGCGGCCGAGGCGCGCAATGTCGAAGACTGGCCGGCATGGCTCGCGTTGCTTGCCGAATCCGGTCGCGCGACCCGTCTGCGGATCGCTGCCGACGACGCACTGTGGCTGCCTGCCGAGCGCCTGACCTGTTTCCAGGTGCTCTACCCTGACGCCCGGTTTGAACCGCCGCTCACCGCACCAAACGGCTACACCGATACGTGGAGCGCCGACGACGCCCTGCTCGACGTGCTGCGCGCCCGGCTGACCGGCTTCGGCCCGCTGCCGGTGCACGCGATCGCGCAGGCGCTGAGGTTGCCCGCGGCACCGGTCGAACACACACTGACGCGCCTCGAAGCGGAAGGCTACGTGATGCGCGGCCGCTTCTCGCCGGGCGCGACCGAGGAAGAATGGTGCGAGCGTCATCTGCTTGCGCGGATCCACCGTTACACGGTGAAACGCTTGCGACGCGAAATCGAACCGGTGGAACGGCACGACTTCATGCGTTTTCTGTTCGAGTGGCAGCATTTGACGCCTGACGCCCGCAGCGAGGGACGCGACGCTTTAGCCGCCGTACTCGACCAGATGGAGGGTTTTCAGGCCGCGGCAGCCGCATGGGAAGAAGACATTCTGCCCACGCGCGTGAAGGCGTACGCGAACATTTCGCTCGACGAACTATGCCGTGCCGGCAAGATCGTCTGGACGCGCCTGACCGAGCGGGCGCGCGGTGCCGCGGGACCGGTGCGCAGCACGCCGATCGTGCTTTTGCCACGCGCACAGGTACGCGTCTGGCGCGCGCTGATCGACCCGTCGAAACAACCGGAGCTATCGGCGCGCGCGCAGAGCGTCCATGACACGTTATCGCAGCATGGCGCGATGTTCTTCGACGAATTGCTGGCCGAGGTACACGGCTTGCGCATGGAACTGGAAAACGCGCTGGGCGAGCTGGTTGCCGCGGGCCTCGTGAATTCCGACAGTTTCGCCGGCTTGCGGGCGTTGTTGAAACCCGTCGCCAAACGCAGTGCGTATTCCAGTAGCCGGCGTGTCAGGTCGAGTGCATTGATCGGAGGAATGGACGACGCGGGCCGCTGGGCTCTGGTTAGCCGGCAGCCCGTTGTTGCTGCAGCCGAAGCATCGCCGGCGCGCCGTCAGCAGTTCGCCCCAGAAGTACTCGAACATGTCGCCATGACGTTGCTGCGCCGCTATGGTGTGGTGTTCTGGCGTTTGCTCCAACGCGAGGCCGAATGGTTGCCGCCGTGGCGGGACCTGTTGCGCGTGTTTCAACGGCTCGAAGCGCGCGGCGTCATTCGCGGCGGGCGGTTTGTGAATGGCCTCGCTGGCGAACAATTTGCTTTACCGGAAGCGATTCCGATCTTGCGCGAAGTTCGACGGCATGCGAACGATGGTGCTTTTGTGTGTGTCGCAGGAACCGATCCTTTGAATCTTGCCGGTACGTTGCTGGTGGGTGAACGCGTGCCTGCTATTGCCGGGAATCGGGTTCTGTATCGCGATGGAATCGTTATCGCGACGCTTGTTGCCGGGGTTTTCTGGTTTGACCCCACGGTGGAAGCGATTCCCACAGAGCGGGAGCACGCCCGAAGCGCGTTGGCCCGGCGGTTTTGAGGCAGTCCTGAGGTAATTCCACAGCAGTTTCAATGCCGTTTCGATGCGATTTCGAGGCTTCATACCAGCGCGCACGCCAAAATAAAAGCCTTAAGACGAAGGCCATCACGACCGTTAATGTTTATAGGCCCGAACGCCAGCCGCTTCGCTACAATGGGGCCAGTCTTTAAGTATGATGAAGACTGTTTGCCGCCACCCCACCTTCATGGTTGGCTCATCGGCACACTGCCCGGGGATCTCATGAACGACGACCAACACGATCAGGTGCTGTTTGCCCAGTTCGGCACAAGCAGCCCTTGCTGGCGTCTGTCGAACGACAGCAACGCGCTGGAACTCACGCCCGTCACCGGCGACGTGCCGGCTAATGTCGCCATTCCGCTGAATCCCCAACAGGCCTCGCAGATCCGCTGCCTCACCGGTGTCACCTCGCACCTCATCCTCGACGTGCGGCTGTTCGGCGAACCGCTGCGTCTGCACCTCGTCGGTAAAAAACTCGCCAGCAATACGTGGGCAGGCACCGCCTCGGCCTACGACGATACGGAATCCGTCGCACGCGACCTCGTCCACGGTCTGTCTTTCGCCGAACAGGTCGTCTCCGAAGTCAATTCGGTCGTGGTCATCGTCGACAGGCACGGTCGCATACAGCGCTTCAACCGTCTCGCCGAGGAACTCACCGGCGTCAAGGAAGAAGACATCGTCGGCCGCAATGTGTGGGCGCTGTTCATGAGCACCGAGTCCGGCGCGGCGTCGAGCCAGAACATCACAGGTTTCTTCAATCGCGGCGTCTCGTACGAAGTCGAGCGGCGCGTGAAAACCCTTCGCGGCGAACGGCTATTCCTGTTTCGCAACAAGTTCGTTCACAGCGGCAGCGGCGTCGAAGAACAGTTTCTGATCTGCTCGGGCACCGACATCACCGAAGAACGGCTCGCGCAGGAACGTCTCACCGAACTGGCGAACACCGATTCGCTCACCGGCCTCGCCAATCGCAACGCGATCCAGGACAAGATCAGTGCCGCGATCGAAGCAGCCGCGCGAGGCGAATCGGTCGGCGTGCTGTTCCTCGACCTCGACAACTTCAAGAAGGTCAACGACCACTACGGCCATGTCTTCGGCGACCGGCTGATTCGCGATGTGTCGTCGGCCATCAGCACCTGCCTGAACGAAGGCGACGTGCTCGCGCGCCTCGGCGGCGACGAGTTCATTGTGCTCGCCGCCCAAGGCACCGCCCACGATCTCGAAGCCACCGCGCAGCGCATTCTCGAACGCCTGCGCACGCCGTTCAGCCTGGGGCTCGTCGAGGTCTACACCGGCTGCTCGATCGGCATCGCGCGCTATCCGGAACACGGCAACGACCTCGAATCGCTGATCCGTTCGGCGGACACGGCGATGTACGTTGCCAAAGACGAAGGCAAGCGCACCTATCGCGTGTTCTCGCCCGAGATGAACCGCAAGGTCGCCGAGTACATGTGGCTCGACACCAACCTGCGGCGCGGTCTCGAAGAGGGCCAGTTGACGCTGCACTATCAACCCAAGATCGTGCTCGCCACCGGCGTGGTGCAGGGCGCGGAAGCGCTGGTCCGCTGGAACTCGCCGGAGCGCGGGCAGATCATGCCGACCGAGTTCATCCGCTATGCGGAAGAATCCGGGCTGATCGGCGTGCTCGGCCGCTGGGTCATGGAAACGGCCGCGAAGCAAGCGGCCAAATGGAAGGCGGACGGCTACAACCTGCGCATCGCGATCAATGTGTCGGCACGGCAACTGGTCGACACCGCCGTGGTGCGGCATTTCAGCGAAGCGCTGCAGCGCGCGAATCTCGATCCGTGTCTGATCGACCTGGAACTCACCGAAAGTTGCCTGATCGAGGACGAAGCGGCGGCCATCGATCTGATCAAGCAGTTTCGCCAACTCGGGGCGCAGGTTCATCTGGACGACTTCGGCACCGGCTATTCGTCGCTCTCGCAGTTGGGCCGCATTCCGCTCGACGTCATCAAGCTCGACCGCAGTTTCGTCCGCTCGATCAATGCCGACACCAAAGCGCAAGCACTCGTGCGCTCCATGGTGGTGGTCGCGCAGGAGCTGAATTTCAAGGTGGTCGCCGAAGGCATCGAAACCGAATCGGAAGAGGTGTTCATGAGGGGGCTGGGCGTCGAATACGTACAGGGCTTCCTGTACGGTCAGGCCATGCCGGTCGCGGAATTCGAACGCTGGTTGCAGGATAGGCAGAAGCTCAGACTGATTGCCTGAGCTTCCACGCGCCCGAAGGGCGTCCCCCGCTCCGAAGGAAGTCCCCTTGGGGGATTGGGGGGTTGGGGGACCCGCCCGCGGCGGCTCGATATCCTCGAGACCCGGGGCGATTCAGGCGAAATTGGCCGCGCTGGAGGCCGTCTGGCGCAGGTTCGAAGTACGGCGGTTCTGCAGCATCACCAGCCGCTCCATAAAGACGAGGTCCTTCTCCTCGATCGTGAAAGCGGCATTCACCCAGTCCTCGGTAATTTCCATCAGCTCGGCGCGCGAGAGTTGCAGCACCCGCTGACGCGCCCGCAGCATCGCGCGGATCCCGTTCATCTTCGGCCGGAGCGTATCGATGAAGGTGCGCGTCGCCATATAGGCGTCGCCAGGCTCGAATAGCTGATCGACCAGTCCCTTGCCGAAGTGCCACTCAGCGGTGTGCGACTCGCCCATGCCGATCAGTTCCTCGGCCAGACGCATCCCCACCTTGCGCGCGACCAGAGAATAGCCGCCCATGCCCGGGAACAGATTGAACGCGATCTCCGGAAAGCCCATGCGTGCGTCGTTCTGCGCCAGCAGGAAATGATGCGCGAGCGCCGCCTCGAACCCTCCTCCAAGCGCTGTGCCCTCCACCATCGCGATTGAAATCGCCCCCGTATCGAAACCGCGCGCCGCCGCGTGCACGCAATCGACGCAGGCGCGCGCGTACGCCATCAGCGCCTGGCGCTTGCCGGCGCGGATCGTGTCGGCGAAGAAATCGAGGTCGCCCCCAACGTTGAACATGGTCGGAATCAACGAGCCGGTCACCCAGAAATCGATCGGCAAGCCGGACTCTCGTGCTGCCTGCGCGAGACCCAGAATGTCATGCACCAGATCGAGATTGAAACAGGGACGCGGCTGCGCCCGCAGCATCATCCACATGATGTTGCGGCCTTCTTCGTAGTAGGCGGAGACTTGCGACAAATTGCCGGCCTCAAGGAACGGACGGCAGGCGTGGTGATTATGCAGGTTCATTTTGAACGGTCCTTTTAAGGTTAAACACTGGCATTGCAATGCGAGCCTAAAGCAGACCGGAATCGGATGGGAGCGGGGTAACCAACAGATGAATGCAACACGCGCGTGAAGCCTCGCCAGATGGCGCTCTGCGGGGCGGCGAACGGACGGACAAAAGATGCTGCGGACGCAAACGCTTGCGCACCGAAGAAGGGCGAAATTAGCCCGCAAATGAGCACCCGGCCGCAATCAATTAGCGAACGAACAAAGCTTGAATTTCTTGCCGGATTTGAAAGAAAAAGAAATAGTCGTCGATTAGGTAATGCAATCGAAAATATAGCTTGCGGAGGCTTGTTTTTTTATTTGTGGGCTAACAGACGGACTATTCAATTCGCATATTTAAACGCGGGCGCTCCGGAGCGCCCGCTGATTCGCCTGGAACGGTATTGCAGGAAAGCTCGAGGCAAAACGCTCGTCAAGGCGCGGCCGCGATCACCTGAGCAACCGCTGCCGTCAGCTTCTTGCCATACGGCACGTGCAGGAACTCGTTCGGTCCGTGTGCATTCGACTTCGGCCCGAGCACGCCGCACACCATGAACTGCGACTTCGGGAAGCCCGACTTCAATACGTTCATCAACGGGATCGTACCGCCCTGCCCCATGTAGGCAACGTCCGCGCCGTAGTGCGTGCGCGACGCGTCGTTAAGCGCGGTGGCGAGCCACGGTGCGAGATCGGGCGCGCTCCAGCCACTCGCCGCGCCGGCGTCCGGTTTGAAGGTGACCTTGGCGTTGTACGGCGGATCGAATTCGAGCAGCGCCTTCAGTTCGGCGACGGCCTTTTCCGCTTCGATCAGCGGCGGCAGGCGCAGCGACAGCTTGAACGCCGTGCGCGGACGCAGCACGTTGCCGGCGTCGGCAAGCGCGGGCAAGCCGGCTGCGCCGGTCACCGACAGCGACGGACGCCACGTCGAGTTGAGCAAGGCTTCCTGCGGATCGGTGGTGGTGGGCAGCACCTGACGGCCGTCCTGGCCGCAGGCCCACGGCAGCTTCTTCCAGACGTCGTCGCCGAGAATCTGCGCGGTCGCTTCCGCTTCGCGCAAACGGTCCGCCGGGATCTGAACGTGGAAACCCTTCGGCAACAAGGTACCGTTGGCGGAGTCTTCGAGACGGTCGAACAGTTGCCGCATGATGCGGAAGCTCGACGGCGCGATGCCGCCGTAACCACCCGAATGAATGCCTTCGTCGAGCACCTGGACTTCGAGGTCGCCGGCGACCAGCCCGCGCAACGACGTAGTGAGCCACAGTTGATCGTAGTTGCCCGCACCCGAATCGAGACACACCACAAGCCCGACTTTGCCGAGACGTTCACGCAACGCGTCGACGTACGGCAGCAGATCGTAGCTACCCGATTCCTCGCAGGTTTCGATCAGGCCGACGCAGCGCGGACGCTCGATGCCTTGCGCGTCCAGCGCGGCCAGTGCCGTGATGCTCGCGTAGATCGCGTAGCCGTCGTCGGCGCCGCCGCGGCCGTACAGCTTGTCGTTTTCGAGCTTGGGCGTCCAGGGGCCGAGGTCGTTGCGCCAGCCGTCAAATTCAGGCTGCTTGTCGAGGTGGCCGTACAGCACGATGGTTTCTTCGCTGCCCGATCGGGTCGCGGCCGTTTCAAAGAAAATCACCGGCGTGCGGCCCGGCAAGCGGATCACTTCGAGCTTCAGGCCACGTACGGGTTGCTGTTCGGCCCATTGCGCCGCGTCGGTAATCACGCGCTCGAGATAGCCGTGCTTGACCCACTCGGGATCGAACGCCGGACTCTTGGCCGGCACGGCAATGTAGTCCGTGAGCGCAGGAACAATCTCGTCATTCCATTTACGGTCTACGAATTCGCGTAGCGTGTCCTGATTGATGCGCTGGGTCTGCTGGGTCGTATCGTCGGAGATCATGGTGGCGGTCCGTGGCGGTTCTGTTCAGTCGAAACGTCCATCATAGTCCTGATGCGCGATGCGCTGAACCCCCTCACCGCGCATGCATGTTTCAGCGCGACGCAGCGCAAAGAAAACAATCGCGCGACAATCGGGGGATACATCACGTCCTGAGGAGCCAGGCTATGGGTGGCAACATCGTGGTACAGGCCATCGCCGCGGTGCTCGCGCTGGCGCTGTATTTTCTGCCGAGCATTCTCGCGGACCGGCGCAAGCGTCATGACGTGCTGACGCTGGCGCTCTTCAACGCGTGCCTCGGTTGGACCGGCTTTGGCTGGCTGCTCGCACTCTACTGGTCGCTACAGCCCAACCCGCCGAAGAACGTGGCCGGCGAAGTTGTAGAGACGCGCAAGATCGTGCGGATGCGCGCATTCTCATCGGCGCTTCTGGTGCGCGTGCAAAGGCGGGCCGCGTCGCGTGAGCACCCGGAAAACAAGCAACCTTGATTCGACAACAATGGTGCGCAGCAACCGCGGGCAGGCAGCTAGCGGTGCGTTTGCTGCCGCGCGTCATAGCGCTCACGCGCAGCGTCGAGTTCGGCCGCGTTTTCCTCGGCCCAATGATCGAGCGTCACCAGCGCGTCACTGAGCGTTCGCCCCAGTTCGCTGAGCCGGTATTCCACGTGCGCCACCGCGCCCGGCTGCTCCTCGCGGATCACCAGACCGTTCCGCTCGAGTTCCTTGAGCGTCTGCGTCAGCACCTTTTGGGAAATGCCGCCGATCTTGCGCAGCAAGGCGTTATTGCGCATCGCGCCGGGCAGCAGCGCCGGCATGATGAGCAGCGTCCACTTTCCTGCGATCAGTTCGAGCGCGAGGCGCGACGAACAGGCGGCGTCGAAAACGTCACCGCGATAGGGCTGTTCGGTCGAGGCGAGGGACGCGTTGGCGGACTCGGGAAATGCCATGGTTACCAGTGGGTAAGTAATGGTGAGCGCATCACTATAGCCCTAAGCTGGCCGCTCATTAACCACTCACCGATAGGGCTCACGATGGCATGGCTCATTCTGCTCGCCGCAAGCGCGGTCGAAATCCTGATGGCGTTGGCGTTGAAATATGCAAATGGATGGACACGCTTGTGGCCGAGCATCGGCGGCGTTGCGGCCGCGCTCGGCAGCGTGTTTTTACTGACGCTGGCGATGAAGCATTTGCCGGCAGGTACGGCTTACGTGGTATGGACAGGGATCGGATCGCTTGGCATCACGGTGCTCGGCGTGATGCTGTTCAACGACCCGGTTTCGGCGCCCCGCGTGATCTGCATGACCTTGATCGTGCTGTCAGTGGCGGGGTTGAAACTGATCGACGGATAAACCGGCTCGCGGGGCTAGTACGTGCGGCGGGCCGCTTCTCTCAGGCCGCCCGGCCCATTCTGCCCCACATCACCGAACCGGCGGGAATCGAGCGCGGCTCGGCCCGCACGCTCTCGTGCGCGAACATTTCGCGGCGCAGTTCGCCATGTTCGTCGAACCACTCGCAAATCAGCCAGTCGCCAGGATTGAGCGCCACCGGTCCCGCATACGTCACCGTCATGCGCGGACCGCCTTCCTTCAGCGTGACAACATTGCCGACATTGAAGCGTGCGGCTGCCGGTGTTTCGAATACGTCAATGGTAGCGGTCAGCATATTCAATCCCCTACGGAACCCGTTGAGCGGAATAAAGTCATCGCACCGTGCTTTGCAACATAGAACCCTGCCGAATGAAAACTCTAAAAGTTGGCCAAGATTAACAATCGAAATTAACCACGGCAAGCGCTTTTTATTGATACCGTTTTCATTGGCACTGGAATAGGCTTTCCACCCCGGCTATCGATGGGTAAAGCCGGGGAAAACCCTTTATAACGACGCCAGGCCACCACCCGTGCGGCATTGCACGATCGCAAAACTTACGGCGGCAAACCCGGTCCGCAAGTAGAAAATGCGCACTGGATTTGTCATATCTACACTGCCACCGACAAACCCGATTCGGGTTTATTCTGATCACTCACACGCGGAATTACCTATGAACGGGAAACTCATCGGTAAATGCAGCCACTCCAAAACCAGTTCTGTTTAAAGTGCATAATAGTTTTTAGCGACCACCGTTGAAAACGATTTCCCGTCCGCTATTTTCAAACCGGCTGGGCAGCCCGGCGCAGTGCGAGTTGTTGATGCCGCACGAGCAGCACGCTCAAACCGATACACACAAACATCAGACACGCGTTGATCGCGAGGCTGTACTGGAACGCGTGCGCATAGGCAGCCGGTGTCTCGCGGCCGCCGATCACACCGAAAAACGCACCGCTGATGGCCGCCGTGCCGAACGCCGAGCCGATCTGCAAAGTCGACGACACCACGCCCGAGGCAAGCCCGGCCTTCTCCGGCACGACTTCCAGCAGCACGATGCGCATGATCGACGGCAGGAGCAGACCGTGACCGACGCCCGCGCACACCAGTCCGCAGTAGAACAACAGATCAGGCGTAGCGGCATGGGTCGCGGACCAGCCGGTGACCGTGAAGCCGACGGTCATCATCGAGAAGCCGAGCGCCAGCACGTGACCGCCGATGCGCTTGACCACCGCCGGCGACGTCAGCGGCCCGACCACGAAGCCGATCGCGAACGGCATGATGGCCATACCCGAAGCGAGCGGCGTCCAGTGCAAACCGGTTTGCAGGAAGATCCCATAGGTCAGGAAAAACGCGCTGTTGCAATAGAACAGGAACGCGAGCACGAGGCCCAGTGCGAAGGCCGGGTTGCGGAACAATTGCAGATCCACCAGAGGATGGCCGCCGCCGCGCTCGACGCGCCGCTCGGTCGCCACGAATAGCGCGAATACGGGGACTGCCAGCGCGAACATCACGAAGGTCCACGTCGGCCAGCCGGCTTCACGGCCGTGCGTCATCGGATAGATGACCAGCAGCAGCACCATCGAGAGGAGCGCGACGCCCTTCAGGTCGATGCCGGTGTTCGTGGCCGGCTGATTTTCCGGCACGAACTTCCATGTGCCGATGAAGGCCACGATGCCGATCGGAATGTTGATCAGAAAGATGATGCGCCAGTCGAGCCCGAACGGGTGATAGGTGATCAGCGCGCCGCCGCCTAGTTGCCCGACGATCGACGAAAGCCCGAACACGAAACCATAGAGGCTCATGACCTTGGTCTGCCGATGCAGCGGCACGACCGCACGGATGGTCGCGAGCACTTGCGGCGCCATGACCGCGGCGGCGATGCCCTGCACGATCCGCGAGATCACCAGCATGTGGCCACTGGTGGCGAAGCCGCACAGCGCGGAGGCGACCACGAAGGCCGCCATGCCCGTCATGAACATGCGGCGCCGGCCAAACAGATCGCCGAGACGCCCGCCCGTGATCAGCAGCACGGCATAAGCGGATGCGTAGGCGGACACCACGAGTTGCAATTGCGCGTCGGTGGCGTTCAGGCCGGTGTGAATCGACGGCAGCGCGAGGTTGACGATGAAATAGTCGAGCGGTGCGAGGAAGGCGCCGACGAACAGCACGGCGAGCGCGAGCCCCTGGCGCTCGAAGCCGGACGCAGCCTTCCCGGCACTGGTGGCCGTCGTACCTGTGGCAACTCCGCTGGCGGCCACCGCACCGACGCCTGGGCAAGCGGCAGCGGCTCCGCCTACCGGTCCAGCAAATGCCGCCGGAGTGGACTTGATCGGGTCTCTATTCATGACCGTTCGTTCAAAAATTAGGTAAAAAAAAATTAGACGAGCGCGCGCATGGCGACGTCCACGATTCCGATCAGCGCATCTTCCTTGTGGGCGACTCGCCCCAATACGCGCAGTCCTTGCATCACGCACAGGAGGAAATCGCCGACGGCTTTTTCGTCGAGCGTGGAATTGAACGCGCCGCTCGCCTGGCCGCGAATCACCGAGGCCGCCAGCAACGTCGCCATGCGGCGTTGAATCGCCGCGACGCGGGTACGCAGTTCCTCGTCCCCGGGTTGCATCTCCAGCGTGGTGTTGGTGATGAAGCAGCTACGCTCGCCGGTCAGCGCGCACGCGACCCGGGCGTAATGCAGCAAAGCGTTGCGCAGTGCCTCTTCCGCCGACACCGGTGCGTTCAACCGTTCGGCCAACCGGGCGACCGAACCTTCCGCGTAGTGATCGAGCGCGGCGAGCATGATGCCGTGCTTGTCGCCGAATACGCCGTACAGACTGCCTCGCAACAGGCCGGTAGCCTTGCAGAGGTCGTCGATCGAGGTGGCGTGATAGCCGTGATTCCAGAAAACCTGGCTCGCGCTCGTTAAGACGGTGTCCGTGTCGAACTCGCGCGGCCGCCCGCGAGGGCAGGCCTCACCCTCTTTTTTCGCGAATTGTTTCGAATTGCCAGATTGCTTCATCCGACGGATATTATGACCAACCGTTCAAGAAAGCAAGGCGAGATTCGAAACGGGCACGACCGTCTATTTGCCCCACTTCTGCGCAGCGCTCGTGAAGAGCTGGTTGATCTCGTTGCCGCTGGCGGCCTCTGTCGTGTAGTTGAAGGTGCCGTGATCGCGCATTTCGTGCGCGGCGCGGAGAAACGCGCCCAACGCCGCGCGCGCCAGCGAACCGCCCACACTGACACGCCGCACACCCAGCGCCTGCAGGTCCTCGAAACTGAGCAGGACGCCCTGCAAGCCCATTAGCACATTGACCGGCCGGTCGAGCGAGCTGACCACGGTGGCGATCTCTTCGCGCGTCTTCAGGCCGGGCGCATAAAGCACATCCGCCCCAGCCTCCTGGTAAGCCTGCAGACGCCGGATCGTATCGTCGAGATCGGGGCGGCCCACCAGGTAGTTCTCGGCACGCGCCGTCAGCGTGAAGGGAAACGGCAGAGCACGCGCCGCGACGACTGCCGCGCGCACGCGCTCCACGGCAGCCTCGAACGGGTAGATCGGTTCGTCCGCGCGACCGGTTGCATCCTCGATCGAACCGCCGACCACGCCCGCAGCCGCGGCCTGCCTGATCGTCTCGGCGCAGTCTTCCGGGCTGTCGCCGAAACCATTTTCCAGATCGGCGCTGACCGGCAAATCGGTCGCACCCGCAATTTCCGCGAGGTGCACCATCATCTGCGCGCGGCCGATGGCGTTATCCGGCAGGCCCCGCGAAAACGCGTAGCCTGCGCTACTGGTGGCGAGCGCCTTGAAACCGGTCAGCGCGAGCAGCCGCGCGGTACCGATGTCCCAGGGGTTCGGGATGATGAAGGCTTCGCCCGCTGTGTGATAAGACTGGAATTGCCGTGCTTTTTCGGTTTGCGTTGTCATCGACGGTCCCATTGAAGACGGCGACCGGCGTTTGCGCCCACGCGCTGCCGGATCGTCGTTGTGCGTTCGTTAAATGGCAAATAAGCAGCAAATGAAGGAAATGAACGGAGAGTGGCAGCCGGCGGTCCGGCTACCCCCGCCAGCCAGCCCTTCATCTGTCCGCAATAGCCGAACCGCGCGCTCAGGTTTCGAGCTTCGCGTCCATCGTGATGGTGGCGTTCAGCACCTTGGAAACCGGGCAGCCCGCCTTGGCGTCCGCGGTCGCCTTCTCGAACGCGGCTTTGTCGCCACCGGGAATTTTCACGGCCACATCCAGATGCACCGCGGTAATCGAAAAGCCGCCGCCGTCCTTGTCGAGCGTGACGGTTGCCGTGGTGCCGATACGTTCAGGCTTGATGCCCGCCTTGCTCAGTTCGGCCGATAGCGCCATCGAGAAACAACCCGCGTGCGCAGCCGCAATCAGCTCTTCCGGATTCGTGCCGATGCCGTCCGCGAAGCGCGTGGCAAACGAGTATTGGGTGTCCTTGAGAACGCCGCTGTCGGTGGAAATCGAGCCCTTGCCGTCTTGCAGGCCGCCTTGCCAGACTGCTGATGCCTTGCGCTTCATCGCTCTCTCCTGTTTGTGCCCTGCTTCGCACCGCTCCTCAACCCTACGTGATGCCGCCCACAACGGTCCAGCCCGGGTATTCGTAGTATCGGCATCGGTCGCGAGTGCCCCAAGGGGTATGTCTTCGGGGCGTGCCGCGCGGCGCAAGAGGTGCGGGCGTGGACCGAACTTCATCATAGGCGCTTCCGCGTGCCAGTGTCGTGACGGCGCCGGGATACGGTTCGCCGATGCGCGCCGCAGTCCGTGCAGCAGACTCAGGGCACAGCCGCTACTCGGCGAACGGCAAGCTCTCCTGCCCCACTGCGCGCATGTCGAACACGTTCAGTGTCATCGCCACCAGGGCGTAGTAACCGAGCAAGCCCACCAGGTTGATCACCACCTGGTGGCCGAAGCGCCCGACCGCCTTTCTATAGGTGACATCCGACACCCGTTTGGTGTCGTACAGTTCGCTCGCGAAGTCATGGATCAATGCGTCATCGGCATCCGCGAAGGAAGGCTGATGACCCTGTCGGATTGCCTCGGCATCCGCTTCGGCTACCCCGGCATCGAGAGCGATCGGATAGTGGATATACCACTCGGCCTGCGCCTGCCAGCGCGCCGCGGTCACCAGAATCGCCAGCTCCGACAGGCGCAGCGGCAAGCCGGTGCGATAGCGGCAGAACGCGCCGAGTCGCTGCGCCTGCTGCGCCAGCTCCGGACTATGAATCCAGCCCAGAAACGGCCCGTTCAGATTGCCGCGAGGACCGGACAGAATCTCGTCGAGTACGGCCTTTTGCTCGGCTGTGGCTTCAGATAGTTCGAAGTGAGGCAAACGCTCGGTCATCGCGGATCTCGCTGAAAGGGAAAGGGTGTCAGATGGCGATCAACGCGCCTTCGATCGCATCGGTCAAGCGGCCGATGATCTCGCCGATGTCGCGCGCCGTGCAGATGAACGGCGGCGCCAGCAGCACATGATCGCCGATCTTGCCGTCGACCGTGCCACCCATCGGATACACCATCAAACCACGCACGAACGCTTCGCGCCGGATCGCCGCGTGCAGTTTCAGCTTCGCACCGATCGGTTGATAGCCGGCGCCGAGCCCCTTGGCAATCGTGAGGATGTCCGGCGCGACGCCGTCTTCTTCACACGCATACAGGTAGCCTGTGCGGCCCATTCCCGACATGATCTCGTCGAGGATCAGCAGCACGCCGTAGCGATCGCACACCGCGCGGATCTTGCGGAAGTATTCCCGCACCGGCGGCACGGCGCCGGCCGTTGCGCCCACCACCGTTTCCGCAACGAATGCCGCTACCGTGTCAGCGCCGAGTTCGAGAATCTTCTGTTCGAGTTCATCCGCGAGACGCTGCGCGAACTGCTCTTCGGTTTCGTCGATGCGCTGCTCGCGATACGCGTAACACGGGCTCACGTGATGCGCTTCGATCAGAATCGGCAGAAACGGCTCGCGCCGCCACGCATTGCCGCCGATCGCCAGCGCGCCCAGCGTGTTGCCGTGATAGCTCTGGCGACGCACGATGAAATGACGGCGCTGCGATTCGCCCTTCTCCACAAAATACTGCCGCGCCAGTTTCAGCGCCGCCTCCATCGCTTCCGAACCGCCCGACACGAAGTACACGTGTTCGAGCCCTTGCGGTGCGCTCGCCACCAGGCGGTCGGCGAGTTCCTCGGCGACCAGGGTGGTGAAGAACGACGTGTGCGCATACGGCAATTGCTGCGCATGCCGCTTGATCGCGTCGATCACACGCTGGTTGCTGTGGCCGAGGCACGAGACGGCTGCGCCGCCCGAGGCATCGATATAGCGCTTGCCGGTGGAATCGATGATCTCGATGCCGTCGCCGGCGATAGCCACCGGCAGTGGCTGCTTTGCTCCATGTATTCGGCGAACACCGGTCTGGCGAGTTCACCCAGCCGGTAACCGATGTCATACGGCTCACCGCCCATCTGAAAGATGGCTTAAATTCTGCTTCGACACCACGGCTCGCATCCATTCAACAATTGGTACGTATTTATACTTCTGAACAACATTTGTTGTAAAACAATGCGATGGTGAAGCAAACGGAGCGTCTGCGCTCCGTGACACGCTGCTGCCTGGTTCAGAGGAAAAACTTCAAGGTACGTACGCGCCCTTTTCATGCAGCGACTGCTCGGCGATGCCGAGTTGCTCGACGGCACCCGCCCCTTCCAGCGCAAGCAGATGCGCGACCAGCGATTCGGCAATCGCCGTGGCCGCCACCAGCGATGGAAAGAACGACGGGCTTTCGTGCGAAAAAATCAGCACCTTGTCGGCATTCAACGCGATCGGCGAAACCGCGCTATCCGTGATTGCAATCAGCTTGCTGCCCTTTTCTAGCGCGGCTTCGGCCACGCGTGCCGCTTCGACTGAATAGGGCGCGAAGCTGATGACGATGGTGGCGCTGTCACGCGCGACCGTTCGCAGTTGCATCTCGAGCGTGCCGGCTTCGCCGTTGAGCAGCGACACCGAAGAACGAAACAGCCGGTAGCCGTAGACAAGGCCAAACGCCACCGCATAACAGGAGCGAAAGCCTGCTACATGCACATGCGGCGCGCGCCGCAACATACGCGCCGCTTCCACTATCACGCGGCCGTTATGCGCGGCGGTGACCTCAAGATTGTGTTGTTGCGCGACCAGCAGGTCACTGGCCAGCGCATCTTTCGATTTGACGAGCGAACGGGCGCGACTGGTGAGCGGCTCGGGCCGCGTGCGCACGCGCGCGACGAACAGGTTGCGCAACTCGTTCCAGCCGGGAAAACCCAGTTGCTGCGACAGACGCACCAGCGAAGCCGGCTGCACCTGCGCGCGCTCGGCCACTTTGCGCATCGACGAGACCGCGACTTCATCGGGATGATCGAGCAGGAACCCTGCTCCCATCTGGAACTGCGGACTCAGTTCGGAGAAGCGCGCCCGGATCAGGGCGGCGAGCTGGTCAAAACTGTCTGGCATGCGATATACCGGGCGAACGGTCGATAAGAATGACAACAAATGTTACCACCCGGTGTATCGCATCCAACAGAACTTCCAGTTCGTGGTGGCTCGCAAACAATACCTGTCCTATCGCAATCAATTCTGTCCTGGCTAGCTTTTCGCAAAACAAACTGGCCCGACTGGGAGGGCTTCTCGTCCCATTCTCGCTAACGGGCTGATTTGATTGCGCAATGGCCACGCAAGCGCAACAACAAACATCCGAGCGGATGGCGTCTTCTAGGGCGTTGCAATAGTTACAATGGCAATTGGATTCAAGAGAGTCATATCTGCGCCAAATCTGACCGTTGCAAAATCAAAGGCTTAGCTCTCAGCATCGCAAACAAAGCTGGTCTGAAAAAAACCAGTTGCGAACAACATCTGGCCTAGCGACCTTACTCAATCAGTCGTACAGACGTGCCTCCTTCTCGGCCCTTGACTGCTGGGAGTCGTCAACAGAAGCGACCGCTTCGATGGCACGAATGTAGTCGGCGGGAAGACCTGCCTCCCGTGCACCGATGAGCACATGCCGCTTGTACCAGTGATACGGTGTGAGGCCGAAACGTTTTTTCGTGGCGAAGTATGTGAGCGCGTCTAAGCCGCAAACGTTGGTTTCAACATGTACTGTTTTAGGTTCATAACCGGCGCCGGCCCCTTCGAACCTGTCGAGCACGACACGGTCCCGAAAGGCCACCCCGAAAATGACGCCGTACACTCTGTCGCCAGCAACCCCAGTGTTCTCGCAATCGCATTTGCCCGACCCGTCGTTACTGATCTTGTCGAACGCGAGTCGGCATCCGCTTACGAATCCTGACGCGACGACCCTCGCGGACGGCACCCGTGCGACCAATCGGCGTGCCGACATGTTTGAGCCATATGCGAAATACGCGAATTCGTCGGTTGTGAACATGCTTGCCCCCTCAATAGAATGGCCGATGTCACAATTTCGCTAGTCGGCTTAGACGGTCGCCGTCGCTGCAAATAGTTCCGCGTAGAGGGTAAGTGAGACGACCAGCGCTTGATTGATTCCATCGTGAAGTTTTATCAATGTTCAACCGGAAATCCATAGATACTCGAGGAGACCAACGCATAATGCATCGCCTCGTGGGGTGCCAGAATCCCTCAATGTGCCTTACGATGACCAATGGAATTGAAGATCGGCACGCTCTCTAGTTAAATCAATCAAGGTCGCGTTCACTTCGTCAGTTTTCTGAACCCACTGCTCTGCTGCAGCCTGGTCCCGCCCGAAACCAATATGCCGGCTAACAAGACGCTGCCGTCGCAGGTCTGGGTCGACGTTGACATACCAAACTTCGTCGAGCAACGGTCGCGCAGCTTTCCAATGGCCATGCTCGAGAAGGAGGTAATTCCCTTCAGTGATTACAAGCGGCATATCAGGCGCCACAGGGATTGCGCCGGCGATGGGTTCTTCAATTTCCCGGCGAAATGTGGGAGCGTAAATTGTTTCGTCGTGACGCTGCTCACGCAGGCGCCTCAGAAGTGCGACATACCCCGCACTGTCAAACGTATCTTCGGCACCTTTGCGGGATGCGCGACCGAGCCGTGCGAGTTCGACATTCGCAAGATGAAACCCGTCCATCGGCACAACCACTGCCTTTCCGGGAAAAGCATCAAGGATTGCTTGCGCCAGTGTTGATTTGCCCGCACCCGGCGCACCAACCAAACCGAGGATTTGGCGCCGCCCGTCAGAAATTAACTGGTGGAGGCGACCGAGGTAGCGGTCTTCAATCGTCGACATAATCCAGGGTATTCCAAAAAAGTGGCGGTCGGCGAGCACTATTCTTATCCTCGCCGAGGCCCGATTGCCGAACCGCTCGCATCAACGTTTCTCAACGCATTGTGCTGTCGCGACACTTGCTTCACCCGGTGGGCGTCTAGTGGTGCGATTTTGCTCGCGCGGCGGCGTTGATGCCACCCGCGATGAACTCCCGCGCATGTTTCGCCAGGTCCATACCGTCGTCCCACAAGTTGCGCCAGATTGCCAACGCATTGGACAACTGCTCGTTGACGACCGTCGACGAGAAGCTCTCAAAAGTCACGACTCCCTTGTAGTCAATCATGGCGAGTGCATGGAAGAACTGAGAGAAGTCGATAGTCCCCGACCCGAGGTACCCGCGATTGCTTTCCCCGATATGAACATAGCCAAGACGCTTGCCACATTGAAGAACCGGTTGCATGAAATCGGATTCCTCAATGTTCATGTGATACGTATCGAGATGAACGACAACATTGGGCGCATCGACTTCGTCAATCATGGCAAGCGCCTGCGATGCAGTGTTCAGTAAATTGCTCTCGTAGCGATTTACCACTTCAAGCCCAAGCGTCACGTTCTTCTTCAGCGCGAAATCAGCAATGCGCTTGAGCGAATCAATCGCGTTGCGGCGGCCTTGTCTGGTAACCGGTGCGTTGTATTTTCCCATCGCGCCGTAAAGAATCCCGCCGAAGTAGCCTCCACCCAGCTCAGCCGTGACGCTGATACCTTCCTCCAGCATCGAAACCCCGCGTGCGACCGTAGCAGAATCCTCGCTGGACACGTCCGCATCAAAGGTGAGACCGCGCGAGCAACCGATATCCAGCTCATGTTCTTGCAGCAAATCCCGCGTGAGCGCCAGGTCCATGACCTTCGGACCATGCAAGGACAGTTCAGCCAGCTCGAACCCAGCGGCTTTGGTCCGGCTCAGAACCTTGCGAGTCGATTCGGGGGTGAGATCGCCAGCCCATACCAGTGCGTGTACGCCAAGCTTATTCATTGTGTCACTCCTTCAGATGCGGTCACGCGCCTGCGGACCAAAGTTTTCGAAATGCTGTTCGCCCATGCCCAACGGAAGAGCATCACGGCAAGCAAGAAGACACCCCACAACGCAGTCGCCAGGTGTTGGTTGGCACCGAGCAAATTGAGGCCTGAAGCGATAACCTGCAGAATTACCAGTGCAATCACGACCGGAACCACACGGCCAAAGCCGCCGAATGGGTCGACGCGGCCCAGGAAGCACGCAAGCACGGAGATGAGCAGAAAGGCCTCTCCATGGCCAACGCGAACCGAGTTGAACTGGGCCGCCATCACCACGCCAGCGACGCCGCACATCAGCCCCGACAGCATGTAGATTCGGGTGACGGCGCGTGTCGTCGCGATGCCGGAATATCGCGTTGCTTCCAGATTTGAACCAATCATGCGTGTGGCGAAACCTAGCCGCGACCGTGTCATGACAACGTGCCAAAGTAATGCGCAGCCGAGAAAAATCAGGAGGGGAATCGGTACGCCGAGGAAGACACCGTTGCCCATTTCGCGCACAAACGGCGGAAACCCGGAGATGTCGCCCCCACGTGTGAGGAACTCCCCTAATCCGCGCAAGAAAATCATCATCGATAAAGACACGAGGATTGGGCTTGCTCCGGTGCGCGCAATGACGGCACCCATCACCCAACCGGCTGCGGAGCCGGTGGCCAATGCAGCAGCAATGCCGAGGATGATGGCTACGGCGCCGGCGTCCGCTCCGCCGTACGTATGAAGCACCCACGCCATCGCCAACCCCGATATGTTCGCCGTGAAAGTCACCGCGAGATTGAAGCCACCGGAAATCAAGGGCATCAGCATGGCCAGCGTAAAGAACCCGATTTCCGGCAACTGGAACGCTACCGACACGAATGTGCTCGCTGAGAAAAAACGCTCAGATGCGAAGCTCAGGACTGCGATGACGAGCAGCAGAAACCCAAGCAAGCCGGCGACGTCTGCGGGTACGAGCGGCGCGGCCGCGCGTTGAGATGAGGACATTTTCATGACGAGGCCTTTACGCTTTGTGACGTGAATCGCGTTCCGACGAGCTTGGCGAAACCTCCGCTCGACAACGTAATGGCGATAAGAATGATGGCGCCGATAATCATCTTGAACGCATACGGCGAGATACCTAGCAAGTTCAGGCCGTTGGCGGTGATAGCGGTCAGGAGGATGCCAAGAATGGCGCCGAGGATTGTGCCGCGCCCACCGCCTAACCTTGCACCACCGAGCACCACAGCAGCGAGCACATCCAGTTCACGGCCATAAAACGCGTTCGGAACGACTTCCTGCACGTAGTGGGCTTGCATGAGTCCGGCAATCCCCGCCATCATGCCGAGCCAGCCAAAAGCGATGTAATGCATCGCACCTATGTTGACCCCCACGCGTCGCGCCGCCTCGGGGTTGTCGCCCATGGCGTAGAGCTGTCGACCGGTTGTCGTGCGCCGCAGCAGAAACCATGTTGCTATGACCATGACGATCATCACGGCCACAGGCAGTGCGAGATTCGCATTACCACTCGCGGTGTTGAAATTGATAATAGAGACTCTATTAGTCCACCAGTCCGGCAGGTCGTAGATGGACACCCCGCCCGTGAGAAACATCAATCCACCGAAAAACACGTTGAACGTGGCAATCGTCACGACAATCGAGACGATGCGAAATCTGTAGATAATCGTGGCGTTGATGGAGCCAAGCACGAAGCCGAAGCAGGCAGAGACAATGAAACCTAGCGCCCAGTTACCGCCACCGAGTCGCAACACTGTCAACGCAGTGAGGTACTGGACCACCGATGCGCCGACGGCGAATGAGATATCAATGCCACCGGCAATCAGCACGACCAGTAGCCCGACTGCGAAAATGATGTTGACGGAACTCTGATTAAGCAGGTCGAACAGGTTTGGAAGAGTAAGGAATGTCGAGGTTGAAAGGCTGAGGCCAATCACCATGATGGCGATAACGAGAATCAGCAGAGCCTCAATCGAACCGATTCCGAGTTTGCGAAAATCAGGCATGGACGTCTCGCTCGATTTGTTCCATCGTTGTCGTTCCCGGCACGTACTCTTTAACGATGCGGCCGTCGCGCATATGCAGAATTCGGTCGGAGTTGAAGTAAACCTCCGGAATTTCGTCCGATATCAGCAAGATGGCCATACCCTCAGCAGCGAGCTTGTGGATGATGGCAAAGATGCCGGCACGGGCGCCGACGTCGACGCCGACGGTGGGCGAATCCAGAATTAGAAGCTTCGGATTTGTTGCCAACCACTTGGCGAGCACGATGCGCTGCTGATTCCCGCCGGACAGTGTTGAGACCGCGTCGTCGGGTTTCCCGATTTTCACGGCCAGTTGCCGAATCCAGTCTTGAATCAGCGCGTTTCGTTTTTTGGAAGCGATGAGATGGGTGCCGTCCAGAAGGTTGTCCAACACCGCAGCGACTGTGTTGTCTCCGATTGATTGCGGCTGTACAAGGCCGAGTTGAAGTCGGTCTTCAGACACGTAAGCTATCCCTGCGTGGATAGCGTCACGATTTGTTCGCAGCGAAATCTCTTTTCCGTCGAGCTGGATGGAACCCGCACCGGGGCGCGTCATTCCGAAAAGCGACAATGCGACTTCCGTTCTTCCTGCGCCAAGGCGTCCCGTGACGCCGAGAATCTCGCCTCGTCGCACTTTGAACGACACGTCATGGTATTGACGGGCTCGTGACAACCCCTGTACCTCCAGCACAACCGGCGCTTTCGTCAGGTCTGTCGTGCGTACTTCATAGTCGAAAGTGCGGCCCGTCATCAATTCCGTCAGGCGGGTTTGCGTCATCCCTTCGGTGGGAAAGGTGCCGACGTACTGTCCATCGCGGAAAACGGTCACGCGAGTGCAGACGTCTAGCACTTCAGCGAGCCGATGGCTGACGAACACCACGGCAATTCCGTCCGCAGAAAGTCGCCGGACAATTTTCAGCAGAGCTTCGGTCTCAGCATGGCTGAGCGAGGCAGTCGGCTCGTCCATGAAGACAAGACGTGCGTCGCGAACAAGCGCTCTGGCGATTGCCACGACCTGGCGCTGGGCGATTGATAGCGAGCGGACAGAACGGTTGAGGTCGATGGAGACTCCGAGCCGCTCGAGAATCCGGCGTGCCGCCTCCTTCATCTTTCCGTATCTGACGATACGCGGACGAGAGC
Source organism: Paraburkholderia sp. GAS32 (assembly GCF_050434225.1). Taxonomy (NCBI): domain Bacteria; kingdom Pseudomonadati; phylum Pseudomonadota; class Betaproteobacteria; order Burkholderiales; family Burkholderiaceae; genus Paraburkholderia; species Paraburkholderia sp. GAS32. The sequence goes on along the minus strand of NZ_JBNPVS010000003.1, from coordinate 178,576 downwards.
CCAGGTTCTGCTCGAAAGCAATGTTTTCCGCGACGGTCATTTCGGGGAAAAGCGCCAGGTCTTGCCAGATGACCTGAATACCGAGGTCACGGGCCCTGGCCGGGTCGAGTCCTTCGATTGACTCACCGTCCATGAGCATCACTGCGCCAGGTTCCGGCCGATAGACCCCACTGATAATCTTGATGATGGTGCTCTTGCCGCAGCCATTCTCGCCCGCAAGGCAGAGAACTTCTCCGGGCATGACGTCGAACTTCACGGCCCGCAGCGCCTTAACGCCACCGAAGATTTTGGAAATGTTCTCGAGCTTGAGCAGGGGCATGCCGCCGGTGTCGAGCGCACCCGGTGCCATGTGCGCATCACCTCGTTGAGAACGGAGGACGTTGATGGAAGCTGGTTGACTCATGGAAACGCTCCGATGGTACTTGCACGTGACTGGCTGGCGACCAGATGTGTCGTACCGTTAACTTCCGGGTAAGCGGCGCTACAACTGCGCTCACCCGTTCGGCAAAAGGATTGCGGTCAGAGGCCCATCTTTGCGAGGTCGTCAACGGTTTTGGCGTTGAGGTCCACCAGTTGGTCGACAATCAAGTTGTGACCGTCGGGATGAACAACACCCAGACCTGGGATGTTCGTGCCGTCCTTAATCGGCTGCCCCTTTACGAGCATCGTGCCCAGCGTCACAAACACTTCGCCAGCGACTTCCGGATTCCACATGTACCCGCCGCTCAACACGCCGTCGTGGACGAGCTTTCGGCCCTGTCCAGGCGAGAACGGCCCGAGAACCAGAACCTTTCCTTTCGCCTGCTGCTCCGCGACGGCGCGAGCTGCCCCAATCGGGCCCTGACTGCCGAACGCAAGGATGCCCTTCAAGTTAGGATGAGCGCGCATCAGGTCGAGCGCAGTCTTGCGCGACGCGTCCACGTCTTCAGCGACGCCGTAGCGGTCCCCGACGAGGGTCATCCCGGGATAGTTGGCCTTGATGTAGGCGATTGCCGCATCCGCCCAGGCGTTATGGAGCGGCACGGTCAGCGAACCGACGAAAACGGCGTATTCGCCCTTCCCTCCCAGCGCCTCGCCAAGGCGTTTTCCGTAGGCTTCGCCGAAACCTTTGGACGAGGCCAGTTCAAAGTCCCAGTCCACGTTCTGCTGCTTCGGGGACTCGTGGGTGATGACCTTGATACCGGCGGCTCTGGCACGCTGAAGAACGGGTTCCAAAACCTGTGCGTCGTTCGGCACGACGCCGATGACGTCTACGTGCTGCGCAATCAAGTCCTCGATTGCTCGGACCTGGAGCGCAGGGTCAGCGCTCGTCGGCCCGACCATGAATGCCTTGACGCCGAGCTGGTCAGCGCGCTTCTTGATTCCCGCTTCCATGGCGTTGAACCATGGAATGCCGCCAATCTTCACAACGACACCGATTACAGGCTTGTCAGGCGAGGCCGATGCAAAACTCGTCGTCAAAGCGAGCGCGACTGCGCCGGCACCCAAATTGCGGATGATGTTCTTGAACATGTCTCCTCCGGTAGACGCCTGGGCACGCAGACGCCCTAAATGAGTGATAAAAGGCCCGATTTCGTATTTTGCTAAAGTTGCTAAATCCATTTAGCAATTCGGGTGGGTGTATGCTGAATCTATTTAGCAGTTCGGTCGAGCCGTAAAAACCCTGGTGTTGGGTACTGTCGCGAAACGGCTACCTTTTCGGGACACAACGGCGCAATGCCCTCGGAGCAACTTGATGGCAAGCAGCAACCCAGGACGCAAGTCCACGATTTATGACGTCGCAAAGGCGACCGGCTCCTCGACGGCTACAGTCAGCATGGTGTTGAACGGCAGTTGGGTTCGCTATCGAATCAAGGAGGAAACCGCGAACCGAATACTCGAAAGCGCCCGCCAGCTTGGGTATAACGTCAACATGAAAGCTCGAGGACTCAGGCTATCGCGCTCGGGTCTAGTGGGTATGGTTCTTCCCCATTATCGGAACCGTTTTTTCGCGGGACTCGCCGAGGCCTTCGAAGAGCAGGCTCGTAGTCGTGGCCTTTGTCCGATAGTCGTGGGCACTCAGCGCGACCCTGCAGTCGAGGTGAGCGTTACTGAAACACTTCTATCGCAGCGGGTTGAGCTGCTATTTATCGCCGGCGTGCGTAACCCGACACCACTGAACACGCTCTGTTCGGCGGCAGGCGTCCCTTCCATCAATCTGGACCTGCCAGGAGACGGTGCGCCGTCGGTCGTTTCCGATAACCGCAAAGGCGCTCAAACTATTACGGATGTGCTGATTGAAAAGCTGCTGGCACGGGGCGCGGCGCCAGACGAGTTGGTCTTGCTAGGAGGTGTAGCGGATGAATATGCGACCGAGATGCGTATCGCAGGATTCAGAGACGCTTTCGAAGCTCGTCAAATGACGCCTGCTGCAGATGCAATCGAGTGTTGCGGATATAACGCCGCTGCTGCCAAACGCGTACTCTCAATTCGCTATGAAAAACTTGGACGACTTCCAGCCGGTTTGCTGATGAATTCGATTACCGCGTTTGAAGGGGTGGTTCAGTTCACATCGACGTTGTCGCCCGACGCGTGGAAGTCTGCGGTTGTTGGCTGCTTCGACTGGGACCCATTCGCGGCAAATCTACCTTTCGACGTGACCATGTTGCGGCAGGACGTGCAAGCAATCATTTCTGAAGCGTTCAAGTTGGCCGAAAACCATGACTCGACGGACCGCTCTCTGATTCTCGTGCCAACAGTTCTGGGCAAGAAGTTTGAAGAAGCCGAGCAAACGAAGGAGTTTGACCGATAACTTCGGTCTAGAAATGGTTGCGGTCACAATCATCAGTCGTAATTTCCGAAGCGAGACCGTGAAGACCACGGTCGTCGCCAGGCCGTCTGAATCGAGAAAACATGCAGACCAATTCCACGCCGCGCGCCGGCACGCTTAGCCAAATCCCACGTGGTATCTGGATGCTCGGCTTCGTCAGCATGTTCATGGACATTTCTTCGGAAATCATTCACAGCCTTTTGCCGATGTTCCTGGTGACGAGTCTGGGCGCGAGCGCGATGATGGTGGGCCTGATTGAAGGCGTCGCGGAAGCGACTGCACCCATTGTGAAAATGTTCTCCGGCGCGCTCAGCGACTACCTTGGCAACCGGAAATGGCTCGCGGTCATCGGATACGGCATGGGTGCGTTGAGCAAACCGTTGTTTGCGCTCGCGCCAACATCTGGCATCGTTCTGACGGCGCGCATCGCGGACAGAATCGGGAAAGGTGTGCGGGGTGCGCCGCGCGACGCGCTCGTAGCTGATATCACGCCCGCTCACCTGCGGGGCGCCGCCTATGGTTTGCGACAGTCGCTCGACACGGTCGGCGCGTTTCTCGGGCCGTTGCTCGCCGTCGTGTTGATGCTGCTGTGGGCAGACAACTTTCGTCTCGTATTCTGGGTGGCTGTGATTCCAGGGCTCGTTGCGGTGTCGTTGCTGGTGTTCGGCATCAAGGAACCAGCGCACCATTCGGACGCGAAGCGCGTCAACCCGATGAAGCTCGAAAGCCTGAAGAAGCTGAGCCGGCCGTACTGGTGGGTTGTATTCATTGGGGCGGTGTTCACGCTCGCACGATTCAGCGAGGCATTCCTTGTCTTGCGCGCGATGCAGGGTGGCGTCCCGGTGGCGCTGGTGCCACTCGTTATGGTTGCGATGAACCTGGTGTATTCGACGTCTGCTTATCCATCTGGCAAGCTGGCCGATTCAATGAGCCACACGAAACTGCTGGCCATCGGGCTAGTGGTACTCATTGCATCGGATGTCGTACTTGCGCATGGAAACCACTGGCCGGTCGTACTGCTGGGTGTCGCGTTGTGGGGCCTGCATATGGGGCTCACGCAGGGCTTGTTGGCGACCATGGTCGCACATGCAGCACCACCGGACCTGAAAGGCACCGCGTTCGGTTTCTTCAATTTGATGAGCGGTCTGGCGATGCTTGTGGCGAGCGTGGTCGCAGGTGAGTTGTGGGACCGCCTGGGAGCCGGCGCGACGTTCTACGCGGGAGCGGGGTTCTGTTTGCTGACCCTGTGCGCTCTGGCTATCGGCGGAGGAATACGCCGAAAGCGCGCCATCTAGTTGAAAACGGTGCCGAGAGGTGCGTCTAACCGGGCACGGGCAATGTTGTTGCGAACCCTGCGCGACATCAGATAACGATTACGCAACGATTCATTGTTCGTCATCGTCCCCGTGGTGCTTGTACCAGCCCTTGTGTTTGCCGTTGTCATGCCAATGACGTTCATCACGGTATTCGCCCTGATATCCGTAACCATATACAGGCGCCGGCGCATAGACCACTGGAGGCGGTTGATAGACAACGGGGGGCGGCACTACATATACCGGACCGGGCACGCCGAGAAAAACGTTGACGTCTGCATGTGCCGACGCTAGCCCTGAGGCGCTGGCACCACAAATTCCCAAAGCGAATAAAACCATCGCGCGTTTCATGATGCACTTCCGTTCAAGTTAGGTAGTCCGCCCAAGCGGCTCGATACATCCCCAAATTTGATGGTAGATGAGGGAACTACCGGCAGGTGAAACGTCGAGGCGACTCCTGTAACCTTTTGTAAGCTTAACGTCGAGTTGCCCGTCAATCCGAAGCGCGTTCTTTGAAGGCGGCTCTGTCAGGCCGGCCGTCGGACATCGGCTCGTCACAGGGACCGTCAGCCCCCAATTCTCTATCACTGATACGGTATGTGGCGTACCGTCAGTGATGATGACAGCTACGTGGAAATGGATTTTTTGTGTCCGTATTGAACATCAGCACATGCACTCCGCTCGAGTTGCCTTTTGATTGGGCCGGTGAGCAACCGAAGCAATTTCGGCTGACTCGCCCGCGCCCCTAGGACAGGTATCGTTTGCGAGCCGCCCGTGCGCTTCGTGCCTCGCGAAGACGCGGTTCTACAGCAGCGCGACCACCCGCACGTCGCCCTGCTCGGCTGCCGACGCGACCACCTTGTCGCCGATCCGCCGGAACGTGATCGACACAGACGAATCGCCCACCTTCAGATCGCCGACTTCGAGCCAGTCGATGCCCTCGGGCAGCATGGGCTGCTCGATCACGACTTCGCGCCGCTCCGCATCGATCGTGATACCCAGACAGGCTTCGAGCATCATGAACGGCGAGCCCGCCGCCCAGGCTTGCGGCAGACAGGCGACCGGATAGGCGGTAGGCGGCTCGCCCCGCCGCCGCGGGAAACCGCAGAACAACTCGGGCAGGCGCATGTCGAAATTGACCGCCGCCTGGAACAGCGCCTGCAACAGCCGCACGGCCGCCGCCTTGCCGCCGTAGCGTGACAGGCCGCGTGCGCAGAGCGCATTGTCATGCGGCCAGACCGAGCCGTTGTGGTACGCCATCGGGTTGAAGCGCGCCTGGCTCGCGGCAAGCGTACGCACGCCCCAGCCGGTATGAAACAGCGTGGAGTCGAGCGCGTGCACCACCGCTTCGCCGCGTTCGCGCGAGGGCAAACCGAAGGCCAGCAAGTGGCCCGCATTCGACGCCATCACGCGGCACAGTTCGCCGTGGCCGTCGAGCGCGATGCCGTAGAAGCCGGATTCTTCCATCCAGTACTTTTCTTCGACGCACTGGCGGATTTTCTTCGCGCGCTCGCTGTATTGCATTGCCTGGTCGTGCAGGCCCCGCAGCTTGGCAAAGTGAGCCATCGTATCGAAGGCGGCACTCGCATATGCCTGCACTTCGACGAGTGCAATCGGGCCGTCGGGGAAATGGCCGTCGGCGTGGAAGACCGAATCGTGGCTGTCTTTCCAGCCTTGATTGGCGAGACCGCCGTCGGACTCGCGCTGATAGTCCAGCAGACCGTAACGGTTCTTGTCGCACACGCCCGCGACCCACTGCGCCGCGCGCTCCAATGCCGGCCACAGTTCGTCGACCAGTGCGAGATCACCCGTGCGTGCCGCATAAGCGCCGGCCAGCACGATGAAGAGCGGCGTGCTGTCGACGCCGCCGTAGTACAGCGCGAACGGCACTTCGCCGGTGGCGGCCATTTCACCCTTGCGCATCTCGTGCATGATCTTTCCGGGCGCTGCGTCACGAAACGGCGAATTCTCGCGTGCCTGATGTTCGGCTAGAAAGCGCAGTACGCCCGCGGCCAGATTCGGTTGCAGCCACAGCGTCTGCAGCGACGTGATGATCGCATCGCGGCCGAACGGCGTTGAAAACCACGGGATACCGGCGTAGGGATACGGGCCGGTGGCGAGATCGGTCGTCAGCAAACCGAGGTCGGCAAGCGAACGGTCGATCCACGCGTTGAAGAGCGGATTGCTCGAACGCACGCGGGCGGTGACGCGGCGGCGCTCACGCATCACCAGGTGGGCGTCGACCAGTGCGGCGCGCACAGCAGCGCGGCCGACGCGTGGGCGCTCAGCATCGATTTGCGACAGATGGGCTTCGCTCACCGCATGCGTGGGCTGTGCGACGCCCGCGGCCGGCTTGTCGGCTTGCGCGACGACTTGCACCGAGATGGACAGATAGATCGATACGCACGCTTGCGCCGGCAGCTTGACGGTGTAGTCCGCGCGATCGGCGAAGAGCTTGTCCGGTTCCGGCAAGAAGGCGATCTGCACATTGCGCGCCACGTCGTCGAGACCGATATAGCCGAGCAGCACTTCGCGGTTCTCGACGCGCGCCGGTTCGACACGGCCCTGTTTGTCGCGCCTGAGGCCGCGCACTTCGAACATGTCGCGAAAGTCGCTGGCGAAGGAGATGGACAGTGGCACGACTGCATCGCTCGTGCCGTAGTTGGTGAGTTCGATCGCTTCGTTGAGCACGGTGCCGGAGAGCACGCGCACGCGTTCGACGTGGATCACGCCTTCCGGTGTGCTGTCGCCGCCGAGCGGCGGCAGGGGGCGGTTGGTCAGATGCGCGGTGAACGAGGTGTTGTCGCTGCTGACGCTGCCTGACAGCAGCGAGGGCGCGCGGCCGCCGAATGTAAGGCGCAGGTTCGAGAGGACGCGGGTGTCGTTGACGAACAGGCCGTCGTCGTGGCCGGTGATATCGCCGAGGGGGTCGTTGACGATAAAGGTGTCGCCAGACTTCAGCACGTGCTGGGTGGCGCTTGCGACGTTGAGGTTTTCCGTCGGGATGAATGCGCCGTCCGGCTCGGGTTCGCGGTGGTCGATTCCGCCCGAGTGGGACAGGCCGCCGAGGGCTTCTGGCTGCTGCATCAGGTCGCTCCTATGGTGTTCGGGTTCGGGTTCGCTTTCGCGTTGACTTTCGGGTTCGGATGCTGTTGAGGGCTGGCTGGTCGATTCCGATTGTAGAGGGTCTGTCCGCGTCAGACGAACTTATCACAGAGGAGTTTCTAGGTTTTGGTTTGGCATGGGATGTGCAGGGTTTTTTGCACCAAGTGCAGGTTTTTTGCCTGCGCGGCGCTTTTGTCTGTGTTCTTGGGGCTTTGGCCTTTCCTTGTTTTGTTAGTGGTCTATTAGCGTTGCCCCTGTGCGGGGCGGCACTTACTTCTCTTTGCCGGCTGCAAAGAGAAGTAAGCAAGAGAAAGCAGCTCAAACCGCTACTGCTAAGTGGGCACCGTGGTCTGCCGCGGGTAGTGGTGCATCTGGAATCTGTGTTCTCGCACATTCCGCGTTAGTGACAAAGGACTCATCCGCTCCCACTCCGCACTACGTGCGTCGCGGACGGGTCTGCATGGGAAACCACGGGCTTCGGTCGAGGTCCGTGGGGGCCGTCGGCTTCGCCTCGGCGACGCGCCTCCGCATTCACCCCGGACCCCCTCTTCAAATGATATGTCGGTGCGCGGCAATCATCGTCCCCGTCCCGATCGCAGACGCGGTTACCGTTCCAATCGGAATCGCAATGGTAATGGCGGTGCAACGACGAGCCACGACCTGTTGGCGAGGCGTGAGCGTCAAAACGTAGCGGGTGGTTTGATGAAGTACGCTTCGGCGCGCGCAGCGCCGCCGGAAGTATGACGCCCTTGTCACTGGCGTATGAGGGTGCACGAACACAGATTCCAGATGCACCACTACCCGCAGCAGACCACTGACCCCGCTTAGCATTAGCGGTTTGAGCCGCTTTCTTTTGCCTACTTTTCTTTGCGGCATGCAAAGAAAAGTAGGTGCCGCCCCGCACAGGGGCAACGCTAATCGACCACTAACAAATCAAGGAAAGGCCAAAGCCCCAGGCACACAGACAAATAAGCGCCGCAAAGGCAAAAACCCAAAACCTTTACCGCTTGGCAAGCGGCAGAGCCTCGCGCTGAGTCTCCCCCACGAACAATTGCCGCGGCCGCCCAATCTTCTGCTCCGGATCAGCAATCATCTCATTCCACTGCGCAATCCACCCAACCGTCCGCGCCATCGCGAAGATACAAGTGAACATCGCCGTAGGAATCCCCAACGCACGCTGCACAATCCCCGAATAGAAATCGACATTCGGATAAAGCTTCCGCGAAACGAAGTATTCGTCCTCAAGCGCAATCTTCTCAAGCGCCATCGCGAGCTTGAACAACGGGTCATCATGCAGACCCAGCTCTTCGAGCACTTCGTGACAGGTCTCACGCATCAGCTTCGCGCGCGGATCATAGTTCTTGTAGACGCGATGACCAAACCCCATCAGCTTCACGCCGGAGTTCTTGTCCTTCACCTTCGCAATGAACTCAGGAATGTTGTCGACCGAACCGATCTCTTCCAGCATGTTCAATGCGGCTTCATTCGCTCCACCGTGCGCCGGCCCCCATAGGCATGCAATACCCGCTGCGATACACGCGAAAGGATTGGCGCCCGACGAACCCGCGAGACGCACCGTCGACGTCGACGCATTCTGCTCGTGATCCGCATGCAGAATCAGAATGCGATCCAGCGCGCGCACCAGCACGTCGTTGACCTCGTACTCTTCCGCCGGATTGGCGAACATCATCCGCATGAAATTCGCGCTGTACGACAGGTCGTTCTTCGGATAAACGAAAGGCTGGCCCACGGTGTACTTGTACGCCATCGCCACCAGCGTCGGCAGCTTCGCAATCATGCGGATCGCGGATACGTCACGGTGTTGCTGGTTATTGATGTCGAGCGAGTCGTGATAGAAGGCCGACAATGCACCCACTGCGGCGACCAGAATCGCCATTGGGTGCGCGTCGCGGCGGAAACCGCGGAAAAAGAAATGCATCTGCTCGTGCACCATCGTGTGCTGAGTGACAGTGTTGACGAACTCTTCCTTCTGCTCCGCATTCGGCAGTTCGCCCTTCAGCAGCAGGTAGCAGGATTCGAGGAAGTCGGCGTTTTGCGCCAGATTGTCGATCGGATAACCGCGGTACAGCAGCTCGCCTTTGTCACCGTCGATATACGTGATTTCGGAATTGCATGCCGCCGTGGACATGAAACCCGGGTCGTACGTGAACTTGCCAGTCTGGCCATACAGCTTGCGAATGTCGATGACATCCGGCCCGAGCGTGCCCTGATAAATCGGCAAATCAATCGTCTGATCGCTGTCGGAAAAGCTCAGCGTTGCGTGTGTCTTCGAGTTCATCTACACGTTCCTTTTACTTTCACATCGCACACATGCCGGCATGCTCGATCGTCGGATCGCCGCGTGGCATGCTCAGGCTCCGCTTCGCATTCTACGGTCCGAAGGTGCTTTGATTGCGGCGATTGACAGCAACAATCCATCTCGGCTGGCGCAACATTCGTTGCCTGACAGATAGGCGTAATCGCCGGAAACACGCAGAAATAAGCCGAAGTACGCGGCACGAAAACGCGCTGAGTCCGCCGGGCGACGTTGCCAGCCAAATGAAAGTTAGTACGCTTGCTGCAACAATGTTTTGCGGCCGTCAGGCTGCACAAGCGACGCTGCTCTGCGATACTGAATCCGTGTTTTGCTTCCCCTGCGAACACATCGCTGTCTTTGGCCCGCCGTTCTACGGCGGGCCTTTTTAATCAGCCAGAAGAACAAGGAAGGACCAGATGAACGCCTCACTCGAAACACTGTTTCCGGATCACGTCCATACCGAAGACAACATCGTCACCGCGCTGAATCATCAGGATATCGTCGTGGCGTTGTCAGCAGCGTTGAAGACGCAAGACGTGGCGGTGCTGCATATGCTTTACCCGCGTACCGATGCGCGCACCCATCGCAGTCTCGATACGCTGGTGGATGTTTTGCACGGCCATGGCCTGCATGAAGTCGCGGATCTGATCGCGCAGGAAGCGCACTATCTGCTGTTCAAAGACCCGGTGAAGGCATGGAAGGCCTTCCACGAAATTCGCAACGATTCGCTCGCGATCGGCGTGCATCTGTACTACCACGGCCTCGTCGGCGAAGCCGCGGAACGCGCGCTCGATAAAGACGCGCATCGCAAGGCCTGAACTGCACCGGCAATTCAAACGTCCACTGAGCGAATGAACTCGTCGACGTAACGATTGAATGCTGCCGGATGCGCGAGATTCATCCCGTGCGAGGCGCCGCGCACCGTTTCGCGGCGTGTATCCGGCAGCCATGTTTGCAGGGCCGTCGCCGTGCGGCGGAACATGTCGGGACTCTTTTCTCCGTCGATCAGCAGCACCGGGCAGCGCACCTCGGCCGCCTGCTCGGGTAGGTAAGCCGGCAACGGGTCGCGGAATTGACGCGCGAGCGTGTGTGCGTTGTCAGTCGCCATCTTGCGAAAACCCGGCGTGCTCATCGCCCAGAAACCAGGGCGGCTCACCGAATCGACGAACAGTTGCAAGCCCGCTTCCACCTCACCTGTTTCGATCAACTGCGCGGCTTTTGCGCGCAATGCGTTCACGGTCTCCGGCAAACTCGCGGGCGGTCGCCCGGCAATCTGCAACGGTCCGCCAGGGTCGGCGAGCGTCAACGTGCGCACGTACTGCGGATGGCGCCGGGCGAAATGAAAGGCCACACACCCGCCGCGAGAATGACCCACCACGTGCGCCGGCCCGGCACCGAAACGATCGATGAATTCGGCCACGTCATCCGCATGTTCGCTCCAGCTAAACGGCTGGTCGGGCTCGGTATCCGTCACCGGCCAGTAATGCGTGAGACTCACCGTGACGCAGCGGTATTGCTTCGCCAGACCCGCGAGTTGTGGCTGCCAATAGCGGTAATCGCACAGCGAGCCATGCACGAACAGCAGCAGTTCACCTTCCCCGGCTTCCACATAGGGCATGCGCAAGCCGCTATGCAGTTCGATAAAGGACGGGGATGCGGGAGAGGAAGAAGCGGAAACGGATTGATTCACAGGTGGTTCACGAACGGCGCGGCAACGGCTGAAACCATCAGCGGTGCCGGCTAGAAAAGGATTTGAAGAAGAAAGCGTGTTCGCGTCCCTGAATTTGGGACAAGGGGCGTATTGTCACACAGCCATTCAATATGCGCCGAGGCTCGTTCGGCGTGCGTGTCGCGCCTTATATGCCGAGCGCCTCGCGAGCCGCGCGCCGTGCCCGAAGGGTCATGCCACCTGCAACGCGGGACGTCCCGCATCAAATCATTCGTAGGCGGTATCGTCGAGCAAACCGGCGGAGGCCGCCGCGCCCGCGCCACGCACCGCGCAAGTGAGCGGTTCATCGGCGACGCGGACCTCGAGCCCGAGTTCATTGGTCAGGCGGCGCCCCAGATTGCCGAGCAGCGCGCCACCGCCGGTCAACACGATGCCGCTGTGCGCAATATCGGTCACCAGTTCGGCCGGCGCCGTTTCAAGCGCACGTTTCACCGCGCCGATCACCTGACGCAGCGGACCCTCGATCGCATCGGCGACATCGTGATTGCTCAACTGAACCGTGCGCGGCAAGCCGTCGTCGACGCTGCGCCCGGTCGCGTTCATATGCTCGATCGGCACCTCGCGCAAGGCCGAACCGATGCCCTTCTTGACGTGTTCGGCGGTTTGTTCGCCGAGCAGCACGCCATACAGATTGCGCACGTAACTGACGATCGCCATGTCGAAACTGTCGCCGCCCACGCGAATCGAGCCGCTATACGCGAGGCCGCCGAGCGAGATCACGCCGACCTCGGTCGTGCCACCGCCGATGTCGACCACCATCGAGCCAGTCGCCTCCGAAACCGGCAGGCCCGCGCCGACCGCCGACGCCAGCGATTCGCCGATCAGACTGACCTTCCAAGCGCCGGCTGCCACCGCGGCTTCCTTGATCGCGCGACGCTCGACCTGGGTGGCGCCAGCCGGCACGCACAGGGTGAATGCGGCGCGCCGGCTGAACAGCGGCCGCGGCCGGGCCATGTCGACGAATTGCCGGATCATCTGTTCGGCAGCGGAAAAGTTGGCGATCACGCCGTGCCGCATCGGCCGTATGGCTTCGACGTTGCCCGGCGCGCGGCCGAGCAACTGGCGCGCTTCGGTGCCCACGGCCGTCACGCGTTTTTGCCCGGCGGCCGACTCTTTCTGGAAAGCCACGACGGACGGCTCGTTCAGCACGATGCCGCCGTTGTCGGTATAGATGAGGGTATTGGCCGTGCCGAGGTCCACCGCCACGGAATGACGGAACAGTCGATCGAAAAGCGGGTAATACGGCGTCGGTCTGGCCATAGGAAGGCTCTGATGTGTCGTTATCCGCCCTTGCAGGGCAATATGGAAAATGCGCCCCCGGTCACCCGAACCGCGTGGCACGCCCAGATGGGCGTTGCGCGGTCCGCGCGGCGGGAGTGATTTTCATGCTAATGAGCAGTTAACGGCAAGCAGATCAGAATCTTTAGGGCCACTTTTCAATTGGGACCGTGTCAGTCGCGCGACAAAGCGCCGAGCGCATGCTCCAGCGCCTGCTTGCCGAGTTCGACGCCGTCCGCGTTAATCGTGTGGCCAATGCCGGGCAAGGCGTACGCATCGACCGTGTAGCCGGCGTTGCTGAAGGCATCCGCAGCGTATTCCAGTTCCTGTACCGGGATCACTTCGTCTTCTTCGCCGTGCACGAGCGTGAGCGGCGTACCGTTCTGCGCGACGATCACCGAGGCGAGCCGCCCCGAAAATGCGACGACGGCCGCAGCGCCTTCCGCGCTAGTCGCCACGTGATGCATCGCCATGATGGAGCCTTGCGAGAAACCGACCAATGCAAGCCGATCGAAAGAAAGCTGCCAGTGCGCCAGTTCCACCTCGAGCATGTGCCGCAATGCCGGATAGGCGGCGGCCACACGCGCCTCGCGATTGCCCTCGTTGACATCGCGCAGGCTGAACCACTGGCGGCCGCCAAAGCCGCCGTCGAAAGCGTCAGTGCCGTCGAGCGAGACAAACGCCACGTCCGGCAGACTCTCGCTCCAGATGTCCGCGAGCGGCATCAGATCGCGCGCATTGCTGCCCACGCCGTGCATCAGCACCACGAGTGCCTTGGCCGGCGTGATCGCCGGCGCGCGCCGCCAGCCGTGTTCGAATTGCTCCCAAGCCATATTCAATTCCTCTCTCTGTACCCGCCGTACTTTCGGTTTCACCGCGCGTGGTGTCGCTCCATGCGGCCTCAGGCGGGAGCATACGCTGCCGGATTCAGTTCTGTCGCCCGATCTGCATGGCTCGACGACGCCAAAACGCGAATACAGGTATGCTTTTTTGCGAGCATTCGAGGGACCGCCCAGCTCATTGCCCGGGTGGTGAATAGAAAGCCGTGCAGAACGTCCGTCGCATCGCCATCCGGAGAATCGTTTGAGCCAGCCCTCTTCCGCGCCCGCCGCTGCCCCGCCTGCACCACCTACACCACCGCCTCTGCAAGGCGGCAAACTGGTTCTGGCGACCATCGCCGTTGCGCTCGCCACTTTCATGAACGTGCTCGACACGTCGATTGCAAACGTTGCGATCCCAACCATTTCGGGCAATCTCGGCGTCTCGGTCGATGAAGGCACGTGGGTCATCACGGTGTTCGCCGCGGCCAATGCCGTCTCGATTCCGCTGACCGGCTGGCTCACGCAACGCATCGGCCAGGTCAAGCTGTTCGTCGGCGCGATTCTGATGTTCGTGCTGGCTTCGTGGTTGTGCGGCATTGCGCCCACGCTGCCGATCCTGCTGGTCGCCCGGGTGTTCCAGGGCGCGGTGGCCGGGCCGCTGATCCCGCTCTCGCAAGCGATTCTGCTCGGCTCGTATCCCAAGGAGAAATCGTCGACCGCGCTCGCGCTATGGGCCATGACGGCCACTGTCGGCCCGATTGCCGGCCCCGCGCTCGGCGGCTGGATCACGGATAGCTACAGTTGGTCGTGGATCTTCTACATCAACATTCCGGTCGGCATTTTCGCCGCCGGCGTGACGTGGATGATCTATCGCACCCGCGAGTCGGCAACCCGCAAGCCACCCATCGACGTGGTCGGACTCGGCCTGCTGGTTACATGGGTCGCGTCGCTGCAGATCATGCTCGACAAGGGCAAGGACCTCGACTGGTTTTCGTCGCCGGTGATCGTGATTCTCGGCATCACCGCGGTGATCAGTTTCGCGTTTTTCCTTGTGTGGGAATTGACTGAAGAAAACCCGATCGTCGATTTACGGTTGTTCCAGCAGCGCAATTTTCTCGGCGGCACGATTGCAATTTCAGTGGCATACGGCGTGTTTTTCGGCAACCTGGTGCTGCTGCCGCAATGGATGCAGGAGTATCTGAACTATCGTTCCGTGGATGCCGGCCTCGTCACCGCGCCGCTCGGCGTCTTCGCGGTGCTGCTCGCGCCGGTGATGGGCCGCGTGCTGCCGCGCTCGGATGCGCGCATCATCGCCACGCTCGCATTTATCGGCTTTGCGATCGTGTTTTATATGCGCTCGAAGTACGTGATCGAAATCGACACGTGGCACCTCGTTCTCCCCACGCTGCTGCAAGGCATTCCGATGGCGCTGTTCTTCGTGCCGCTGACGGCGATCATTCTGTCCGGCCAGCCGCCGAACAAGATTCCGGCGGCCGCCGGCCTGTCGAATTTCGCGCGGGTGTTTTGCGGCGCGGTGGGCACCTCGATCGCCGGCAACGAGTGGAACAACCGCACGGTGCTGCACCATGAACGGCTTACCGAGCAGGCTACGGTGAACAACCCGCTGTTTAACCAGCAAATCGATTCGACACAGTCGTTGCTGCATCTGAATACGCAATCGTCGCACGCGCTGTTCGATTTCACGGTGAATACTCAGGCCGCGATGATGGGCCTGAACGACATCTTCTTTGTGTCGGCGATCATTTTCATTCTGATCATTCCGCTGATCTGGATTACGAAACCGGCCAAGGGCGGCGGCGGAGCGGCCGCGTCGGGCGCGCACTGATCGCGGTGTTTTTCGGCGCTGCCTCAACGGAGTTAACGGAGTCAGCGGAAATAGCGGGCGGGCGTGTCGCCGAAGGCATCCCGGAACACCGCGATAAACGAGGACACATCGTTGTAGCCAACTTCGAGCGCCACCTGCGTGACGCTCGCCCCGGCGCCGAGGTGCTCCAGTGCCACCAGCAATCGCAGTTGCTGCCGCCACTGGCCGAAGGTCTGCCCGGTCTCCTTGACGAAAAGGCGTGCCGCCGTGCGAGCGGTAACGCCGGCGGCCCGGGCCAGATCGTCGAGCACCGCCGGTTCCGCCGGGTTAGCGCTCAGCGCTTCGGCGATCCGCTGGATCCGTGGATCTTGTGGCCAGTGCAACGCCAGAGGGGCCGTGGGCAACCCCGACAGGCGGTCCAGCAAGACTTGCAGAAGACGCTCGGCGGGTTCGTCGAACGGTTTGTCGTACGGTAGTTCTGCTGCGGCACCCAGCAAAGCTTCCGCCAGAGGGTCGAGCGCCAGGGCAACGCTTTGCGCGGGTAGCGGCGCAGCGTCCGCATCGGCATACAGCGAATGGAGTTGCACCGGCTCGGCGGCCGACAGGTAATGCTGCACGTTCGCCATCAGCCAGAGCGCGTGCCCCGTTGGCACGACCCATCGTGAGGTTTCGGTGCGCACGGTCAGCACGCCGGCGCTCACGTGGATCAGCCGCGCGCGACGGTAGGCGCGCCACGGTTCGTCCAGCACGTTGTAACGCTCATCGACCACGAATACCGGACGCGCGACGCCGTCCGGATCGAAGGCTTGCGTCATGAAATGTCTGTTTTACCCGGTTACTGTAAGAAACACAGTAAGACTAGCATAGCCTTCGCGAAACGCTGTTCGAACCCGGCGCGCCTTGCCGCATGAACAATTTGCGCCAGGTTGCCAGTAGAATCGCGGCTTCAAACGGTCCGAGCCCAATGAACTACGCATCCATCCTCGAACATATTCATCGCGATCTCCAGCCTTTTCTGGGCACCGGCAAGGTCGCTGATTACATTCCCGAGCTGGCAAAAGTCCCGGCCAACAGCTTTGGCATGGCGATCGTCACGCCGTCCGGCGAGGTCTTCCGCATCGGCCAGGCCGATACACGCTTTTCGATTCAGAGTATCTCCAAGTTGTTCGCCTGCACCATGGCTTTCCGGCTGCTCGGCGACGAACTGTGGCAGCGCGTCGGCCGCGAACCGTCGGGCACGCCGTTCAATTCGCTGGTGCAGCTTGAAGCAGAGCAAGGCAAGCCGCGCAACCCGTTTATCAACGCTGGGGCACTGGTCGTCACCGATGTGCTGTGCCGCCGCTTCGTGCGTGCCGAGACGGCGCTGGTGGAGTTTATGCGGCGGCTGACCGGTGAGATCACGATCGACTACGATTCGCGCGTCGCGCAGTCAGAGCTTCAACATGCAGACCGCAACCAGGCGATGGCGCATTTCATCGCGAGCTTCGGCAACATGGACATGCCCGTCCACGCGGTGGTCGAGGCGTATTGCCGGCAATGCGCGATTTCGATGAGCTGTGTCGAGCTGGCCAAGGCTGCGTTGTTTCTGAGTAATGGAGGCGTTGTGCCTTCGACCGGGGAACGCATCCTCGACAGCAGTTCGACCAAGCGTTTGTCGGCCCTGATGCTAACCTGCGGCACCTACGACGCTGCCGGCGACTTCGTCTTTCGTGTCGGCTTGCCGGCGAAGAGCGGCGTGGGTGGTGGCATCGTCGCGATACTGCCGGGCGAGATGGCGGTCTGCGTGTGGTCGCCCGGGCTCGACGCGAACGGCAACTCACTTGCCGGCGCGAAGGCACTGGAATTGTTGACCACGATTACTGGGCGGTCGATTTTTTGATTCTTTGTCACCACCGCAGTTGCCGCGTGGCGCGCTTACCGGATGTTCTCCATCCTCGTCATGCCACCACCGCCCCCATCGGCCGACCTCCTAGCCCGCCCGCTCAACCAACTCCGCCAACACCGTCTGATAACCGGTGCTGCCAATCACCCGCTCATTAACGCCGCCTTCGAAATCGATCCACCCTGAATTGAAGCCGTCGATCATCTCGATGCGCGGCACAGGCCACGCCGTGCCTTGCGACTGGAACAGCGCCTCCCACTGATCGTGCGGCACAGCCTGAGCCATCACCGAGCATCCAAGCACGCCGCCCAGCATCGCGGCGATCTCGTTTTGCTTATAGCGCTGCGGCCCTTCCATCTCGATCACGCGGCGCCCCTGCCACGACTGAGTCAGCGTTTCAGCGATCACCCGGCCGATATCCGCGGTTGCAATCATCGGATACGCACGATCGAGCGGTTGCAGGAAGCTCGACATCACACCCGTCTCGCGCGCCGGCGCGATATCCCACAGCGAATTCTCCATAAACCACGCGGGCCGCAAAATTGCCGTCGGAATCTGCAGGTCCGCAAGTGCTTCCTCAAGAATATGCACCTGCGCAATGAGACCGAGACCCGACTCGCGCTGCCCGCCGATCGACGAGAGCGCCGCGACGCGCTGCGGCCTCGCCGTCACCAGCGCCTCTTTCAGCGCCGCCACCGCCGCGCGAGCGTTCGGATAGCCCGGCTGCGGCGCGAAATTCGGCGCCACCATCACGAAGGCGCCCGCCGTACCGCTAAACGCCGCGGCGAGTGCATCCGCGTCTTCGAAGGACGCGATCGCCACTTCGGCGCCCCGCTCAACCCACTCCGCCGCCTTCTTTTTGTCGCGTAAGACAGCGCGCACTGCGTGTCCCGCGTCCAATAACGCGCGTGCTGCCGCGCCGCCCACCTTCCCTGTCACACCGGTGATTGCATACATCTTCATCGCTCCTTGAACACGGTCAATACCGTTCTGAGCGTGATTCTCGGCGTTTCCCGATGATTTCACGAGAGCATGAATGTCATTTGCTTAATGACTCAGTGGCATTAAAAGCCCAATCCGAGCCACAGCGGTGCAAAAAATGAGTTTGACAAACTATCTTTAGATATATATCTTACGACACATCTTGAGACACAAATGGGAGTCCCCAGCATGCGTCATCACCATCGTTTTTCCCGTTCGCGTGGCGCGGACGAAGGTTTCTTCGCAGGGCATGACCGCCCGTCGCTGCATGCGCTTTGGCATGCCTTCGCCCGTCATTACGAGTTCCGCGGCGAGCGCGGCGGCGAACAACGCGGCGAAGACTTCGAACGCCGTCATGGCGGCCGCGGCGACTGGCACGAGTTTCATCGCGAAGAGCGTAGCCGCGGCGACCGGCACGAGTTCCACGGCAACGAGCGTAGCCATGGCCGCCACGGCGGACGCAATGACCACAGCGACCGCGACGGTTTCGGTCACGGTCACCGCTCCGGCCATCACGGCTACGACCGCTTCTCGCTTCACGCACTGTGGCACGCAATCGGCCGCCATGACGACTACCGCGGCGGCGGTCGCGGCGGACGCTTCGGCGGCGGTGGCCCGGGCGGCTTCGGCGGCGACGGCGACGGTTTTCCGCGCGGCCGCAAATTCAGCTCCGACGATCTGCAATTGCTGCTGCTCTCGATGATCAACGCGCAGCCGAGCCACGGCTACGAGCTGATCAAGGCGCTCGAAACGCGCTCGAACGGCTTCTACAGTCCGAGCCCGGGCATGGTCTATCCGGCGCTCACGTATCTGGAAGAACTCGGCTACGTGACCGTGCAACTCGAAGGCAATCGCAAGCGTTACGAACTGTCGGAAGCGGGCCGCGAGTACCTGGCCATCAACCGCGACCGCGTCGAATTGATGCTCGCCAAACTGTCGCATATCGCCCGCAAGATGGATTCCGTGCGCCGCGCGTTTGCCGGCGAGGAGCCCGCCGACATCAGCGAAGGCGGCTGGCTGCCCGAACTGAGCGAAGCACGTCGCGCGCTAAAGCATGCGCTCCTGCGCCGTGACAACGTGCCGGCCGCCGAACAGCGCCGCATCGCCGCGATCCTGATGCGTGCGGCGAATGAAATCGAAGGCGAAGGCAATCCCGGCAGCGATCAAGGCGGTAATCAAGGCAGCAAACCGGCCGCTTGAGATCGCGCTATCCAACACCCGCGTTCGAAGGTGCCCATGCGCACCTTCGCGCGCGAATCAAACCAACAGGAGTGGCACCCTTATGCTGACAAACGACAACCGAGCCGATCTGGCAGTCCACCGCGTGCGGCATCCGCTGAAGTTCCGTCTGTTGCAGGTCAAAAAGGTCCAAGCGCTGAACCCGCATCTGATTCGCGTGACCTTCACGGGCGAGGATCTGCACGACTTCGTCTCCGCTTCGTTCGACGATCACATCAAAGTGTTCTTCCCCGAACCCGGCGCCGACAAGCCCGTACTGCCAGAAGCCGGCCCTGACGGCCCCGTGTTTCCCGAGGGCCAGCGGCCGATTGCCCGCGATTTCACGCCGCGCCGCTTCGACGCTGAAGCGCGCGAACTGGACATCGAGTTCGCCATGCACAAGGCCGGCCCGGCTGCAACGTGGGCGGCGCAAGCCAAAGTGGGCCAGTACCTCGGTATCGGCGGCCCGCGCGGCTCGCTGGTGATACCGACGGGCTTCGACTGGCATCTGCTGATCGGCGACGACACCGCGCTGCCGGCAATTGCTCGCCGCCTGGAAGAGTTGCCTGCCGGCACACGCGTCGCGGCGGTGATCGAAGTGGCCGATCCGTCGGCACAGATCGAATTCGCAACGCAGGCCGAATTGCACATGGTCTGGCGCCATCGCAGCGAATCGGACTATCGCGGCGAGACGTTGCTGCAAGCGGTACGCGAAATCTACTTGCCCGAAGACGGTGAAGGCTATGTATGGGCCGCCGGCGAATCCGCGACGATGCGTGCAGTGCGCTACCACCTGTGCACGGAACGTGGCGTCGACAAGTCGCGCATTCGCGCGGCCAGCTACTGGAAACAGGGCGCCGAAGCGGTACATGAATCGCTCGACGACTGACTGTCCGCAGCATGCGCGCAACGAACTGCGCGAGCCTTGCAAGCGGCGTGCGTCGAACAAAAACAAGGAATTGACCGATGTATTCAATTAGCACAAAGCACGAGCGACGTTTGCTGTGGCTGCTTGCGCTGACGCAGTTCACCATCAGGTTTTCTCCTGGTCAGAGGGTGTCAACTTAGGACGGGAAAGCCCGGTGGCAAAGGATCCCGCCACGGATTTGGTGAGGTTGACACTCTCATACGGTCTGCAACCTCATATGGCCGGTCTG
The DNA here is from genome assembly GCF_050434225.1 of Paraburkholderia sp. GAS32. NCBI lineage: Bacteria > Pseudomonadati > Pseudomonadota > Betaproteobacteria > Burkholderiales > Burkholderiaceae > Paraburkholderia > Paraburkholderia sp. GAS32. The sequence goes on along the minus strand of NZ_JBNPVS010000003.1, from coordinate 158,141 downwards.
CCGCGATAACGGGGAGTTAGCAGTACCAGCGAGAAAAGCTCGGAGTCGCCTTTCCGCTTCGAGTACCTTGTGCAGAGGCACGCTTTCAAGCTGAGCATCATAGAGCGCGAGCAGCGCCTCAAAGTCGCTGATTGCCTCAGGTGCGAGTCGCCACTCCCCCGTCTCATGAGCGCACGCCAAGGTAGTCTCAACCGCGCACTCGGTAATCTTGAACTGCTCCGCCGGCTGATGGCCGTAGCCGGCGCGCTGCAAATACCAACCGAGGTACACCGCACGCATGAGTTCGTTGACTAGATGGCCATTCCCATGGCCGTCGCGACACGCCACCAGTGCAAGATGACAGGACAGGGACCGTTCGCGCGCCGAGGCGCGATCCATCGGCAGCAGGAGTGCCTTTGTCAGCGGCTTGCGGGTTCGCCCAACTAGAGACTTGTTTCGCTTGGAGGACATGTTTTCGAAAAGCTGGCGCCACTTGAAGACCGCTGGATTATACCGAAGCCGTGCAAACTGCAGCCCTCTGTAGCGTCAACCAAAGCCCGAGTTCGACCGAGGTGAAATGGACCCTGCCTTCCCTTTGGGGACGCAGGGTTCTACAGGAACGTAGAGGCCCTCCAGAACCGATTGGCATCAATGGGCCAGAGTGGAGTTTCGACGCGTCCACTTGCGGAATGGAGAGCCCGAATGAATGCTACGGCATACGGACTGGATGTCGCAAAGCAGATCTGATAAACGGAGCAAACCATGAATGCGAGGGAAGTCAGGTGAACTGAAGTTGAAGGAAGCGCAGAATCGGCGACATTACACCGGGTGACATCCACATCCTTGTTGCCCGGGGCAGCGATGCGGATACGGCGGCAATCGAACTCACGGCACAATAAGACGATCACCGAGCGCAATTGAAAACGCGGCACCATCACGGCGCCGCGTCTGCTGCGATGATTGGCAGCGAATGGGCTTGTTGACCTCGGCTCTTGACTTCGCTGGCGCGCTCCCTCAGCTGGCTCCCTTACTTGGGCTCTTGTGCCTCATTCTTGATCGCCTGGCCGCCCTTCGAAATGTCCTGGCCTGCGCCCGCCATCGTGCTGCAGCCCGCGAGAACCGCGGTACCGGCAATCAGCATCCATGCAATCAATCGAATCATTATCTTCCCCTTGTTCAAATCAGGATCGGAGCAGATTAATTTTAGACGATTTTGCTGTCGGTGCTGCCTGCTTGGCCTGTCGGCATCCCCTCTTTCGACCGACATCGGCCAATCCCTCGAACCGCTCGACATCTATTCGCCGACGTGGAACGCCGTGCCGGGCACTCGACAACTCGTCATTTACCCCGACTGCATCATTCGTAGTCTCAATTGGGGTTGTCGTCCTCCCGGGTCCGTCCCCCTGTTTCTCCCCAAAATCGTCACCTCACGCGCGGAAAATGTCGCATACAGCCCGTTTCTGAAAACTCTCTGGCGCTCGGGCCGTGTGATTGTGCCTGCGGACTCCTGGTACGAGTGGATCGGGACAGACGACGGTGTGAGGCACACCCTATGCGATATTGCCGAAAAGGTCGGGGCCACTGTTCCTCGCCGGGGTGGCCATCCTGCAACCAGACAACGAAGCACACGATGATGACGGGTTCATCGTCATCACAACAGCGGCCAGATCAGGCCTGTTCGATGTGCATGGCAGGAGTCTATTGATATTCGCGGCTGACGCCGCCCGCAAGTGGCTGGACCCAGCGACATCCGCTCGGGAGGTCGAAGATGTCGCGCGCAGCGCGGCAGTGCCCGCCGAAGAATTCGAGTGGTTTCCGGTTAGTCCGTCAGTCAACCGCGTTGGGAACGACGGTGCGGAATTAGTCAAACCAGTTTGACGGGCGCGTCATCAAGAGAAAAGACTGCCCGGGCGGCTGCTTTGAAGCGCAGTTAGCGTCGCGAAGTCGTCCGGGTTTCGCTCACCGACTCACTATGGTCGATGCACACGAACGGCGCTCTTTTATCGCGCCGTTAAATCAGGTAAGAGCCTGTCGAACTCGCGCCTCACCATGGCATAGCATTCGCACTCGCGCTTTTCGAGCCCTGGCCACTCCAACGCCGCGATATGGCTGCAGCGATGGTGACGAATCGGTCCGGCATCCTGCAGTTTCATCGCGGCGTCTGTAACCCCGGATCGCCGGACACCGGGCATGTTGGCAAAGCGGGCGGCGCCCACGGACCCCTCATCGTCACGAATTCCTCGGCCGAAGTCGGGTGAACGCCGACCGTCATGTCGAACTGCGCCTTGCTCGCGCCCATCTTTACCGCGATCGCGACGCCCTGGATGATTTCGGCCGCATCGCGTCCCACCATGTGGCTGTGCTCCCCGCGTGGGTTGAACCGGTAGACTGCTGGCGCCCCTTCAACGGCCCCTTGGTGCAAAAAAAAACAGACATTCGCGGACAGTGCTTGCCGGGCCGAAGACGCGTTCAACTTCCGCCCCTGAAAAATCGCGGTTGCTGCGTTGCACAGGTTCACTGTTCAACGCGCAGCAAGCCCCATGGTGATAGCAGCCAGGACTAGCGGCATCAGAACCGGCTTAACGAAATGGTGATCGAATCCGCTGTGCATCGATTCCGCCCGTTCAGAGAGCGCGGTTAGACCCGTAATGGCCACCAGCAGTGGCGCAGGTGTCGCCCGGACGCGGCGGATCTCTCTCGCCACCGCGCGCCCGTCGAGACGCGGCATTTCGATATCGAGCAACACTGCAGCGGGATGCCACGCGCCGTATTCGGCGAGCGCGTCTGCACCGTTCCTGGCGGTCCGGATGTCGAAACCGCAAACACAAAAGAACAGTACGTACGCGGCCAATAAATCTGGATCGTCGTCCCCGATGAGCAGGCGCGTGACTCCGGTAGTAAACATTTCGATTCCCCAGGTTGCTTTGCAGTTGCAGCAATTTCAGGACCTGGGTAACCAGTGAGAATTTTTGCCCGCATGGAGACTGGAGAAATATCGCTACGTTTCACCGTGAAGGCCCCACACGGGTCGGTTCAGCGGTGTGCCGCGACCCGCGTAGCGTGCGTAGATGACCCGGCAGCGGTAACGCTCAGCTTGCGGAGACTGCATATCGAGGCAAGGCGATCGTGAAGACACAACCGGTGCCGGGCACATCGCGGACGCTGAGAACACCGTTATTTGCCTCGACGCTGCGCCTGGCGATTGAAAGACCTAGCCCCAGTCCGGTCTTATCCGTGCCGTTCTGGGTAAACGGCAGGAACATTCTTTCTGCGTTACCGGACGGAAGACCGCCACAATGATCCTTCACATCGATCAGGACGCGGTCCGACGACGCGTACGCGTCCAACGTCACTTCGGTGTGATAGTGCGTGAATTTGAAGGCGTTTTGCAGCAGGTTTCCAACCGCCGAATAAAGCTGGTCGCGATCCCCGCTGATGGCAAGCCGCGGATCTACAGTGGAAACCGTCAATACGCATCCGCGAATCTGGGCCGCAAGGTCAGCGGCATATTTCACTTCAGCGATGAAGTCGGCAACAGAAAACATCCTCGATTGCAGAGAAATTCCTGCGGCCGTACGAACCTCGTCCAGAGAGTGAGCTATCACATCACGCAATCCGTCCAGGCTCCGCTCCAGAACCGACCCTGTGGCTCCAGACAGACTTAGATTTCCGGTTTTTGCTGCGGTAAACGCGAGCGTTGCAGTCTGAAGAAAGTTACGCAGTTCGTGCGCGAAAAACCCCAGCCGCTCATGCATTTCAACAGCTTGCCGATCCGCAAGCGCAAAATCGCGCTGATAGCTGAACTCGGTGACCGCATCGGCAATCGCGTTGTCCAGACAGCGGTTAAGGGTTCGAAACTCGTCTATCAGAAACGGTGCATCGCGCTCGTACGCGAGATCAGTAATTGCCTGGCACAGGTCCCCATAGTCGTGGACGACCTGGTCAACCGAGAACCCGAGCTTCAACAACTCCCGTCCGTGCTGCGCCGCTGACTCGCCGATTTCGGATAAGGACGCCCCCCCGCCTGAGGGACCTGAAATTTTGCGGCTGTCCAGGGGCTCCGATGTCTGTTCCGTTCGAAGCGTCCTGATGAGCTGATCCAGGAACAGCGGCACCCCATTCTGAAGTTGCTGCGCGGTTGCTTCTCGCGCGGGCCTCTGTGCCACCTTCGCCCGGCAGCGTTCTATCAGTTCATTGCGGTTGTTTGCCAGAAAAACGTGCATCATGATGCGCCCCTGGATGTTGGTTTCGTCTTTCTATGCGTGGCGCCAGCGGCACGGCCGGACGTTACTCACGGCGACGCGGTATTTGCCCACTGGCGCATCGATCGGCGATGTCGAAGCCCAATGACACGACACCCCCACTAGAACACCATGGCCGACTTCGTAGATCGCAAAAAACTGCTGCTATGGAGCAAATTCCCTTTGCGCTGACAAAGTGTGACCGAGATCTCTTTCGAGTAACAATTACCGCACGTACCATATTACGCGCTCTTCGCATTCGGGTACGTCTTTCGGCGAACGCGGGGAAATCAAGTTATCGCGCGCATATGAAGTCACTAAACCCGACATGTCGAGCCCGATCAGCGCCGCGGCAGCAAGCTAACCAAGGTTCACAAATAGCCTGCCGGCGCTGCCTTGAGACGACATACTTCAGGTACTTCAGCACTATTTTCAGTGCGGTGGCGCTCTCGATCAGAGCCTACTAAGCGAGTCATATCCCGCAACTTCAGTGTAGACAGCATCCCCGTGTTCTCCGTTGGCCGTTTTTTGCACAGGCGCGAATCTATCGGATCGAAGAAAACTCTTTCGAGGTCGCGGAGACTCAAACCGAACATGCTTAGAAATTCTTACCTCAATAACCCTGACGATCAAGGCCACGCGGAACGGCTCTCCTACCTGGTTATCGGGCAGCTTGCTGCGCACGCGCGCAGCAGTGAATGATTGAGAACAGATCACATGGCCGATCTGATGGGCATCTGGCTCACCGGCAATGGAGCGCATTGCGATTGGCCTAGGCGGATTGAACTGGGTCGGCTTTCGGAGGAGCTTGCCCCGTAATTTTCAACCATACCCGGCTTTACAAATTCCGTCGCACTCGCGACGTTGTTCACGGGGAACTGGTCCTTTGACTGCAGGTCGCCGATCACGCGTGGCATCTACGAAGTTTGTGAAGGCCGTTTGCAAAAAAGCTAACTTTCAAGCGGCGCCCCGAGTTGAGAGCCGCAGGCGAAGCAGACTCTCGGCGAGGTGCGCTGTCTACCCATTAACAGAGTCAGCGACTGTCTCGACACTTCGATATAGCAGGCTGGACAAAGGGGTGCACCCTCATCCATAAAATTGACCCAAGAGTCGAACAATTCGACCATCTGCACTTTTAAAGCGCCGGCGGCTTCAAGGTAATCCAACAGTCTGTGCAACAGCAACGGCTGCCGCGCGGCAGAACTCCGTTGAAAGCTCCCGCTTCGCACGCATGCAACGCGAGTTTGCGTAAAAGGCTGTGCGCGAGACCAGCCCCCTCCCGAAATTCCCGTGCCACCTGCTGTTTTTTTGTATCCGCACAAAAAGAAGCCGCAGCGACTGCCACGGCCATCGGAATCACACACGTCGGCATCAGCCATACGCCGCGCAATTATCCCCACGCGCGGAACGCCTGTCGGTACGCTACCGTACATCTTGTCAACGTGCCTTACGAAACGATGTTACGGTGACAGAAAAGTAACTCGAACAACGGCACCGAGATCACTGTCATCTCGGTTCAACGCGCGCAATCTCCCCATCTTGAGATGTCCCCACTATGAGGAAAGAGATGGGTTCGAACGATCAGAAATCCGCTGTCCTGTAGAAAAATCGGATACGGAACCCGAGCATCATGTCCAAAGCGCAGATCTCGCCCGCAGCGATCGTCACGCTGTCCGGTCGCACCATCCACGGCCTGGTGAGAAGTCGACCAGCGAGGAGTCGAACTCGGATTCCCTCTGCAACAGCGCGTCACCAGCACGTGCTGAACATGTTCATGTCTTTGGCGCAGCATGGGTCCGGCCGACGCAGCGCTGACGCAAGAATGACTGTCCGAAACCGGATACGGCACCGTACGGACTTCAATCCAGGTTACGAGCAGCGTACTCGCGTGCGCGTTGAAACTTCTGTTTCAACGCATTCGATATGGCCACACTCAGAATGGTCATCCTGGACTGCTCGGAACGACGGCCGACTTTTTCATGTCGGATAACGCCCATGAACCCGCCGGCCCTACCCTGTTCCTCCTGCCTCGAGCTGGCGGCCCCTGCCGTTGGCCAACGGGTGAACCTGCATCGGCTCCCTCTCGCTATATCGGCGCTACCCCGAATGCGTCAGCATGGTTGTCGTGGCGCGCAATCCCGATAGAGGTGGTTTGGTAGTACTCAAGACGGAATAGACGGAACGCTGTTCGCCTGAAGAAAGAGAAACTCTGGCGTGCCCGTGAGGCAGCCGGACAACGTGCTCGCTTCTGCGCTGACCAGCTCCCGCGATTCAGCAAGTGCGCTCCAGCGCGCAAGCGTCCGGCACCGGATAGACGCCGGTCGGAAGTCGGCGCAAAGATGATCTGTTCGATCGAATTCGCCGCACTGACGTTCATCCGTTCGCGAGTCCATCGAACTCCTTTGGAGACCGATCACGAGACTCATTGCACCTCCATCCCAACCGCGAGCTGCACCGGCGCTCGCGATAGCGTTTTTTCTCGCGATAACGGCGTTCGCCAATCCTGCGTGCGCTGCCTCGCCCACCCAGACTCAACCGCGCGCACGCGTGATGACCGTTGCGACCCATGACCAGGTCGATACGCGCATCAGTGGACTTCGCACGAGGCTTCAGATCACCGCGGCGCAGGAAGAACTTTGGCAAAAGGTCGCGCAGGTCATGCGTGACAATGCGGGCACGATGGACTCGCTCAGACAGGCGCGGACCAGTAACGCCAGCAGCATGAGCGCTGTCGACGATCTCAAGTCCTATGGCCAGATCGCCGATGCCCATGCGGAAGGCATCAGAAAGCTCACTCCCGCGTTTCAGGCACTGTACGACAGCATGTCCGACGTTCAGAAGAAGAATGCTGATCTGATTTTCCAGACTGACCATCACCACTCTGCAAAGAAAGGGTGATCTCGAGACACCCGCAACGGGAAGCGGACTGGCACCTCAATAAGGTCCCGGATCGCAGACAGGAGAACATCATGAAAACCCAAGGAGTGCGAGCCGCGTGCATGGGCTCGATGAGGACCAGAATCATGACTCCAGTTGGCCTGGCATTGGCCGTTGGCGGCATGTCCATGGCGCCGGACTTTGGGAAGGCAATGGCAACGACGGCAACGGCAACCACGAGGGCCAACAGCAGCATGGCGCGAATAACAACTATCAGCATAACCAGGGGCATTCACAGCAACATGGCATGGATAACGGCTCTCGGTATAACCAGGGGCATCAGTCGGATCAGGACAACCGGCAGGCTTATCAACATGCCGACAATGACCACCGTGGCGGCGACTATTACGGTAACCAGGACTATGTGTATGCGCCCCCAACCCGTGGTCTACGCCCCGGAGTCGGCACCAGGCATAAGCCTGTTTATACCGCTCCAGTTCCGGTAGAACGCAGGACTGCCCGGAAACTTCTCATCCGAAAACCCATTCGCTGATGACGCGGCGAACATTGCACAGTCGAAGCACGCCAGGATCACACTGATCCTGGCGGCTGCGCCCACGGCGCGAACAGGCCGAGATGTCGCGCTATCCTTACCAATATCCGTCCCTGCCGTGAAACTCGTGGAGCCTCTTTTCGTAATCGCGGGTGAGCGGAACGGAGTCGTCGTACTCAGGACTGCTCCTGATTGCGTCGCGACTGAGTCTGGTAGAAACAGTCGAGCCAACCCAGTCGATCAGGTCGATCCACCGCGTTGCCACCAGCACCTCCTTGCCACCGGGCCACCAGTTTCGCGTATCGACGGTCAGATAACGAATGGCCCACGCAACATCGTCGAAGATGAACCCGGAGACATGGCCTATGCTGCCATCGGCCACCTCGATGTGATAGCCCTCTACGGCATTTGTGCTGTGCAGATGGACATCCACGGGCGCCTGATGTGGGTCCGGGTCGGGGCGCGGGAGTGCCTCCGATGCCGGGTCTGGCGGCACGTCCTTTATGTCGAATGCGGGGGAGGAGCCCATCCCCCACAGGTTTAAACCACCCCAGTACGTCGGGTAGCCGTAGTAAAGGAGGTACTCGGTTTCGTGCTGACGCGACACCGGCTTATGCGTATCGATGTTCGGACTGTCCTGCACCTGTTGCCGTGCGAGATGCACGTGGACGGTGCCTGATTCCCGGTCCATGTGTTTGACCGAATACGGTGAGATCAGTACCTGCCGCTCACGCATCCAGTTTCCCCTGTCGACCACGAGATAGCGCACGCCCCAGGCTTCGTCGTCGAAATAAACATCATCGACACTTCCGATGTCGCCGTCACGCGCCGCGACGGTGCATCCATGAAGACTCTTTATGCTTCGCAACATGTTCGATACTCCTTCTCTGCTTCCGGCTGTCGACGCCCCGATGCCCCGAGATCTCCGTTAAAAAGGACCGATGTTCGCAACATGCTCTTTTACCGGGTGATTTCGGTTCAATGGAGATGTCCTCCGAACAGACCGAGCAGTCCAATGACGATCAGGTAGATCGCAACGATGTAATTCAACAGGCGAGGCACCACGAGAATCAGAATGCCGGCGATCAGCGAAACCAGCGGACCCGCGTTCGTGAGAATGTGCATGCCTCCTCCGTAAGATTGAAAACGGCAAATAGACACAAACCTGCACCGCCTGCGTCGCCCGCTATAGTGATTTGAGCCTGGTGACCTTCGTGCCTTCGAGCGTTACGCCGGCCATCAGCCCGCTGTTTGTGAGCACAAACGCTTCCACTGGCGCCGTCGCGGTGGTGGTATCAATGTTGCCGTTCGCGCCGACTTTCAGTACCGCCACTGACGCGTCACCGCCAGCCGACCAGCCTTCGCTATTACGGAATCGGGCGAGAGCATCCTCGGTCATGAACAGGAAAATGATGGCTTTCGATTGCGCGCCGATCTGAAGCCCGATCGAACCGGTCGTAGTGCTGTAGTACCCGACCGTGTTGCCACCGACTCGCAGCGAGCCTTCACCATACTGGCCGCCGACCCAGAAGCCGGCGGCGATGACCGACGGGAACACTAATACGCCACGCGCCTTGCCGACCAGTTCACGTGAGCCGTTGGCGGTCGTGTACAGACGTGCGAGGGTCGAATCGACGCCCGTGTCGATGGTGTGGCGCTTGTCGGCCTGGTGGCCACTGGCGTCGGATGTTCCGGTCGTCGTGCACCCCGAGACCGCGAGGCCAATAGCGAGGATCGATCCCGGCGTACTCCATATGAATGTCCGTCGCAGCATGATTTTCCCCAAGTTGTTCCTGGATGTCCCTGACGCTACGCGCAGGCGAACGCGAATGCGGTACGAAAGCGTACAAAAACGCGAAACAGGTCTCGATGAATAAGCCGGATTTGACTCGCAACCCGCGCATCACTTTCCAGTCGCTTTGGCGCATCGGCGCAGCGGTTGGTTTTTCCAGCAGTCCAGTCAGTATGTCTGTTGGCTTGATCCAGATACCCAATAGCCTGATCCACTGCGCTTTTCTGAACAGGTCCAGCTTTTCATGTGGAAACATGATTGCGGCGTCATCGCTTCGTCCTGGAAGACTGTCCAGGCGCCGATCAACCCGCGGCGGCACGTCGCAACACCGGGCGCCTTGATGCCTGGAGGAGTGACGTATAGCTGTCGACGTAATTCCTCGCCATCGTCCTGGCGCTGAAGCGGCGTTCGAACTGAGTTCGGATCTCTGTACGTGACAGGTCATCAAGACGTTGCAGTGCACCGACGGCACCCTGCACGTCTTCGCAGATATAGCCGGTGACACCTTGCTCGATTACCTCCGGTACCGAGCCGCGATTGAATGCAATCACTGGAGTCCCGCACGCCATCGCCTCAATCATGACAAGGCCGAACGGCTCGGACCAGTCGATCGGGAACAGCAGCGCCTTTGCACCCGAGAGGAACCCGGGCTTCTGCTGCTCGTTGATTTCGCCGAGGAATTGAACGTGCGCCTGCGACAGCAGCGGCTCAATCGCGGTCCTGAAGTATTCCTGGTCAGCTTTGTCCACCTTGGCGGCGATCTTCAACGGCAGGCCGCTTTTTGCAGCGATCTCGATAGCGAGATCGGGACGTTTCTCCGGACACATACGACCGAGGAAAGCGAGATATTGCGGCTCCTTCTGCGTTTGCGGCGTGAGCAAATCTTCGGGTAGACCGTGATGAATGGTGTCGAGCCAATTTGCCTGCGGTAGCGGCAAACGTTGCGAATTGGAGATCGACACGACCGGCGCCTTCGGAAACGTATTGAACACGGCTTGCAGTTCCGGCAGGTCGAGGCGGCCGTGCAGTGTCGTCACGAACGGCGTGTCGAGCCGCGAAAACAGCGAGAACGGCAGATAGTCGAGGTGGAAGTGCAACACGTCGAATTCGTGGGCAACACGGCGCACCTGTTCGAGCATCAGCATGTGCGGGGCGAGCACGTCGCGGGTAGACGGGTCGAGGCGCAATGCGCGCGGCCACGCTGCATCGAGCGTCGCCTTCGTGCGCGAGTCGCCGCTCGCGAACAGCGTCACGTCGTGCCCCAGGTCGACGAGCGCCTCGGTAAGGTAGGACACTACACGCTCGGTGCCGCCATAGAATTTCGGAGGAACAGCCTCGTGCAACGGGGCAATCTGTGCGATTCGCATTGGCCGTTCTCTCTGGAGCACGTGCTGTGGCTTCAAACTATTCCCGAATGACCAGCGATAGTCTCGAACGCTGGCGTCTGCGCGATTGCGCTGCCCCAGGTCTGTGACATGTGGTGAACCTCTCACCTGCGAGAACATACGTCTGTACGGTAGCGTTCAACGCCCCCGCCAATCGACCGGGCCATACCGTTTTCCTGTTTTTCACCGGATTGATCTTGCCGTCCGTGTGCGTAGCGGGCACAACGCGCGCTATTGCTCGGCCGCGCCCGGCGAGCCGCGTCAGCAGTCTGCGGTTTCGCTGAAGGTAGTCAAAAACTGGGCCTGGAGCCGGTACGTTCTGCGTCTCCGATGGGGGTATGATGGTCGTTGCTGGTCTCGTCAGCGTAGGAGGAAATCATGCCCTCAAACCCGACCACACGACCGATTCACCGGCCAGGACTTCCGGATCACCCCATCCACGGCGTTACGCCAGGCACCAGGGCGCCGGCGCCTGAACCTGCGCCAGGCACTCCGGGTGACGATCCTTATGCCGCAGGGGCGGAGCCGGTCCCGCACGAGCACCTACCGCGCAGGTCAGACGACAATTGAGTTATCTACGTGCTTAGCCTGACGCCGCCCGGGTGTGCTCAGCCAACCCGCACGTGACGGCGTCGAGTGAAGATCAGTGCTACACACCGAACCTACCGTGTGCCGCCTCAGCCGGGATTAGCCCGGCGTCATACAGGCACCGCGCACGCTCAATCCGTTCACCGTTGGCTTGATACGGCAGCAGCAACAGCCCGGCCCCGGCGCATTCGACAGGCCAGAGCGACGCCCATGCGCCCAGTTCTTCGGTCTGTTCGGCTGCAACGGTGTGGGACACACAACACCTCGATGTGTCCGTTAATACGTTCTCACCGCCGACACCGCAGATCTGTACGGCAGCGGTCAACACTCTTTGCACGATGCGTCAAGTCGCTGTTCCAATGCCATCGGGCGATCGATCGTGCCGTCCGTCCCTGCAGCGAGCGCATCGAGCGGCTATGGAGTAACCGGTTTTTGCAACGCGGCACGTTCGATACACGCGGAGACTGACGCGCACACAGGGAAATGCGTGTCCTGAGATCACCCCATGACACCTCCGACCTCAATGCGCCATCATCACCAGATCGCTCAGATCCCAAAAGTCCCGGGTCGGTCAATTGATGCAGCGCACAACGCTGCAGCCTGCACGATTCGGGAAGAACGCCACGATGGCGCACTTCCTCAACAGTCCGGGAAACGGGCGGGCTCAGCCAGCCCGCTTGCGCCACGCGGAAGGAACGGGACCTGTCTGATTGCAGTGGAGAGTTCTATAGTAAACAGGCCGCCACCCGTCGATTGGCTGAGAACCGCGGCGCAGCAATATGCCGGTTGGCTCAGGCAGACGAGGCTGACGGTACCGCGTTGGGATCCAGGAAAACGGCGCCCAAACTTACTGCGGAACAACCTTCGAGGAGGAGGTTCATCATGCTGCAAGCCAGTGAAATCCAGAAGCGTTTCACCCATCTGGAGCAAACCATTGAGAAAGCCTCGCAAGCCTGTCACGCCGACGCCACAGTGCCTAAGGAGCTTATGGACTGCGTTGATCAACTCGATAAAAAATCCGGAGGCGCAAAAAAAATAATTGAATCGAAAGACGAAAAGCGCATGCGTCAATGGATAGACGACCTTGAGCAGGTCGGCGACCGTGCAGAGCAGGCGTGTCAACGTGCAACCAATGTAAATGCGAAAGTAAAAAGTGCCGTCACCTCGGTTCATGCCGAACTTTCCGATCTGAAAAAACAGCTGCATTAACTCATTTTGAGTATGGGCAGCCCTGCCGCGGGCTCGAACGAAGGTAACGTTAGCCGTCGCGCACCAATCCGTGTCGGCACTCGCTCATGGCATGACGGTTGCGGGATAGAAGGTCTGGTCTTTTCACGAGGAGAACATCATGACCACACTTGACCCCAGCACCCAACCTGCAACTGGTGGCAGCGGCGCGAAGATTGTCGGCGGCAGAACTGGCGAAGGCCCCGGCCCGGATGTGATGGCGGCAGCCACGCTCGACGGTGACAAGGTCATCACTTCGGATGGCGAAGATATCGGCAAAATCTCCGACATCATGCTCGACGTGCGCGGCGGCCGGATCGCGTACGCCGTCCTGTCGAGCGGTGGGTTCCTGGGCATGGGCAACACCCTTTACGCAATCCCGTGGAGCGCGCTTGTCCTGGACGCCGACGAGAAGTGCTTCCGGCTCGGCGTCACCGCCGAGCGCATCAAGAACGCGCCCGGCTTCGACAAGGATCATTGGCCCGCGATGTCGGACCCGCAGTGGGGTTCGTCGCTGCACGAGTACTACAACCAGCGGCCCTACTGGCTGGCCACTCGCGGCGCAGTCGAAGGCCGGTCACTCGATCTTTAAGTCGCTAAAACCGGTGACGAGCGTGTCTATTGTGGTCGAGCCAACGGGACAACTTCCCAACTTATTCGAAATGCCGGCCGCAAGGTCGGCCTTTTCCTGTCACCAGCAGTTGCCGAAGGAGCTACGAGAGACAGGCTACAGGCGCGGGCTTCCGCAGAAGCACGCTCCAGAAATGTTCTTCACGCCGGCGAAGACGCGACTGAAACCGTTACGGTGGACACCGCGGCGTTGCGCGAGCACGAAACCCGGACACCCACCCATCTGCACAAGGTGGTCGCACACATGATGCAAATACAGTTCAGGGAGTTGAGTGCCCAACACCCGCACAAGGTGCAGTGCGGATAGGGATAATCGTTCGAATCGTGGAAAATCTGACGGCTGATGTTCGGGCAGCCTCATCTGGTCTGCGATTCGACGTTTGATCTGGTTTTGCCCTGCGCATGGTCGCGAGTTTATGAATATGCGCGCTACGATCAGAGGAGCTCTTTTATAGTGACGTGAGGTCAACCACGACGCGGCAGCGAAGAACGAACGTCGCTTCAAATACCCATGCAATCGAGCCGGTATGGAATCCGATATTGATCCGTCGTCAACGCCGCACAGCAACGTCAATTCGTGGATCGAGAAGTTAGGGCCCGGTCTGATTACCGGAGCGGCCGACGACGACCCGAGCGGCATCGCAACATACTCGCAGGCGGGCGCAGCGTTTGGTTACAACATTCTGTGGACGATCCTGCTGACCTATCCGCTGATTGTCGCCATCCAGGTCATCAGCGCCAGGATTGGTCGGGTCAGCGGCCACGGACTGGCGACCAATATTCGACGCCACTATCCCGCATGGCTGCTCTATGGCACGGTTATTCTCCTGCTCGTGGCGAACACGATCAATATTGCGGCCGACCTCTCGGCCATGGGCGCTGCCGTCAATCTGATCATCGGTGGACCGACGCATGTTTACACGGTCGGCCTCGCGCTGTTTTCGCTGGTGTTGCAGGTTTTTGTTCCGTATCGAAACTATGTCCGCGTTCTCAAATGGCTGACGCTTGTCCTGTTTGCCTACGTCGGCGTCGTGTTCGCCGTCCAGATTCCATGGATGACCGTCGCGATCCGGACCGTGTTTCCGCATCTGTCGTGGAACGGTGGCTACGTCACAACCGTCGTCGCGGTGTTCGGCACGACAATCAGTCCCTCCCTGTTTTTCTGGCAAGCCTCGCAGGAGGTGGAGGAGTTGCGGACACGACACGGGCGGCGCGCACTCAAGCATGCGCCGTCTCAAGGCGCGTCAAATCTGAAACGGTCGTGATGGCTGCTGCCGTTGTCGGGATGTTCTGCTTTCTGTAGGAAGCGAGCCCGACACATGATAGTTGTCCGGATGGGCCAGCCTCCGACCAGGAATCTGCCGCCACCGGCATTGATGCAGGCGGCAAGCGTGTCGCCTTTGATGTGGACAATCGCGGCGGTGCCCGACGGTTGATATGAACAATGACGCCGCCGTCTAATTGCGCTTTCTTACCGCCACTCGCAGAGGAAACCGCTTAGTGCCTCGACATTCCCGAGGCAACCGTGCGCAGCCGACATTTCTGAGCGAAGAGCCTGTTGCGCGAATCGCTCGCGCGTGATGTCGATCTGGCCGAGCGCAACCTGTTCGAATTCGGCAGTGACGATTGCGACCGTCTGCTTGCATCAGTGCTGTCGCGCGTAGAAGGAACCCGTATGAGTCGCCCACCCGATGGAACAGGAACACGGGTTTGACGCATCGAGTCAAGGGCGTTGACCGCTACCGTACAGACGTAGCCGGTCGTACGTGAGAACGTAGCGGTACACTCGCGCGCATCAACGATTCCCGGTCGCTCCCGTGAGGCATGCATTCGCGGACAGCCGGTGAACGGCGCAACGCAGCACGTCCTTGTTGTGACAGAACGCCTGATGCCACCGCACGTTTCGCCAGCTGGTCGCGATCGAAGTGTCGCGCGGCTGTTGAAGGGGTGTCGAATCTAAGGAGAGCGTCATGTACAACATCGTCTGGCTTGTGGGAGCCGTGGTCATCGTTCTGTTCGTGCTCGGCTATGTCGGATTGAGATAGACCTTCGCTGCAGGTAGAGAACATGGCCAGTGGGCCTGTCATGCATGAACGGCCGCTATGTGACGACGCGACTACGACTCACCGCTGGGATGATGATACGTCCCGGCCGCGATGGCACGCGCCGACCATGCATGACATCCGGTCCGACAATCCTGATCCAGCTTACTGAGAGGAGCCCGTGATGAAACTCGCCACGCAGACACCCGCCGACACCGCCCCTGTTGATCCGGCGAGCCGGCGCACCGCCACCCGGGCGGATGAGGATCAGGAGAACGTTGCGCCGCTGCCGCACGAGACCGATCAGTCAGCGGAATCGCAACATGAAGAGGGCACGCGCGCTGTCGGACGGCAGGCACATCAGGACCTTTCGCGCGGCCTGACCGATACTGACCGGCGCGGCGGCGACGCATATCAGAAACGCACCCAGAATGATGCGAATGCCAACACGCAGTCTCCCAAACACAAGGCCACGCGCAAGCGCTAGACGTTTGCATTCGCGTTTGCCGGCTGTGGGTCGCGTTCGTCAGCGTCGCCATTGCGTCGATAGTCGCGACGATCGGTCCGATCCCGGTCGGTCTGGGAACCTTCGAAGCGGCATCCGTGGCCATGCTGAGTCTGCTCGGCGTGTCGGTCGAGGCGGCACGGGCCGGAACACTGCTGTTGCGCGGCCTGACCTTCTGGTTGCCGATGCTGCCCGGCATCTGGCTGGCCCGGCGCGAGATCAGCCGAGCGAGGTAGCGGCCCGCGCCGAAGTTCGCGCGCTAGTGCCGCGAACAGGTTGGCTTTCTACGTGATCCTCAGATGTGCGAATAGCGGAATCTTCGCCGCGTCCAGCACGACCGCGAAAGCCGCCGCCCCAGCCAGCACACCCGTCACCACCGCGACGGGCAACGGTGTCATCGCGATCCCGCCAATCGCCAGGGTGATCGCGTTCAGCGTATAGGTCAGAATGCGTTGAAACGTGACGCGCCCCTCCTTCACCGCAGCCACGATGCCACTCAGCCCGGGTTCGATCAGCACCATACCGGCAGCGGATTTGGCGACGTCGGTCGCGGTCGACACCGCAATGCCGATTTGCGCCTGGCGCAGCGCGGTTGCGTCGTTAGCGCCGTCGCCGCGCATGCCGACTGCGTGCGTTACGGTTGAGCGGCATAAAGCGTAGCCGCATTCGCGTCAAACACCCCGTCGACCATCGCCCGAGCTTCGTCGACGATACGTGTCAGATGCCCGTCGCCAAGAAAGCTCTCCGCATAGATCTTGTAGATGTCCTCGGTTCCCGACGGGCGCGCGGCAAACCAGCCGTTCTTCGTGATCACCTTGATACCGCCGATCGCCGCATCATTGCCCGGCGCACGGTCGAGCACACGCTCGATCTTTTCGCCGGCCAGTTCGGTGTGAGGAAATTGCGCAGGCGACAGTCGCGCCAGCAGCGCGCGCTCCCGCACGCTCGCCTTGGCCTGCACGCGTCGTTCGACCGGCTCGCCCAGCCGCTGAGTCAGATCCCGGTAGATTTCTGCGGGATCGCGACCGGTGCGCGTGGTGATTTCCGCCGAGAGCAAAGCGGGCACGATGCCATCCTTGTCGGTAGTCCACGCGGTGCCGTCGCGTCGCAGACAGCTGGCGCCCGCGCTCTCTTCGCCCGCGAAGCCCAGCGAGCCATCGAGCAAGCCGCCGACAAACCATTTGAATCCGACCGGCGCTTCGTAAAGCGTACGGCCGCGCTTTGCCGTTACGCGGTCGATCATCTGACTGCTTACGACGGTCTTGCCAACCGCTGCGTGAGCGCCCCACTGCGGACGATGCGCATACAGGTAGTCGATCATGACCGCAAGGTAGTGATTCGGCGGCAGCAGCCCGGCGTGCCGGGTGACAACGCCATGCCTGTCGTGATCGCTGTCGCATGCAACGGCCACGTCGAAGTGGTCCTTCTGGTCAATCAGCGGTTGCATCGCATACGGCGACGATGGGTCCATTCGGATACGCCCATCCCAATCGACGCTCATGAAGCGGAAGGTCGGATCGACTTCGTCATTGATCAAGCTCAGGTTCAAACCGTAGCGTTCGGCAATCGGCCCCCAGTAGTGCACGCCCGCACCGCCGAGCGGATCGACGCCGAGGCGGATCGGTGCGCCGCGAAGCACGTCCATGTCGATAACGCTATCGAGGTCGCCGATATACGCGTTGAGGAAATCATGCCAGTGCGTCGTCGTGGCGCGCAACGCCTTGGACAGTGATACACGCAACAGGCCGTCGAGCCTGCTTTCGAGCAGCCCGTTCGCTGTTTCCTCGATCCAGCGGGTCACAGTTTCATCGGCCGGGCCACCGTTCGGCGGGTTGTATTTGAACCCGCCGCTATCCGGCGGGTTATGCGAGGGCGTTATCACGATGCCGTCCGCCAGTCCCGCGGTGCGGCCGCGGTTATACGCGACGATCGCGTGCGACACCGCCGGCGTAGGGGTATATTCGCCGTTTTGCGCGATCATGAGCTCGACGCCGTTAGCCGCCAGTACTTCGAGCGCGGTCGCGTACGCGGGTTCGGAGAGCGCATGCGTGTCGATGCCAAGAAACAGCGGACCATCGATACCCTGCCTCTTCCGATAGTGGCAAATGGCCTGGGTGATGGCCAGCACATGCCATTCGTTAAAGCTGCGCTCGAATGCGGACCCGCGATGCCCCGAGGTGCCGAAAGCGACCCGCTGCGCGGGGATCGAAGGGTCCGGAATATCGGTGTAGTACGCCGTGACAAGCCGGGGAACGTTGACCAGCATCCCGTGTGATGCGAGCTTGCCAGCAAGAGGACTGACGTTCATCGCGGTATCCTGTTGTAGTAGTGATTGGCGTGTCCGCCGCGTCATTGCAGATCGTCGGTACGTGCGGCAAGCGGACTTTTTTTACAGCGCCTTCAAATCAGGCAGCAGACGGTCGAATTCCCGCTTCACCACGCCATAGCACTCGCACACTCGCTTTTCGAGGCCGGGCCGGTCCAGCACCTCGATATTCCCATAGCTGTAGCGGATCAATTCGGCATCCTGCAACTTCATCGCCGCTTCCGTGACCCCAGGTCTCCTGACGCCGAGCATGTTGGCGATCAACTCCTGCGTCATCTTCAGCTCGTTCGACGGCAGGCGGTCCAGGCTGAGAAGCAGCCAGCGGCATAGCTGCTGATCGATTGAATGATGCCGGTTGCACACGGCGGTCTGCGCCATCTGCGTGATCAGTGCTTGCGTATAGCGCAGCAGCAGCCGCTGAACCGGACCGGCGCGGCGGAATTCCTCCTTCAGCAGGCGAGCATCCAGCCGGTATGCCAGCCCTGCGCTCTGCACGACCGCTCTGCTCGGGGTCGTTTCGCCGCCCATGAAGAGCGCAATGCCGATGAGCCCTTCGTTGCCGACGATCGCGATTTCGGCCGATGAACCGTCTTCCATCACGTACAGCAGCGAGACGATGGAGGTCGTCGGGAAATAGACGTGCGTGAGGCGATCTCCGGACTCATACACGACCTGTCCCAGCGGCATGTCCACCGACACCAGATGCGGGGCTATCCGCGCCCACTCCGCGTCGGGGAACACCGCGAGCAGATGATTCCCGTTTCGATGATGTTCGTGCTGCATGTTTCACTTTCCTCGCAGTCTGACAGAAAGCCGCGCTGCTGCCACGGTCTCATGTGCAATACGGTAAGTCTGTACGGTAACGTTCAGACCAGTAAAAACAACCATATCGCATCATTTATCAACATGACTGACACCGCGCATCCCGTCCAGCAACGGCACGAAGGCGAGTGTGAGAAGCACGGCGGCGAGCGGCAGCGTTGCGATGAAACCCATGTGCTTGAATCCCAACGCGCCCGTCACGCCGCCCACGAAGAACATCCCAAGCAGTGACGCCAGCAGCGCAAGTCTCTGGCGATCGGCGCGCACGCGTGGCGCTCGTAAACCTGGCGCGTTCCGATAGACCAGCTTTCCCAGTTCGATACCGATGTCAGTAACCAGGCCTGTCACATGGGTCGTACGGATTTCGGCTTTCGAAATCTTGGTGATGATCGCGTTCTGAAGACCCATCACGAAGCAAAGCACGCCTACCGTGGCGGAAACGAACAGGAGCCGGTGATGTTCCAGATTTGAGCCGAGCAACCCGAAGCCCAGCAGCAACGTTGCCTCCAGCAACAACGGCGTCGCATACACGCTTTGCGCGTGCCGGCGCCGTCCCCAGTTGATCAGGATCGCCGACGTGGCGGCGCCGGTGAGAAATGCAATGAGTGAACTGAGCCCCGCCACGACAAGGCCGATATCGCCAAGCGCGAGATTGTCGGCCAGCGACGACACGATACCGGTCATGTGCGACGTGTACTGTCCGACTGCCAGAAAGCCGCCCGCGTTGGCCGCGCCGGCAACGAACGCGAGCCAGCGCCCGAGACGCCGATTGGTCACGTCGGTCCGATGCGGGCTGGCGAATCCTCGAAGATAGTTTATCGGCATGATGGCGGATGAGTGTCAGTTGGATGCAGGTGCGGTAGAGGGCGCGCATCGCCATGATGCACCCGAACCGTGCCGGGTTCTATCACTGCCCGCCTCTTCGCCCCGATGCCGGTACGGCAGCGTACCGACTTCGGCCGCCGGCTGTTGCATGTTCGATACCTCGCCGCGGCCCGGTGCACCGATGAGCCGCACTCTGTCCAGCACCTCGATGTGGCGCAGTGTCCTCGAAGTCTTCAGGATGACATACCACTCACCGACGATCGGCATCGAGTGTGCGGTCGTACATAGAGACGCGTTTGTACGTTGTCGTACCGCATTCTCGTGCGCTTCAGTGTAGCGTGACCTCTATCGTCAACCAGCGGGGAGCAAATCATGCTTAGACGAACATTTATCTGGAGCACGTCCGGGTCCATTCTGGCACTCGGCGCGGTGGTTTCGGGTTGCACCATGACCGGCTCTTCCGACGCGAGCCGTGTTCAGCAAATGGACAAGCGCCACAGCATCGATGCTGGCGTCGATTCGACGCTAACGCGTCTTTACGGCATGGCGCCCGGCTCGCGCGAACTGATCGGCAAGGCACACGGGGTGCTGACGTTCCCTTCGGTGATCGACGCCGGCTTCGTGGTCGGCGGTCAGTATGGCGAAGGGTCCCTGCGTGTCGGCGGACGCACGATGGGTTACTACAGCACGGCGACCGGTTCGATCGGCTGGCAGATAGGCGCGCAATCGCGCGCGATCGTGTTCCTGTTCATGACCGACGAGTCGCTCAACCGCTTCCGCAGCAGAGACGGCTGGTCGGCTGGCGGCGACGCGTCAGTAGCCGTGCTGAAAGTGGGCGCGAACGGCAATCTCGACACCAGCACCGCTAGCGGACAGGTCGACGCGTTCGTTCTGACCAATAGTGGCTTGATGGCCGGCGCGTCGCTGGAAGGCACGAAAGTTACCCGGCTCACGTCGCTTTAAAAAGATGGACTCTGGGGCTCGCCGCTTGACGCGAGCCCCAGACTTTTCATGTTGCGGAGAAATCATGTTGCGAAGCATAAGAGACTTGCGCGGCAGCACCGTCCACGCATCCGACGGCGACATAGGCTCGGTCAGCCAGGTCTATTTCGATGACGAATCCTGGGGCGTCCGCTATCTTGTGGTCGAAACGGGCAACTGGCTCAACGACCGGCAAGTGCTGGTGTCGCCGTAATTCGGTCAAGCACACGGACCCTGGGTCGAGTGTCGTGCACGTCAGACTTTCCCGGCAGCAAGTCAGGGACAGCCCGGTTCTCGACACGCACAAGCCCGTATCGCGGCAGCACGAGATCGAATACCTGCGTTACTACAGCTATCCGACGTATTGGGGCGGCCCGAACCTGTGGGGCATGGGCGCCTACCCCGCCTACGATCCGACCGGCGTCCCGCCGGACGCGCTGCCCGATACGCCGTCACGGCCGACGTTGCACGTGGACCAGCCGCCTCCTGACATTCATCTGCGCAGTACCGACGAGGTCAAGGGCTACCACCTCAAGACAGCCGACGGCGGCATCGGCCATGTGTCGGACTTCATCTACGACGACACCGACTGGGCAATTCGTTATCTGGTGGTCGACACACACAACTGGTGGCCCGGCGGAAAAGCCGTGCTGATCGCGATTCACTGGATAGACGGAGTCGACTGGTTCGAGTCTGCAGTGTCGACGACACTCACTCGCGACGTGATCCAGAACAGCCCCGCATATGACGACTCGATACCGATCGACCGGCATTACGAAGTCGTGCTGCACCGGTTCTACGGTAGGCACGGGTATTGGTCGGATACCGATGCGGACGAGCGTGTTGCCGCGGAGTGATGTCTCGCGCAGGTCGCCCTTCTCGCCCAATCCGCACACCCCGGGATCGATGACCGTTCTCAGCGCAGTTAGACGATCTTGCGCGATGCCGCGATCGCTTCGTTGAGACAACGGAAAACGAATGCATGGAAAGGCACTGCAGGCAGGAGTAGATCATGAGACAAAATATTCAGAAACTGTATCAAGCCCGAATCCATACATTCACACCGGAGTGTCTGGAACTGCAAGATGGCAAATTTGATTTCCATCTTCGCCATGCGGTGGAAGGCTGCCTTCCTTCGGCCGACCAGCACTATGCCGTCGGCATTTTCGCAACCAGCGAGGAAGGCCATGCGGCGGCGCTTGCATACGGCGACAGATACATTTCGGAACACAAGTTCGGAATGTAGCGGCCCCGCCGTTCATTGATGAAAAGCTACTGTATCCGGCAGCGATCGGACCAGGTGTGGCCGTCGTTCAACCAGGAGCACTGCGTTATGGCAGACAAAATCATCTCAAGTGACACGCACGACGCCCATATGACCGTCAAGGATCACATTGCCGACGGCTGGGTGGCGACGCTCTGGATCGTTGCCAGGGGCGCCCCGAAAGGTAACGAACCCGCTACTACGCTCGACACTTTTTTCGATTGTGAAGACACGGCCTGGCATTCGGTCGAAACGCTTGCGCTCGCGAAGCTCAGCAACCTGAAATAAGGCCGGTCGCACATGCGCGCCGTGGAGCCGCTTGGCTGCGGCCTTGTCGCGACGCTTTTGCAGCAGGATATCGAGTTCAGCGCCTCGCTGATCAACTGCTCGCCACGCAGATAGGGCTCGCCGCGCGGCGCAACAAGCACTTCGTCGGTTTCTACAACGCCGTATGCATACATTCGACTTTGGGCTATCTGTCCTGAAAATCAGCTAAAAATCACCCGCTGCTCGACGCGATAGCAAGACGAGGTCGGACCGAACGTCTGAGAACCCGACGAGTCTGTTGGCGAGTCATCATTTGCCGGGCTTAGTGACCAAGACCGCTCCTGGCGATCTGCTGCTCTATGAACTGGGCGAACAGTGCATGCAGACGCGTCGTCGGATGAAGGTCGTCGGCGAAGATGTACGTCTGATCGGCATTGGGCGTCACGTAGGTCGCCGGTGAGCAAAGCAATGCTGTGTCATCCGGCGTTTTCGTGGGGTCGCAGGCCTGGCTGGTGTTTGACACGGCGAAGCCATTAGCCTGAAAGTGCCGCATGCTGTCGACAGCGAAATCACCGTGGCAAGAATTGCAGCACGTACCTTGTAATTTCTTTCTTGCATAGCTCATCTCCCGCTGGTCGACCGGGCAGATGCCCTCACGTGGCGGGCTTATCGCCAGCCTGCATATCGCTGTTGCGATAAGCAGCTTAGTTAAGCAAAGAGGATGCCCTATCGAGAAGCCATTCCGGACGGGCAGAACGCGCCAGCCTATTGCGACGCCGAGTCTTTAGTGCCACCCAGCCTCCCTTAGGGGTGCAGTCGCCCGCGGCAACCCATTCTCAACCGGCTATCCGCCTGCGACGATGAGGGCGGACGTGTCAACGCTCTTCACGCCTTTCACTTTCTCAGCGATGTCCTTCACATGATCGACGGCGTCCTGGTTCGACAGAGCTCCCTTCAGAACCACCACGCCATGAATCGTCTCCACGCTCACATCGAAACCCCTGCTGACGCTGTCCGCAAGGATCCCTGACTTTACCTTGGTTGTAATCCAGCTATCCGATGCGGCCCGCTCTGTCTTTGTGACGGCCTCGTGCGTCCGGGCCGATGCCTTGCTGCTCGCGGGTGTTTTCAGGTTGTTGTCGACGCTCTTGACGCCATCGACTGACTTTGTCGCAGCCTCAGCCACGGTCTTTGCGTTTGAGTTGCTTGCCGAGCCGTCAAGCGTGACCACGCCGTTAGTGGTGGTCACGCTGATATCAGATTTTTTGAGGCTGTCACTACCCATAAGTTTAGCCTTCACCCTGGTCGTGATGACGGTATCGGTGAGCGTCGCGCTTACGCTGTCGCTGTGGGGCTGCGGGATGGTGTCATCCCCCGATGCTGCGCCAGCCCTGCCGATGCTAACCCCAGTAACCAGACCGACGGCAATCAACACGTTGAGAACCGCGGTTCTGCAAAAATAGGTACTGCTCATGATGCTTCTCCGATTTGCTTTCTGTACGACTTGATTCACGAAAAGTGACTTGCCAATGTCCAAAGGAGCCGTTATTGCGAAGATGTCCAACTACTGGCGGTTCTGAATGTGGCCCCCGTCCTGGTTCTCGCCACGCTTGTCCGGCTCTCCAGCCTTGTTTTCTCGCCCGCTCTCTTGAGGCACCGCTTGAGCGCGTTGCATCTGCGACGAAGGCTGCATTGATTGCGCCTGATGCATCGGCTGTGAGGGTGGCGTCTGCTGCACGACGTGCTCTGGTTGTCGTTGTTGCTGTTGCTGTTGTTGCCGCTGCTGTAGCTGTTGTTGATTCGGCTGCGAATGCAGTTCCTGAGTCGACGATCGTTGCATAGGCGCTTGCTGCTGAGGCCCGGCGCGCGAGCTGCCCGGGTTGTCCTGCTGTTGATAATCCCGCCGCGTTACGGCATCACGTGGCTGATAGCCGTAGTTCGCGGATCGAATCGCATATTGTTGTTCTCCCGTACGTGGATACCGGTCCCCTGAGTACTGTCGCTGGTAGTCTGGCGGCGGGGCTGCACGTGGGGCGGCGCGCCGGTCACATTGGTCCCATCCGCTTCGACGAGCCTCCCAGTTGCGGCCCCAGTGCTCACTCCAGTGTGGCGGAGCGTTGGCACTCCAACCACGAAAATACGCAGGAGGCTCGCGGTAGTAACCCACGGGAATGCGCAGCACAAACGGTGGCACATCCATTGGCCCCACCGACTGCCACGGACCGTTGTACCAGTTGCTCGAATACCAGTTGTCCTGCTGGCACACCCAGTACAGGCCGTCGTAGAAGAAGTAATTCGAATTCGCTCGAGGCGCGTAGTACACGGGATAGCCCGGCACCGGAACGAGTTCGGGATACGACTGCATGTTGATACCAATGTTGACGCCAGGCACTTCGACGTCGACGCTGATCTGGCCGCGGACTGAGATTGCCGGGCACAACAATATCGACAACGCAATAATCAGGTAACGCATTTTTGCCCCCGATAAGGTGTACTTTTTCAGCGCAAGTGCCGGCTACTGTGTATTGATCCCTGCCAACCATTGCGCGCAGTTTCGGCGGACGGATGCCGATAGATACAATGAGTCCCCGAATTTGCAGCCGTAAAATCTCTTGAACGCCGAGCCCAGGACCCACACACGCCGCTATCGACGCGCAGCACATGTCGAAAATCTCCTCGCCACTGCGAAACCAGCACTCGACGTCACCCTGAACGGTCACCATCTTTCATTCCCACCGTGGTGTCACCCCACCCGGGGAGATATCCACGGATGATCTGACTCCGTCCGGGCGCGCCGGGCTATTTACCGATCTGGTTGCCGACCACGCCGCCTACGACCGCGCCGCCAACTGTGCCTACCGCGCTACCGCCTGTAAGCACCGCTCCCCCGACGGCGCCTATCCCGGCACCAGCAGCCGTGTCGACACCTCGCTGGGACATGCCGGAGCAACCCAAGCCTTCAATCGCGACAAAGAGCGTTAGCGTACCTATTGAAAATAAGCGAGTGCTGTTCATTTTGATACCACCTATATACGTAAATGACGCGATCCGATGCGTCTGCCACCAAGGGCCACCGATACAGGTTTCACTCGTCCGCCAGTAGACACTTTCTTGTTACCCGAATTGCCGGTTCCCGTCGGTCCGGCAGCGTACATGTGCGGCCGACCCCCATCCTTGAGATGTACGGTGGTAGAGGAAGCCGCTAAAAATAAATCGCAGGCGCGTCCGAATACGGTTTAGTCGAATCCCAACGCAATCAAAATCTACGGGAAAAATCGCTTTAATCTCGACAGACGGCCGGCGACATCTCTTTAAGCGCGGCAACTACATTGCCCAGACAAACGTCTGGCGCGCGTGAGCGGCATTTGAAATATTCATCGTACGATGTTCCGCTTGCCCCTTATAGCTAACGCTGACCGTGTAATGTCCACTGGGGAGAGAAACCAGCATGAACGGGCCATCCGAACTCGTCTCCAGAACAGTGTTCCCTTTGCCATCCGTGATCGTGACGGGGACATCCGAAAGATATTGATTCTGGTTGCTCGTCTTGCCGACGAACGTCAGCACCATGGGGTAGCTGTGCATGACGTCTTTGATCGCTCGTGCCTGGTCGCTCCCGATCCCCCCCGATAGATATGTCACGTCCCCTGCATGCTGTATCGCCGGAAGGTCCGTCTCCGCCGCAAAAGCGATATTCACGCCAAAAGCCACACCTAGAATCACTACCCATTGCAAGACGTTGCGCTTTTTCATGTCAGACTCCAATGAACACATCCATCCCGCGGCGCATCGGCCTGCTCATGCCTCGGGTAGTGTGATCATCGCGACATCAGATTGAATGCGCGCATTGCGCTGTGCTTCAACTTTTAACGAGTATGGTGTTCACCATTGCCGGCATTGCCTTGATGCATCGCATCCGCAGAACCCAAATCAGCTGTCTTTGAATTTTTCGCCGTAATGGCAGCAGCGGCCATTGCAAACGATCGAAGATTGCCGTTCTGTGTGCGGCGTGTCATGGGAAGTCCACGACACTCACGTACACGGTACGCGCAACACGAACCGTAGTCGGTACGGTGCCGTACTGGTTCCGGAGCAGCATGGTCGACCTGCACCGATGCAGCCCAATTGGCAAATACACAGGTATCTATATCAATAAGTAACGGCGGGTTTTGGCAAACTGGCTGACATGCCGTGATATGGATTGATTCCGCCGTTCAGGCAGCTGTGCAAACCAGTAACATTTCCGTCGAAACAGCTTCCGCAGTATGTCTTTGTGAGGTTTGCACAAGTGATTCTCAAAAGAGGGAGTCGAGTAGACGCTACCGTACAGACGAAAGAATGTCGTCCGGATCAAGATGATCTCAATAACAGGAGGCCACCATGTACATCCAACTTTCACCCGAGGCCATCCAGACTCTCAAATCGCTTGACCGAATTCCAGATCCACAGGCGCAGAGACTGTGCCCCGTGGCGGTGGAGCTATTGACGCTAGGGCTTGCATACGAGTCGCACAGCTATGGCGCCATCAATATGACCGCTGCGGGCCGGCTCTGGCTGAACCAGCATGCGGTGTAGCTCGCAATTGCACGCCGAACCCATTGCGCTGCCTGCAGTGGATATGCTCAAACCTGTTCCGGGTTCAGCCAATGGCGTAGTTGCCCTTGGGATGCTTGTGACTGCCATCCCACAGGGACTTACTTCGGTCGTAGTTGTCCACGATGCTGTGCGCGTCGAGTTCAGCCGGTACAGCCTTGTCGATTTCGTGCAA
Organism: Paraburkholderia sp. GAS32; assembly: GCF_050434225.1. NCBI lineage: Bacteria > Pseudomonadati > Pseudomonadota > Betaproteobacteria > Burkholderiales > Burkholderiaceae > Paraburkholderia > Paraburkholderia sp. GAS32. The sequence goes on along the minus strand of NZ_JBNPVS010000003.1, from coordinate 131,069 downwards.
ATCAACAGCAAAGGCGTCACGCGAGCACTTTGCCCCACTACGTGACGCCTCAAAACCTGTCGGCGCGAAAACAGCCTACGGCTGCTTCTTCAGTTGCTCCTTTGCATCGCCGTACGCGGCCCGTGTCTTGCCAACGACCTGTTCGACCTTACCCTTCACCTGGGTCGTTTCGCTCCCCGTGGCTTTGCCGACAGCTTCCTTGACCTTTCCCCTTGCTTCCTCGACGCGACCTTTCACCTGATCCTTGTTCATGACATTGCTCCTTGAAAATGACGGATGACCGAACTTCTCGACGCGTGCAGGTCACTCGTTTTCTGATGGCACGGTACGACAACGGCTGCCCGTGAACGGATCATCCAGACAGGAATTTTGCGCTCTTATATTCTGCCCAGAAGCAGCAATATGAGAACGACGACCAGCAGCACACCCAGCATCCCGCTTGGCATATAGCCCCACGAACGGCTGTGCGGCCAGGTCGGCATCGCTCCCATCAACAGGAACGCCAGCACGACTATCAATAGTATGCTCAACATGAAAGGACTCCTTTCCGACTCCGTGTTACGACGATCCCGTCGCCGCTCTCTCGTCACGTGCCTGAATCTTCAGGCCCTTCGCGAGGTATCTTCGCAAAATTAAAAGTGATACTGACCGGCTTCCGCACAACCCGGAAAAGACCCGCCCTGTAGCGTGAGGCTGGCATTGATTTGCCGCGCAGTCGGTACGGTGGTGGACATCGGGATTTCTTTTTTTTTCGCCCGGGGTTCGCGACTGCCGTGTGCCGGGGTACAGGGTTCAATTGCGTGCCCCCTTGATAAAGAGCACCAGCGGCATTCCACGGGAGTGCTGCAGGGGACACGCCCGTAGCTCGGCGCTGCCCGCCCGCGCAGGAATAGTGCGCGTTTAAATCGCCTTCAGATCAGGCAACAGCCGGTCGAACTCCCGTTTCACCACGCCATAGCACTCGCACACACGCTTTTCGAGTCCCGGTCGATCCAGGACCTCGATGTGGCCATGACCGTAGCGAATCAGCCCCGCGTCCTGGAGTTTCAGCGCCGCTTCCGTCACGCCGGATCTGCGCACGCCAAGCATGTTGGCGATCAGTTCCTGTGTCATCTTCAGCTCGTTTGACGGCAGGCGGTCCATGCTGAGCAGCAGCCAGCGGCACAACTGCTGGTCGATCGAATGATGCCGGTTGCAAACGGCGGTCTGGGCCATCTGGGTGATCAATGCCTGGGTATAGCGCAGCAATAACCGCTGAACCGGGCCGGCGCGATGAAATTCGTCTTTCAGGATGCGCGCATCGAGTCGATACGCCTGGCCTTCGCTTTGCACGACTGCCCGGTTTGGCGTTGTTTCACCGCCCATGAAGAGCGCAATACCGATGATCCCTTCGTTGCCCACAATTGCGATCTCGGCGGACGCGCCGTCCTCCATCACATAGAGCAGCGATACGATGGACGTTGTCGGAAAATAGACGTGATCTAGGCGATCGCCAGACTCGTACACGACCTGCCCCAGGGGCATTTCGACCGGTACGAGATGCGGCGCCACGCGCGCCCGCTCTGCTTCCGGTAGAACCGAAAGCAGGTGATTCTCTCTGGAATGTTGCTCGTTTTCCATGCCCCGCTCCCCGACATTCTCCAGAAAGTGCACCGTTTTCGCAGAATTGTTCTTAACAGTATCAGGCATCAGCGGCAGTTGCATGAATGCGCCAGACGAATCGGCGAGGATGTCGAACCTGACTAAACCGCGTTTAAATTATAGTTCGCGTGCGCCTGGTGGTACGTTGCGGCGCGCTGCGACGCGCCACCGGCCATGCCTTAACGGGTCTGCGCGGACAGGTCTGTCACCTGCGAGAAATGTGTCGTCCGCTGGCTGGCTCAGCAGCAGACTGAATGTGTGGCTGAATAGCCCGCCGTCACGCCGGCTCACCAGCCATGCGCCGTTCCAGCACGATCGGCAGCCGGAGCGTGAATTCGCTGCCCGTATCGGGGCCGGCACTGGTCGCCGACACCGTTCCGCCATGCGATTCGGCGACCGCTTTCACCACGGCAAGACCGACCCCCAAACCGCCGGCACTCGCCGCAATCGTTCTGCTGGATTGAGCGAAGAGCTCGAAGATATGTGGCAGGAGCGCCGCCGATATGCCCAGACCATTATCCTTGACGGACACCACAAGGTCCTTCCCGTCTGCGAGCACGTTCACGGTGATGCAACCTTTCTCCGGCGTGTATTTCACTGCGTTATGCAGGAGGTTGTTGACGGCCTGTGCAAGACGCACAGGATCGCCTTCAATGCGTAGTGCCCTGTCGGCAATCTGCACGGTGAGCGTCTGGCCGCGTTGGGCTGCCGCCAGTGCGGCTGCGGTGAGAGGGGCGGCCGGCGGAGAATGACTGGAAAAAGCGATCGACGCCCCTTGCAGCGGGCGTTCCATCATTTTATCTGTCACGTCCGCGTGGTGCGTGTCGGGCGTGCCAACAGACCACCGGAAAGATACTGGATGAGCTGACATGTTGATCCCCATATCGCGCCCTTCGGGTCGCGATGCGCCAATACCCGGTGGTTCGCCAATGCCTGCATCGCGAGAGCGACCCGAAGATCACTGGTACGCGCAGGTTGAAATAGCACGGTCTCACGGAGGATATGGTATGTCTGCACGGTGACGTTCAGATCAGTAAAAACAACCGCATCGAGCCCATCAAGGGGGATGGGCGGGCCCGCGTCGGCGTCCCGACTGCCTGCAGCGATGGATCACCGAACCTGCCGCCGTTTCTGACACCTATTTTCCGGCGACCCGCTCGCCGGCCTGCTTCCAGGAACAGGCCACATGATTGATTCGGGGCCGCACCTCGGTGGTTGCGGTAGGGGTTTGACTGCAGGTCATCGGCCTGCCACCGTACAGACATCTTCCGACGGACGTGAGACGCTGGCGCAGGATAGAACCGGATGCCCCCCATCATGACCAAGGTCGCTCTCAACACGCTAACCGTGCTCACTGCAATAGGCGCGGGGCTCATTCCAGTGACGTGCTGCGCCTACCCTCTCGATGCGCAACTCGACTGCAAATCGAACGCGCATGCGTTCATCGCCCCGCTATTGAACGCTCAATATATCGATCCGAAACCGATGCGTGTCGAAGTGAACTCGGTCAACGCATTTCGACCGACGCACGACAGCAACCTGACGGCTTTCGGGTTCCGTGTCTACGCCGTTCTCGGGTATGAGCGCGACGACACAATATTCAAACAGGGAAGTGGCCAGCCCATTACGCCGTCAGCATATGGCGCTGTAGTCCTTGGCCCCGCCGAGGCAGTAGAAGCCCGCGCACGCGAGGCTGGCAGCGACGCTGTCGTTCGCCAAGTCGTCCCCCTCCTGCTCACGGCCATCTTCTGCAGCGAGCACTGACGCACTATCCGCGCGTAGGAACACCCGCCGACGCTGCGTTCTGCCACGAGCGGCCGTAATGGCCGAAGCTCAGACGCTCGCGCCGATGCACTGATCGGCAACATTGGGCTCGCCGCAAATGTTCGTTTCAGGGGGGCTAATTGTCCGCAGCGGCCAGCATGCAACTGTCATTAACGTCGACATTGACCCGCACTAACAAGTCTATTGGCTCGATCCTCTCCCATCCGGCGTCTAACCAATGTATCCGTCAATACCCAATATATTAAATATGTAGTCCTTTGGTTTTAACAACTGCTGCTGAAGGCAGTCCGACGACGCGATGAGGGCTGGCATCGCCCAACTTGGTCCGCGGATTTCTAACTCAGAACACAGTCCACGCGTCGACCAGCAGGCAACGCCTACGCAGCAACCACGCAGTTGTGGCCTTCATGTTTCGCGCGATAGGGCCGTTTGTCGGCGAATTTGCACAAACCGATGAGGCTATATATTGCGGCTGCTCGCTCCCCACCCGAATCGGAATCCAGGAGCATATGTTCCGTCGCCCGATTGCGCACGCCCTCACGCCTCGTCATCCATTCTTTGGCGTTTCTCTCCTGCTTCGGCCTGACATCACTTCGCGATTGACCCTCCAGACTTGCAACGGCTTTGCGGGCCTCATTGGTCGCTCTCTGGGCGTCAGCGCTGCGCTTGGCGCGGCTCCCAGCCTGTCGACGGCCTGCGTCCACTACCGTACAAACTGATTTAACGGGTTGCGATATGATGCTTTCGAGGGCTCGCTGCAAGCCTTCGCAACGAGCCGCTAAGGTCGCCGCCAGTTTCCGCCGACCGATCGAAAAATCCAGGGAGGCGAGATGCTCAGGTTGGCGCTGTGGGCTATATTGGCCGTGCCGGTTTTTCTGGTTGGCCAGCTTGTCGTATTAGCCCTGCTTCTCATCGTCGTAACTCTGAACTGCCTCGATAGACTCACTGCACCGCACGCTAAGCGGATGTCGGGCGCCGCCGCGAAGGAGTGACGCCGCGAGAGACTGGTGCGCCAACTTGTGCCACGGGCAATATGCCGCGGTCGTCTATTGCGGGGGGATTGAGGTGGCGCTTAAGTCTGGCCGATGAACGCGCCCACAATCGTACAGGCAGATTTGGTGCCCTCCCAGTATGATTGTTTTCAGGCCGACAGCGGCTCTCGAGACGTGCGTTCAGGCCGCATCAACCCCTTGATGAGCGACCTTTTTTGTACAGCAAGGCAGTACGAAAATGAACCCTTTCGGTCGCGCTCGCTGGCTAGGACCGGCTCTGCCTCTCGGCGATGCGCGTCACTAAAGCGACGACCAATCAGTGACGAGCCTTCGTCCCCAGGTTGGCACCGGCTGGAAAAAGTGGATGCCAGCGCCAAAAAGGCCTGCGCGCTGTCGTGAATGATCGGCACCGCGCCATGAATGCCAGAGACAGGCGTTCCATTTCCGCAATCAATACACCTGGCACGATCGATGCTGCTGCTGCTCTGCAAGCGGCGGAATCGACGTTCGAAACCTCGCAACTGTTTGCGGCAGTCGATTCGCTTGACGTATTGCGCGCCCCTCGTTGCCCTCCAGTTTGATGGGGAACATTACCCGCGCCGTTTCGTATGTGTGAAACCGCACGCCTGCCTTCAACTTTCTCTGCGCGCCGAGCCTGGATAGCTCATATGCTGACCAGATGGCCCGGCCACTGATATTTTCAATCCGCTCAGCCTGACGAGAACGTCCATGAAAAAGATACTTGCTCCCCGGATGTCCGCGGTCGCGCTACTTGCCGCCACTGGCATCGCCTTGATACCAGCCCTCACACAAGCCGAGGATGGCGCCCGCATTGCCGGGCAGATTTGCTCCGGCTGCCACGGCGTACACGGGCGCAGCGAATCGCCGATGTTTCCGAAGCTCAACGCCCAGACACCTGAATACATCGAAGCCCAGCTCAAGGGATTCCACGAACACGCGCGTGGCGAAACCGCTGCCCGCGATTACATGTGGGGCATGGCCGCACTGCTGGACGAGGCAGCCGTCAAATCGCTGGCGGATTACTACTCGCATCAGGCCGCAACCCGGGGCGCGGCGGGCGACCCCACCTTGATGGCCAAGGGCCAGGAAATCTTCGAACACGGCGTGCCGGACAAGGGCGTGCCGGCCTGCGCTTCATGCCACGGCGCGCAGGCCCAGGGGGTCGGTACGTTTCCGCGCCTCGCAGGGCAGCATCAGGAGTATCTGCTGCGTCAGATCCAGGTCTTCCAGAACGGTACCCGCGCCAACGCGCCCGTGATGACCGCCGTCGCGCATACGTTGAGCGCCGACCAGGCCAAGGCGGTTGCGGCCTTTCTGCAATCCAGATAAGCAGTTGCCAAATTATGCGGTCGACGGGCGCTGACCCCATGCGCCACCCTGCCCGCACAGCCGTTGATCTCCATCAAAGCAGTGGCGCGGCGCGCTTTGATGTCGAGCGGCGGATGACTAGCATTAAGGTACCGGCGCAGCTTCCTTCTCATGCCGCTGGTGTGAAGCGGCAAATCGATTCGCCAATGCTTTTCATATTCTGCTTCGGAGTTTGATATGCAGTCTCTGGGACCGCGCTCTGCCATAACCGTCATCCTTCATGAACACGAGCAGATGTCGGCCGTGGTAGAGGGCATGCGACGCTTTGTGGGCCTGCTGGCAGCAGGTACGCCGGCTCCGGGCGTCATGGTGCTTCGGGCGATGCTTTACTACATCCGCGAGTACCCTCAGCAGGTGCACCATCCCAAAGAGGATCGTTACCTGTTCACGCCGCTGCGGGATCGGACTGATGAATTTGACCACGTCCTTACGGAACTGGAGTCCCAGCACGCTCGAGGTGACGTGAGGTTGAGGGATATCGAGCACGCGCTGACCCGGTATGAATTGAAGGGCGCTCCCGCACTTCGGGAGTTGCGAGCCTTGGTGGATGCGTATGCCGAGTTCTATGCAGACCACCGGTGCATGGAAGAGACGTTGATCTTGCCGGCCGCCAGACGTCTGCTGACAAACGAAGACTGGGCGGAAGTCGACGCCGCTTTTGGAGCAAATCGCGATCCGTTCGACGGGGTAAAACTTGAAGACGATCTCGGCAAATTATTCTCGATGATCGTCAGAACGATCCCGGAGGCGGAAAGTTAGCAGTTCGGTTGCGCGTCGCGATGGGCGGCCGGTCACGTGATACAAATGCGGATCAGCGGGATCCGTTGGCGCGTAATTGAACAAAGAGTTCTTTTGAGCACCAAACGCCGACGCGGGAGGGGATATGCGTGGATGAGCCGGGATCACGATTTCGAACATCGGGTCGCGAATTTCCTCGCAGGCCTCGGCTGTTCGCTAGTCGTCATCGGTTTCGACCTGGCTTTGCAGTACTCGCTGTAGCGCGAGTTCTGCGGGGTCGGCCAGGTCCGCTTTCAGCAACGCCGACTGTCTCGTTATGGTCGACCAGAGGCTGTCGTGCCTGCCCGAATTGAATAGCCGCGCGGGTGTCTGGCTCCCGCATCACACATCAGCTGATCAGAACTTGTACTCCGGATTCTTTGGATCGAATACCGAGTCGTCGAAATGTTTCGGCGTCACCTCCGTGAACGAAAACTTCTCCAAGAGTTCCTTGTCGTTGTCCCACGCTTCGCTCGTGCGAAAAAAAGGTTGCCGCAAGTCGAGGCCGAGCCGCTCCTTCTTTGCATAGAAGTCGGGCCGCCCGGTAGGTGTTTCCCACGTGAACGCCACTACGCGCGCACCATGATCGTTTAGCACCTCGATCTTGGAGGACTTCTCGACGCCTGCCGCGCGATACTTCTTCAGCTCAGCCAGAAACAGATCCGTGAAATAGTCTATGCCCAGTTCACGCACGGTATGGTTCGACTGCGCCTTGACGCGAGCGCCATCGATTGGTACCCACAACGACACGAGGTTGAGGATCCCACCCGGATGCGCGTAAAGCTGGTCTGGATCCTTCTTCTCGTCATAAATCATTTCCTGCCCGGCATTCCTGCCGTCAGCCAGCCACTTGACATAGACTTGCCGTGGCTCCTGACGATAGCGGACCAGCATGTGAGCCGGCTTCGTCTGCCACTTGCCTTTCACGCGTTGTTGGCTGAACGTCTGGAACTCGCACTCCCGGTAGCGCGTGATGCCCGTCTGCACGTAGCGAGGCACAGTGTCGGGCGCGAGCGCTTGAAAGAGTTCGATCAGTTGCGCGTCGTCCAATCTCTCGAGCTCACCGCTTTGCGCGGCGCGGCTTAGCCAGGCGACCTGGCGCTCGACAGGCAGACTCGCCACCTGCGCGATCGCGACGGGTGACTGATCTGCCGGCGCTGGATGGCTCGCCGGTGTCGGCGCGTCCTCAGCATGCCCCGGCGCGACAATCATTGCAGCCGATATGAGCGCTAGAAATGCGAGCCTCGCGAACCCTGCGGCGCGGGACTTTATTGACGTCTTGGCGACACCCAGCATGTGGCACCTCGGTTTCGTCGATTTTTCGTTAAGACAGCGAGGCAAGCACGATCTGCAGCCTTCTGACATGAGCCTTGAACGCGTCGCGCGTTTCGCGATCGGCTGTCGATCAAGTGCGACGTCTCGGCGATTTCGACGTGCTCATGGAAGTCATCGGCGACCTTGCTCCTTATGTCCGGTGGCAACGATCGAACGATAGCGACCAGTAAAGCCTCCTCAGCGTGAATCATCCCAGTATGGAACGGTTATCGAAGCGAAGGTCCGGTGGATCACAGGTGCGATGTTCGGGTCGGCCAACCACATGATCTTTTGCGCATCCGCCAGCGCCCTGCGCACAAGCGTCACTCGGCTAGTAACGAAGTCAACGCGAACTCCATCAATGGCGTTGATGGACATCGCTGGTCCCGTCGTGAGTCTCGAGGAATCCTGGCACGATCAATTCATGGGTTGACTCGCTTAGGGCACGGTTTCAGCCGCGCGTCGCGCGGCCGGATCAATTGTGCGTCTCCCGCACGTACGCCCGCCCCTTCTCTGTGATCAGACGCCCGCCGTGTGGGGCCGCCGAAATCAGGTCGCGCTTTTCCAGTTCGGTCTGGATGTCCCATTCAACCATGAGAGGTTGGTCGCTCGCCGCGCGTTGGCTGAGTTCCAGAAGCGTTTCTTGCGCTCTGGTGCTGAGCTCTTGTGCCATGGTCGTCTCCTTCCAGGTGTTCAAGGAATTCTAGTATGAAGCAACGTCCAATCCTTTCACCGACGCAATGGCGCGCGTTCGCAGCGGTAAGTCTTCACAGTCGCCGCCGAAACGCTCGGCTAACAATAGGTCCCGCGTCGGTCTTGCGACGTTGCGGCGCAACCCTGCTTCCTCGCACCACCAACGCTGCCCACGTCCCGCTGATCATTTAACCTCGACCAAAACAAAACTGCGTGCGTGGTTGCGCTGGATCAGCACGGCTACTTGTTTCCCTGCCTTGGCTTCCAGCGCAGTCACGTCCGCCTGCGTTTCGACCAACGTGTCGTTGAGCGACAGGACGATATCGCCAGACTGGATGCCGGCTTTTGCCGCCGGGCCCATCAACTCCGTCCACCATCAGACCGACGGCCAGGTCGCTCGCGCGCCGCTCGTCCTCATTCAGCGGATGCATGCTCAAGCCCAGGCGATCCCCTGAGCCGCTTTCGCTTGGTCGGGCTTTGGGGCTGGAGCTTTCCGCGGACGCGCCGACCATGACCGTGATTGTCATCGGCCTTCGATTGCGGATCAGCTTGAGTGCGGTTTTTGTCCCAGGAGGCAAAGCAGCGGCATCCTCGCCGAGTTCGGCCGAGCGATCAATCGGCTTGTCGCCGATCCGGATGATCACGTCGCCTGGCTTGAGACCGCTTGCGGCGGCCGTTGTGCCGGGCGCGACGGAATTGACCAGCGCACCTGCCGGTCGCGGCAGGCCAAAGGCCACGGCCAGGCCGGGGCCGACGTCCTGCACTTCCACGCCAAGGCCGCCCGGAGAGGTCGCTTGCGTGGCTTGCACCTGCAATCGCACCTTGGCCGCCATGTTGATCGGGATGGCAAAGGCCAGGCTGGGGTACCTGTCTGAGTCCGCATAAACCTGCACGTCAATGCCGACCACCTCGCCAGCACGGTTGAACAGCGGGCCGCCCGAGTTGTCGGGGTTGACGGAGACGTCGGTCTGGAAAAGGGGAAAATTGCTGCCATCCGGTAGCGTGCGGGAAGTGGCGCTGACTATGCCGGCTGTGACGGTATTCTGGAAGCGGTCGGGCGAGCCGATCGCCAGGACCTGTTCGCCGACGCGCACTCGCGACGGCTCTGTCAGCTTGGCGGGGAGGCGGCGGTAGAATGAAGTGATGAAGAAAACGAAATCGCTTTATCACGGTCACCGCTTCCCTGCCGTCGTCATCAGCTGCGCGGTTCGCTGGTATTTCTGGTTCAGCCTGAGCCTTCGCGACATCGAGGAGTTGTTGCTTGAGCGTGGTGTCGTGGTCACATACGAAACGATCCGTTGCTGGTGCGACAAGTTCGGCGCTCGATTCGCCCATTGTGCCAAAGCGGCGCGGCGCAAGCCGGGCAGCACATGGCATCTGGACGAAATGTTCGTGACGCTGCGCGGCGAGCCGTATCTGTTGTGGCGAGCGGTCGACGAGCATGGTGCCGAACTCGACGTGCTGGTGCAAAAGCGGCGCGACAAGGCTGCGGCAAAGCGCTTCTTCCGGCGGGTGCTGCGTTCAAACCCGCTGCCGCGCAAGATCGTTACCGACCAGTTGCGCAGCTATCGCGCAGCAAACGCTGACATTCCCGAGCTCGCTCATGTAAAGCACGTCTTCGTCCAAGCGGCTGCACGCGTGAACAACCGTGCCGAGAACAGCCATCAGCCGACCCGTAGGCGCGAACGCCAGATGTGCGGCTTTCGCGATGCGCGTCGCACGCAGGCATTCCTCTCATGCTTCGGCCCAATCCGGCAGCACTTCGCGTTGCCCAGACATCAAATGAACGCGGCATGTCATCGTGCCGTACTCAAAGAACGCTTCGCCACATGGCATGGTTGGACTGTTACTGTCGCACTCGAGGAAGCTATCTGATACGGATACCTACGCTTTAGCAACACGGGCAGTCGACGGCCGCCAAGTTGATAATCATTGAAAGGCCTCCTGGCCGCCCCAGAAAAGGGGGCGGCCAGGGTCTAGAGTTGAGATGCAACCCTCAACCGACCCTTTCAGGAGGCTGAAATGAAGTATAGCGGCATCGATCTGCACTCGAACAACGCCGTAGTCGCCGTGATTGACGACCGGGACCGGGTGCTGTACTGCAAGCGGCTGGCCAATGATCTCCGACTCATAATGGCCGCGCTGGAGCCCTATCGGGATGAACTGCAGGGAGTGGTCGTGGAATCAACGTTCAACTGGTACTGGCTTGTCGACGGACTGATGGCCGACGGTTTTGCCGTACATCTGGCCAATACCGCAGCGATCAAACAGTACGAGGGCCTGAAGTACTCAGGTGACGAACACGACGCCGTATTCCTTGCCCACATTTTTCGGCTTGGACTACTGCCCGAAGGCTACATTTATCCGTCGCACGAACGCGCGTTGCGCGACCTGGCCCGCAAGCGCATGCAGCTTGTCCAGCAACGCACCCTGAACATCCTGAGTATCGAAAGCCTGCTTGCCAGGCAGCTCAATCTACGCATCAACGGAGAACACGTGCGGCGTCTCGACGACGCAGCGGTGCGAGCACTCGCGTTGCCGCCGCACGTCGAGCGCGCGCTGATGGCCAACCTTGCCGTGCTCCATACGCTGTGCGCAGAGATTGAGGCGCTTGAGGTCATTCTCCACAAGGAAGTCAAGCTGCGCCCGCAGTTCGACATCCTCAAGAGCGCGCCCGGAATCGGCAACATCCTTGCGGTCACCATCATGCTAGAAACCGGCACCATCACACGCTTCGCCAGCGTCGGCCATTTCAGCTCCTATTGCCGCTGCGTGGAAAGCAAGCGCATCTCCAACGGCAAGAAGAAGGGCGAAGGAAATGCACGCAACGGCAACCGTTACCTTGCCTGGGCATTCGTCGAGGCTGCTGCCGGAGCGTTGCGCTGCTGTCCAGAGGCCAGGCGTTTCTATGACCGCAAAAAGTCAAAGCGCCTGCCCGTCGTGGCCATGAAGGCGCTCGCACACAAGCTCGCGCGTGCCGCTTATTACATGATGCGGGAGGGCAAACCCTTTGACCTCAACCGATGTTTCGGCTGACCTTGGCGGGGGGTGACGAGCCCGGCGGCTTTGTTGGCATCAAACCAGCAAGTTGATTGGGACACATCCCCGGCCATCCCCGATGCAGCGTAACGACTGAAACGCCCAGACCATGAGCCCGAACAAGCCTGGTACCCACACAGGTAACCACATTGTTGTCTCAACCCCTGGACATTGGCCTGGTACCGACGGTTTTCTGGGGCTCCACGTGAGCCAGGGGCGAAGGGCAGAACACCGCCACTCGCCTTGAACCCGATGGGTGACTGGTGCGGATCAGTTCCGCAACCAGATGAACGAAATACCGGATGCGCCGCGACGCTTCGCTTCGCACGGGGCTGGCGACCGCTTCGCAACAACCCAAGGCCGCGCCTTGTGGGTAGAACTGTACCGCTTTCCAACGGCCTTTCAATGGGTGACAGAGCCGGTGAAAGTGCAACGAGCCGATGTGGTTTTGCCGATATCTCCTGGCCCTTCACAACAGCGGGAGAAGTCAATGCTTCGTGAGCCGTTTCGCTGGTCAGAATTCTGAAAATAAGCGATTCGCATGCGATGTAATAAATGTTTCTCAATAACAGGTTATAAGCGGCCTTTCTGAAAAAGACAATGCTTGCCTATAAATGGCGCATTCAAATATGAATTGGTGGCGTTGCGCGGTGCCGTTGATTGGACTGCCAATTCAGACATCGGGTGCGCGGCCAGATCGACCTGGGCCACACCAGTCAAGGCTTTCATGGCCTCCGCACCGGCATGGCGAGGGCAATGCGTTGTCGTCGATATGCAGACTAAATAAACAGACAAATCAAAAGTGTACTTCGCATATTGCAATTGAAAATTGTGCGGTTATGATGACGTCTCCGTAAGGATTTCCTGAACGCGCTTCGCAAAGGCGAGGAAATATTTGCTGCCACTCGGCCGCAGAGAAGGTAATTAACGCCTGCGGCGCAGACAGACTAAATGGAGGAGACGATATGCTGAGTCCCCATGAATTCGCCACCCTAATGCTCATCAAGGACGCGCCGGATCAGATCGAACTGGGCCGTGCTGAACTCGATATGTTGCTGGAGCGTCAACTCATAGCACTGGAACGCCTCGCGTCGGGCCATCCTCGTCCTCATGTCACAAGCGAAGGCGCTTCCCTTCTCAAAGCCGTCGCGCGTAGGCGCTAGGGAATTACGGCGGGTGCCGCTGCATCACGCCGCGAGCGCGCCGAAGAAAAGTAAGCGAAGTAAGCTTTTGTTGGACTTTAATGTGTAGTGCCTCCTGCTGTAACGACCCTCCGAAGTGTTCGCGACGCATGCTGCCTGGCAGGCGTCCTTGCGCTTCGGTCCATCCATCATCGCCATTCGCCGTGCTACATCCGGTCAATCGGGGTTTCGCGCGGCGGACTGAATCCTGAGGAATTTCAACAATGGCTCTATCGAGTCCCGAGCAAATCGCCGCATCGCAGAAGGCCAGCCTCGACGCATTCTTCGGATTGACCGGCAAGGTCTTTGAAGGCGTCGAAAAACTGGTTGCTCTGAACCTGCAGGTCGTCAGGTCCGCGCTGGCGGAATCGCAGGAGAACCTGACGAAGGCGCCCGCCACGACAGACCCGCAGCAGTGGTTCACGCTGCAAGCCGGTTTCACCGCGCCTTTTTCGGAGAAGTCACTGGCATACGGCCGTCAACTCTTCGACATTGCGTCAACCACTCAGGCCGAGGTCGCGCAACTCGCACAGTCGCAATACGAACGCTACAACGCTAAGGTTCAGGCACTCGTCGAGGACGCGGCGAAGAGTGCTCCCGCGGGTTCCGAAGCGGCGATCGCCGCATGGAAGTCCGCGATCAGCGCCACCACCACGCTGTACGAATCGCTGCAGAAGACGGGGCAACAGGCCGTGGAGATGGCCGGGACCAATCTCGAAGCCGTCACGGCCTCAGCGTCCAAGGCCGCCAAACGTAGCGCCGCCGAGTCGGCTGCCGTAGCCGCGAGCGCGAAGCGCTAGGACTCACGCGGGCAGCGATGCCCGCGTTATCGGTTCCATATATATATGTAGGATTCCTTTTATTCATTTTGGATAAGAATCCGGCATTTCAATGCATCCAATTTTTGACTGAAGGCAGTGTCGCTCCAGACGAGCACGCCGCTGGTATTTGTGAGGACGATTCGATGGCAAAGCAGATCGCGGTAGTAACGGGTGGCATGGGTGGACTGGGCGAGGCGATCAGCATCAAGTTGGATGACGCCGGTTATGCAGTCGTAGTCACCTATTCGCCCGGCAACACCGGTGCGAACGAGTGGCTCGCACGCATGGAAGCCGAGGGACGACAGTTCCGCGCGTACGCGGTCGACGTCGCCGACTACGACTCGTGCGAAAAATGCATGGCGCAGATCAAAGCGGAAGTCGGACCGGTCGATATCCTGATCAACAACGCCGGCATCACGCGCGACGCCAGCTTCAAGAAGCTCGACAAGGTCAATTGGGACGCGGTGATCCGCACCAACCTCGATTCGGTGTTCAACATGACGAAGCCGGTGTGCGACAGCATGGTCGAGCGCGGCTGGGGCCGCATCATCAACGTGTCGTCGATCATCGGCTCCAAAGGTGGGTTCGGCCAGACCAACTATGCGGCGGCAAAGGCCGGCATGCACGGTTTCACGAAATCGCTGGCGCTCGAGGTGGCGAAAAAAGGCGTCACTGTCAACACGATCTCGCCCGGCTATATTGCGACGAAGATGGTGATGGCGGTGCCCGAGGACATCCGCGAGACGAAGATCATTCCGCAGATTCCGGTCGGCCGGCTCGGACAGCCCGACGAGGTCGCCGCACTCGTGCTCTATCTGTGTTCGCGCGAAGCGGGTTTCGTGACCGGCGCCAACATCGCAATCAACGGGGGGCAGCACCTGCAGTGAAGCCGATAGTTCTGCAAGGGAGGTTCCGATGAGTGAAGCAGTGGGATTCGTGATGGGTTCGTTCGTGCTGGCGATGGCAACCGTGTTCGTCGCCGCTCATTATTACCGGGAGCAAATGCGCCGAAAACTGCTCAGACGGCTGGATCACCATCGTGACTGGTGGGACTGGGGCAGCGTACCTGTGCGAAAGGAATGCGGTTGACTTCAGCCCGGTCAAGGGCGCGAAGCGCCCGGAGGTCGACAGCCACGAGAGCAAAACACCGGCGCTCGGTGATCATCAGGCCCGCGCCCTGCTCGATGCGCCCGATCCAACCACACTCAAGGGACAGCGTGATCGTGCAATGCTGGCCGTGCTGCTGTATCACGGGCTGCGCCGCGAGGAACTGTGCCTGTTGAAGGTCCGTGACATTCACGACCGCCGCGGCGTGCCGCATCTGCGCGTGCACGGCAAGGGCGGCAGGACCCGTTACGTCCCGCTCCGTCCGACAAGCGCGGAACGCCTCCACACGTACATGGAAGCGGCCGGCCACGCGATCACACCGGACGCCGCGCTGTTTCAGCAGATCCGGAAAACCGGCAACGCCATTACGGCCGATGGCGTGTACAAGTGCGTGCTCGCGTATGCGGCGCAGGCCAGGATCAGCGTGGAGGGCTTTGGAGTGCACAGTCTGCGTGCGACCGCTGCGACCAATGCGCTCGACCACGAGGCCGACATCGCGAAAGTGCAGGAATGGCTGGGGCACGCTAACATTGCCACCACCCGGATCTACGATCGCCGACGCAGCCGGCCGGAAGATTCGCCGACCTTCAAGGTCGCGTACTAGAAGTCAGGCTGAGCGGTGTACAGCGCGTTGCCGAGCGGCCAAAGCGCTCAGTAACGCGCCTCAATAAGTGACGTCGCTTCGCAAGTGGACCGGCGCATCGAAATGCGTCCCCGTATACTCACCGCAGGCGAAATTTTCCGTTGGGATCGTGGCGCGGCTGCCAGGCTATCGGGCATTACGCGCCGAGTTGCTAGCGCTGCTCGAACGCGTGGGGCCATGTCGGCTCGTTCAAGTCGTGGTTGGTCCGCCCGATCGTGTTCCGGAGGCGACCCGAGCGTTTTCGGGTCGCCCTCCACGGATATTGGTTAGCACGTCGAATGGGCGAGTTATCGATAGGCACATCGTGATGGTAAGCGGCGCCCACGCGCGTGGCGTTCATCATCCCGGCGAACGTGCCGCGCTCCCGATCACGAATTACATCGTCGCTATGGAGGCTATCGGATGCGAGCCGCGTGCAACCCCGCATCACGCGCCTTTTGCCGCGAGAGCAAATCCTGCTTCAGCATGAGTGCCTCGCTATTGTCCGGCTGCAACGAAAGCGCCCAATAGATCCCTGATCGGGCCATAGCCAGATCATTTTTCTCGAGACCGCTGTGCGCTCGCGCAAGCGCGAGCGCCATCAGCCTGTGATTCCTGTCGCCATACCCCTTGTTGCTCGCTGTCGAGCTCGGTGACGAGGCTTTTTCGTCCTGCGAATGTGTCTCGCGATCCGCGATCGCAGGCGCAACGGGTTGCGCGGACGCCACCGAGGAAGCAGCTGCAGCAGGCGCCGTCGAAGAAGCGATCGCCGCTGCCGCGACAGCTGCGGCCGTCGCCGGGTCTTGCCCCGCCGTCGGACTTTGCGGCGTGATCGAGCCTTGTGTCGCCCTGGGGCCCTGGACCATCGTCGGCGCGGAGCCCTGGTTAGCCTGGCTCACGCCATCTGTCGTTACGCTGCCTTCCACCGTGCTCGACGTCGTCTGCTGTTCACGCGTGGCGGAGTCATCCCGGTGCAACAGCACCGTTCCGCCATAAAGGGCGACGCATGCCAGCAACGCCAGCGCTACGCTCGCTTTCAATCGCCAATGGCGGGCACCGCCAAGCGAATGCGGGCGCGTGTGGCCATATGGATGGACATCGGCCGACGCGAACACGGGTCTCGACTGCGACGGCCACAGCAGCTTGTCATGCGGAACATGCGCACGCGCGT
The DNA here is from genome assembly GCF_050434225.1 of Paraburkholderia sp. GAS32. Classification (NCBI taxonomy): domain Bacteria; kingdom Pseudomonadati; phylum Pseudomonadota; class Betaproteobacteria; order Burkholderiales; family Burkholderiaceae; genus Paraburkholderia; species Paraburkholderia sp. GAS32. The sequence continues at coordinate 114,537 of NZ_JBNPVS010000003.1, read as the reverse complement.
GCGCTGCGCTCGCCGTGGCTACATCGGGCTTCTTCGTCCACGCACGATCGCCGAACGCAAGCCACGCATGCGCGCCACAATGCGGACAGAAAGAAACCGCCTCCGAAACCCTGCCGCCGCAGCGCACGCAGGTTGCCGGAAAAATCGGGTCACGTGTGGTTTCATCGCCCATTGTTGAACCTTCCGTCATACGAAAACGCGAACGGTGCTTCGGGAGTGGACGATGGGGTCGAAAGGACAGGTACAAGTACCCGCTCGGTTCGACGTGAGTAAGCATTTATTGCCATGACGACAGGACCGAATCGAACTACCCGCCCAATATAGGTCAGCGACGGACCAGCGTCAACCCGCCATCGGCAGATTTGCGCGCTCGATTTGCTTCGCATTCCTATTTATCTGACGATTTGCACTAGCGACCTGCGACTGATGGAACCTGAACGCGCCGGAATTGGCCCCTGCTGTGCTCCGGGCGGCCGGTTTCTTCGTGCATGGGTCAGAGTTTGACAGGATGATAAGTATTACTACTCATTCAGCGGAATCGCAGTTCAATTCATGACCACATTTCAGGGGCGCGGTGCCGGGCAGGCTCGCGTCGCGGACTTTGGCGTTTGAGCGTAGTGGAACGGAAAACCTGGTTAAGCGTAAGTGTTCGCTGCAGGGCAACAGGATTCGCGCGACTGACTTGCCGCGAGCTCGGCAATTGGACAATGAAGCACGACGTTGCCGTGTACAGTGGCCGAGGAGATAGCGACTTACCGGTTCGAATGACGGTGGTCGACCCAGAGTGTGTGGAAACGCATTGATCGCCTAAACTGAATCAACGCACTGAGACCGGGTGACTCATGAAGCGATTTGTTGAAGGCGATGACCGCAAGCAGGTCGCACTACTTCCCGAATGTATCGATGACTACATCGGACAGGACGGTTCTGGTGCAAATAGGAAAGCAGGTTGAGAAGTTGCCTATAGGAAGGGTAACTTATCGAGTGGACAGGACCGTATTCCATACGGCGGGCGCAGTAGCCTCCTTGAGGCCGAGCTCCGTGAGGTCGAACTGGCCCTTGCGAATGCGATGTGTCAATTCGATACCTGAAATTGTGGTCGCGGCGCTCCTGAACCGCTTGAATCCAAGCATTACGTACGTTCTGGACTTGATGTGGCGATGGTCCTGTTCGATCACGTTGTTCAGATATTTTGAGGACCGGACCTTCGTGTCTTCAGGCACCAAACCATCGGCCTTCATCTCGCGCACCGCGCGGTGCGAGGCCGCGTAGCCATCGAGCGTGATGGTCTCAGGCGACTGGCCCTGATGCCTGATAGCCTTGCTGAAAAAGGCTTTGGCCGCAACCACGTCGCGCCTCGCCCTGAGCGTGAAGTCCACCGTCTGGCCAGCCCGATCCACCGCCCGGTACAGGTAGACCCACCTGCCGCGAATCTTCAGATAGGTCTCGTCGACACGCCACGAGCGACCCGCAGGCGTAGCAAAACGGTTCCAGCGTTTGACGAATTCGGGCGTATAACGCCTCACCCAGCGCAGGATTGTCGTGTGAGCGAGCGACAAACCCCGTTCGGCCATCATCTCGACCAGATCGCGTAGGCTGAGCTTGTAGCGCAGGTACCACCGAACACACAGAATGATGATCTCCCGATCAAAATGACGTCCATCGAACAACTCCTTCAGGCTCTTCAGTTTGGTCATCACCGGTTATCAGTTCGTTTTGCTCCAACAACTCTAACCGATTCGCCGATCCTATTTGCACCAGAACCGCATTGGGCACGGGGTGCGGCGCGTGGATCGGCGGCTTGATGCTGAGCAGTTCGCCGACGGGACAGATCGAGGGATATGGGACCGTGGGATGGGTGGCGGTCGCCGTCGCGTTGATCGGGGTGCTTTGGGTTTCCCGGGTTCGGGGGGCGCAAAGTACAGTGCCGCCACCAGGTGTATTCAGGGGCGACACAGTAGGAGAAGGTTGACGTTCACGCACGCCGACGCAGCCTGAAACACCGCGTCGGCGCGCGCTGCCTTCAAGCTTCCTCAACCCCCAACCCAACCAGCGGATGCGTTTCCCGCTTCCACGGTGAGCTCAGAAAATGGCGGACGCGTTCCGAGCGCACTTCCGCAAGCGTCGCCGGCGCCCAGCGGCTCTTGCGATCCTTGTCGATCAACTGAGCCCGCACGCCTTCGCAGAAATCGCCTTCCTCGATCACCCGTTTGACGATGCCCAGCTCCATCCGGAAGCACTCCGCCAAGGTCATCTGCCGGCCGCGCAGGAGCGCCTCGCGTGTGACAAACAGCATCGTGGGCGAGTGTCCAACCATCGCCTCATAAGCAGACTGCAGCCACTGTTTCACCTCACGCGCTGGCTCGCGCTCCAGATCGTGGCGCAATGTCGCGACGATCCGCTCGATGCTCGACCGCCGGTCGAAATGCCGCAGGATCAACTGCGTAAACGGCCCCAATGCAGCATGCGGGATGATGTTGCACGGCGGCTCGAACACGCCGCGCAATGCAGCCATCAAGTCTCCCTCGTGCGACACGCGCTGCAGGCGCTCTTCGAAGGTGCCAAGCCACTCGGCCGGCACGCACAGATCCGCCAGTTGCAGGCGCAACGCATCGGCGCCGGACAACGTTACGCCGGTGAGCCCGACGTACAACGCGACCTCCGCCGGCATCACGCTCAGAAAACGCGTCGCACCGACGTCAGGCAGGAAGCCGATGCGCGTCTCCGGCATCGCGATCTTGCTGCGCTCCGTGACGATACGCAGCCGCGCCGCCTGACCGAGCCCCATGCCGCCGCCCATCGAGATACCGTCGAGCAAGGCGACCACCGGCTTCGGAAAATTGTGCAGCGCGTAGTCGAGCCGGTATTCGTCGACGAAGAACGCAAGCCAGCGGCTGTCGCCATTCTTCGCGAGCCGGTGCACCTCGCGCACGTCGCCGCCGGCGCAAAAGCCCTTGGTGCCCGCACCTTTCAGCACGAGAGCAACGATGCCGTCGTCGGTACGGCAATGTTCGACCAGTACGGCAAGCTCGCGCACCATCGCGTGCGATAACGCATTGAGCGCGGCCGGCCGGTTCAGCGTGATGATCGCCACGCGGTTGACGACGCGAAACAGAATATCGCGCTCCGCTTCGACGCCCGTATCGACCGCGACGCTCTGCAAGGCGCTCATCGATGCGTCTCCTGCCCGGCGTTGGCGGCCGTCTCAGCCTGCGTCACCTGCCAGCGCGGAGCGCGCTTCTCGAGAAACGCATTGACGCCTTCGCGCTGATCGGCGCCGTCGAACAGATCGACAAAGCGTTCCCGCTCCACCGCGAGAGCCGCCGCACGCGGCACGCCATTGCGGCCCTGGTGAATCAGCGTCTTGCTGAAGCTGACCGCTTGCGGGCTGAGGCTCGCGACACGCGCTGCCATCGTCAACGCGGCCTCGCGCGCGGCGCCCTTTTCCACCACTTCTTCGACGAGGCCGATACGCAATGCGGTCGCTGCGTCGACGCGTTCGCCGGTCAGGATCATCCGCTTGGCCCAGCCTTCGCCGACCAGCCACGGCAGTGTCTGCGTGCCGCAGCCGCATGGCAATAGACCCACCGCCGTTTCGGGCAACGCCAGCAACGCGTGTTGCTCGGCGATGCGGATATCGCAGGCCAGCGCACATTCGAGCCCACCGCCCATCGCGTAACCGTTGATTGCTGCGATCACCACTGGCCGTGCGTTCTGCAGGGTCTCGAACGCCGCGCCAAAGCGCGTCGCCGCCGTGCGCGCGACTTCGCGATTGCCATCGGCGAACGTGTTCAGATCGGCGCCCGCGCTGAAGAACTTCGGGCCGTCGCCCGTGATCACAATGGCGCGCACGCGCGCTTCGCCGTTCAGACGCTCCACCGTCTGCTGCAATTGCAGCAAACCGTCCGGTGTGAACGCGTTCGCGGGCGGCCGCTTGAGCGTCAGCAGCGCAACGGTGCCGTCGTGTGCATAGTCGAGTTCGATCATTACGCGTCTCCGTCCTTGCTGTCCTTGCCGTCCTTGCGATAGAGCTTGATCACCGCCGAGAAGTCCAGACGTCCTGCGCCCTTCGTGCTCATCGTCTGATAAAGCTGTTGAGCCAGAGCGCCGAGATAAACCGGTTGACGAGCGAATTTTGCGGCGTCGGTGGCGAGCCCCAGGTCCTTAAGCATCAGATCGGTGCCGAAGCCGCCGGTGTAACCGCGCGTGGACGGCGCGGTTTCGATCACGCCGGGCATCGGGTTATACGTGTCCGAACTCCAGCAGCGGCCCGTCGAGGTATTGATGATGCCACCCAGCACTTTCGGGTCGATGCCGAGCGCCTCGCCCAATGACATCGCCTCGGCCACGCCCGCCATCGTGATGCCAAGCACGAGGTTGTTGCAGATCTTCGCCACCTGACCGGTGCCGGTGTCGCCGCAATGCACGATGTTCTTGCCCATCGCCGACAACACCGGCTTGACCTGCTCATACGTATCCGCGCTGCCGCCGACCATGAAGGTCAAGGTGCCCGCCGCCGCGCCCCCGGTGCCGCCCGAGACGGGCGCGTCGACGAAGGTATTACCGCGTTGCTCGGCAAGTTCGGCAAACGCCTTCACACTCGCCGGATCGATGGTGCTCGAATCGATGATCGTCACGCCTTCCGCGATGCCGGCGAAAACACCGTCATCCGCTATCAGCACGCTGCGCACGTGAGTGGCAGCGGGCAGCATCGTCACCACACATTCGACGTCTGTCACCGCGGCTTTCGGCGAACTTGCGGCTTTGGCACCCGCATCGACGAGTGTCTGCACCGCTTGCGCGTTGAGGTCGAATACATTGACCGCGTGCCCCGCCTTCAGCAGGTTGAGCGCCATCGGTGCGCCCATGTTGCCGAGTCCGATAAAGCCTATTTTCATGATGTCATTTCCCATGCAAAACAATGGACCTTAGGCCTCAGCGCAGGCTGATGGTCGTGTTGACACCGTCGTTGACGGTATCGTCGTCGAACCACCGGGCGGTAACCGTCTTGGTCTGCGTGTAGAACTGCACGACCTGTTTGCCGTACGGCCCGAGGTCGCCGAGTTTCGAGCCGCGCGAGCCGGTAAAACTGAAGAACGGCACGGGCACCGGAATCGGAATATTGATGCCGACCTGGCCGATATCGATCTCGCTCTGGAATTTGCGCGCCGCCGCGCCGCTTTGCGTGAAAAGACCCACGCCGTTGCCGAACGGATTGCTGTTGACGAGCGCGATCGCGTCATCGAGCGTGGCGGCATTCAGTACCACCAGAACCGGGCCGAAGATTTCCTGACGATAGATCTCCATCTCCGTGGTGACGTCCGCGAACACCGTCGGGCCGATGAAGTTGCCTTGCTCGTAGCCCGGCACCTTCACATCGCGGCCGTCGAGCGCCAGCGTTGCGCCCTCTTTTACGCCCGTTTCGATCAGGCCGAGAATGCGCTGCTTCGCGGCGCGTGAGACGACCGGGCCGACGTCCGTACCCGGCTCACTACCCGCGTTGACCTTCAGCGTCTTTGCCTTCGCGACCAGCTCGGGCAGCCATTGCTGCGCCGCGCCGACCAGCACGACCACCGAGGTCGCCATGCAACGCTGTCCCGCTGCGCCGAACCCTGCACCAGCGAGAGCATTCAAGGTCTGCTCGCGATTCGCATCGGGCAGCACCACCGCGTGATTCTTTGCGCCCATCATCGATTGCACGCGCTTGCCGTGTTCGCTGCCGAGGCGATAAACGTGCGTGCCCACCGCGGTCGAGCCGACGAAGGAAATCGCCTTCACCAGATCGTGCGTGCAGAGCGCGTCGACCACGTCCTTGCCGCCGTGGACGACATTCAGCACGCCCTTCGGCACACCGGCTTCGAGCGCCAGTTCAACCAGTTGCATCGTCGACAGCGGATCCTGCTCGGAAGGCTTCAGCACGAACGTATTGCCGCAGACGATCGCCATCGGGAACATCCACAATGGGATCATCGCTGGGAAATTGAACGGCGTGATACCGGCGCATACGCCGATCGGCTGACGCAACGTGTAAGTGTCCACGCCGCCCGCCACGTTCTCGGCGAATTCACCTTGCTGCAAGGTGCCGATCGAGCAGGCGTGCTCGACCACTTCGAGCCCGCGGAAGATATCGCCTTCCGCGTCGGGAATCGTCTTGCCCTGCTCGGCGCTAAGGGTCTTGGCAATGCGCGGCGAATGCTCGCGAATCAGCGCCTGGAACTTCAGCATGATGCGCATGCGCGCGCCGATCGGCGTGTCCTTCCACGTCTTGAACGCGGCGTGCGCGGAGCGGATCGCTTCGTTCACTTCATCGGCGGTGGCGAACGGTACGCGTGCGAGCACCTCTTGCGTAGCCGGGTTGACGATGTCGCGCCATTCGGTGGTTTTGGATTCGACGAACTCGCCGTTGATCAGCAGTTTGACGGTGGCGGCCTTGTTCGATGCAATTGCGCTCATGCTGGAACTCCTGTGCAGTGGCCGCGTGGCGGCCGGACAGTGATGTGGAATAAAAAGAATCAACGCAGAATCAACGCAGATCCGGGAAGTCCTCTTCCCAGTACTCGCCCGGCAGGCGCGCGGGTTCGGCTTCGCGTTCCATTTCGCGGCGCCGCAATTCGACGCGGCGGATCTTGCCGGAGATGGTTTTCGGCAGCTCGCTGAATTGCAGGCGGCGAATCCGCTTGTACGGTGCGAGTTTTTCGCGCGAGAACGCGAAGACCGCGCGCGCGAGTTCGGGGCTGGCTTCATAGCCCTGGCGCACGGTGACGAACGCTTTGGGCACCGCCAGGCGCAATGCATCGGCGCTCGGCACCACAGCGGCTTCGCCGATCGCTTCGTGTTCGATCAGCACGCTTTCGAGTTCGAAGGGGCTCAGCCGGTAATCGGACGATTTGAAAACGTCATCGGCGCGGCCGACGTAGACGTAGTAGCCGTCATCACGGCGCAACGCGACGTCGGAGGTGTGGTAGAACCCGTTGCGCATGGCTTGCGCCGTGGCGTTGGCGTTGTTCGCGTAGCCGGTCATCAAACCGAGCGGACGTTCGGCCAGAGGCAGCGATATTTCGCCTTCGGTGACGGGTTGATCGTCGGCGTCGAGGAGCTCGATTTTGTAGCCCGGCAGCGGACGGCCCATCGAACCCGGCACAACCGGTTGCCCCGGCGGGTTGCCGATCTGGCAGGTCGTTTCGGTCTGACCGAAACCGTCGCGTATCGTGATACCCCACGCATGCTTGACGCGCTCAATGATCTCCGGATTCAACGGCTCGCCCGCGCCGACGATCTCGCGCAGCTTCACCGGATAGTCGGTGAGATGCTCCTGCACGAGCATGCGCCAGACGGTCGGCGGTGCACACAGCGTGGTGACGTTGAAACGCACCAGCACGTCAAGGGTGTCTTTCGGCACGAAGCGCGGAAAGTTGAAAACGAACACGCAGGCCTGCGCATTCCACGGCGCGTAGAAGCAGCTCCACGCGTGCTTGGCCCAGCCCGGCGAGCTGATGTTCCAATGGATGTCATTCGGTTGCAGGCCGATCCAGTACATGGTCGACAGATGGCCGATCGGGTAACTCTGATGCGTATGCTCGACCAGCTTCGGCTTCGAGGTCGTGCCCGAAGTGAAGTACAGCAGCATCGGATCGGTGGCGTGCGTGACGCCGTCGGGCGTGAATTGCGGCGATGCGTCATAGGCCGCGGCCAGATCGATCCAGCCGTCGCGCGGCGTGCCGACCGAGATGCGCGTGAGCGGCACGTCGAGTGCATCGAACTTGGCGAGCTCCGCGCTGTCGACCACCACGAACTGCGCGCCGCCAATCTGCACACGGTCGCGCACGTCGTCGGCGGAAAGCTGGGTGGTGGCCGGCAGCACGATCGCGCCGAGCTTCATGGCGGCGAGCATCACGTCCCAGAGTTCGACGCGGTTCGGCAGCATCAGCAGCAAGCGGTCGCCGCGCCCCACGCCGAGGCCGCGCAGGAAGTTCGCCATGCGCGACGAGCGATCCGACATCTGCGCGTAGGAGAGGCGCAGGCCATCGCTGGCCGGATCGTCGACGATCCACAGCGCCGGGTTGTCGTTGTCTCGCGCGATCACGTCGAAGTAGTCGAGCGCCCAGTTGAACTGGCCCGGCGTCGGCCACGCGAATTCGCGGTAGGCGCGCTCGTAGTCGGTTCGATGGCGCAATAACAGGTCGCGCGCTTCGAGAAAGCCCTTCGCTGCAGTCATCGTCGTCTCCAATCCCATGCTGTTGGCGCGGTATGCGCTCTGTTTTTTACCTGTGCATTTGCCTTGCCGGCAGGCTATTTTGCGCTCAAACGCCATCTAACCTGCGTTCAAACATGTCGCGCGATAACCATCCGCTGCACTTCGCTGGTTCCTTCGTAAATCTGCGTGATGCGGGCGTCGCGATAGTGGCGTTCCACCGCGTAGTCCTCGAGATAGCCGTAGCCGCCGTGAATCTGGATCGCATTCGAACAGATCTCTTCGGCGAGTTCCGACGCAAACAGCTTGGCCTGTGACGCCTCAGACAAACACGGCTTGCCCTCCGTGCGAAGACGCGCAGCGTGATGCACGAGCAGACGCGCGGCGTTCAGGCGGGTCGCCATGTCGGCGAGCATATTGGCGATGGTCTGGTGGTCCTTCAGCGCCTTGCCGAACTGCACGCGTTCGTTCGCATAGAGGCGCGCGGCATCGAATGCAGCCCGCGCGATGCCGACCGCCTGTGCCGCAATACCGATGCGCCCGCCCTCGAGATTCGACAACGCAATGCGCAGGCCTTCGCCCGGTTCGCCGAGCAGATTGGCCTCGGGCACCGCGCAATCGTCGAACGAGATCGGGCAGGTGTCCGAGGCGCGAATGCCGAGCTTGTGCTCGGGCTTGCCGACGTTGAAGCCCGGCGTATCGGTCGGCACGATGAAGGCTGACAGGCCGCGCTTGCCGCGGTCGGGATCGGTGACGGCAAACACGATCGCGATGTCGGCGCGCGCCCCGTTGGTCACGAACTGCTTGTTGCCGTTGAGAATCCATTTGCCGTCGCGCAGCACCGCACGGGTGCGCAGATTGTTCGCCTCAGAGCCGGCTTGCGGCTCGGTCAGGCAGAACGCGCCGATGCGGCGGCCCGTGGCGAGGTCTTGCAGATAGCGGTCCTTTTGCGCGTCCGTGCCGAAGTTCAGGATCGGCCCGCAGCCGACCGAGTTATGCACGCTCATCAGCGTGGCGCAGGCGGCGCAGCCCGCCGCGATCTCCTCGAGCGCGAGCGCGTAGGCCACGTAGTCCGTATAGGAACCACCCCACTCGGACGGCACGATCATCCCGAGAAAGCCCAACTCACCCATTTGCGTCACGACTTCGGAGGGCAGTTTCGCGTCGCGATCCCACTGTCCGGCGTACGGCGCGAGACGTTCGGTGGCGAAGTCGCGGGCGGCGTCGCGGATCATCCGCTGTTCGTCGGTGTAGAAGCTATCCATGGCTCGATCCTGTTGTATGCATCGCGTCGCGGCGACGAGGCGCTGCTCGTCATTTGCGACTCATCGCGGGGGGATGACCGGCCTCCCCGTGGTGTCTCCGGGGCGAGGCGTCCCGCGATGGGTTCAGGCCAAGTGTAGGGAAGCTACTGGACAGGTTCGATGCTCAGCCCGATCATTCTGATTGAGCGCATTTGCCATACCGGTATCATGCAAACCCGATTCCAACCGCATTTTCAAAGGCTTAGCGAATCGCCCCAAGGAAAATGTTGAGCGCATTTGCCAGAGAACCATGAAAAACATGAAAAACGCCAAGGACGACAAGGGCACGATTTCCGTCAGTCTCGTCGAGGAGACCCTGACGCTCGCGCGAGCGCGCGGGTTCGAGGCGCTGCCGCTCGCCGAAGCCGCCGGCATCGCGGCAACGATGCTGGCGTCGCCGAAAAGCCGGGTCTCGTCGACGCAGTACGGCGCGCTGTGGGCCGGCATCGCCCGCGCGCTGGACGACGAGTTCTTCGGCCAGGACTCGCACCGCATGAAAAGCGGCAGCTTCATCGCAATGACCCAGACGGCGCTGAGCGCGCGTAACGGCGCGCAAGCGCTCGCGCGGGCGGTCGGTTTCATGCGGCTCGTACTCGACGATCTTGGCGCAGAGATCGAAACGGATGCGCAGCGCGTGCGCTTGCGGTTTGTCGAACGCGAAGGTGCGACGCCGCCCGCCATGTTCGCTTACGCGACCTACTTCATCGTTGTTTACGGCCTTCTGTGCTGGCTGGTCGGGCGGCGCATTCCGCTGATCGAGGCGCGCTTTCGCTGCGCCGAACCGCCTGCCGCGCATGAATACCGTCTGATGTTCTGCGACGACATGGCGTTCGATCAAACCGAGTCGTACGTCGACCTGTCGCCGGCGTTTCTCGAACTGCCGGTGATCCAGACCACGAAGTCGGTCAAGCCGTTCCTGCGCGATGCACCCGGCAGCTTCATCGTCAAATACCGCAATCCCGGCTCGCTTGCCGCGCGCGTGCGCAAGATGCTGCGCGCACTGCCGATGGCCGGCTGGCCGGCCGCCGACCAGATGGCGCTGCGCCTGCACGTCGCCGAAGCGACGATGCGGCGGCGTTTGAAACAGGAAGGCTATACCTATCAGTCGATCAAGGACGACTTGCGGCGTGACATCGCAATTGGCGAACTGCAGGACACCGATCGCACGATCGCCGACATCGCCACCGCTGTGGGTTTTGCCGAACCGAGCGCGTTTCATCGCGCGTTCCGCAAATGGACCGGGATGCGGCCGACCGACTACCGGCCGGCACGCGCGGATTTCACGCGCCGCGCGGAATCGGACTAAGCTGTAAGGAGCAGGCCAGCCTTTTTTGGGGTATCGGCCCGCGCCGGTCGATACCCGTCGGCATGGCGCGGCAGCCGTCAGCGATGAGCACGTATCCGCGCCTCCCGTTCCGGCAGTCTGGTCCGCGCTTTGCGCTTATCCGTGGCGGAGTCGTGGGCCGGTTGATGCGCGGCATGACCGCGTTCGGCGTACTGTTGGCGCTCGGGTTTGCATTGTGCGAAAACGCGCCGCGGGTTGGAGTCGCCGAAGCCGCCGGCGCGCCGAATAGCGTTGTCGTGATCCCGGTGAACGGCGCGATCAGTCCGGCCAGCGCCGACTTCATCGTGCGCAGCCTGCAGCGCGCCGCTGACGAACACGCGCAACTCGCCGTGCTGCAACTCGATACGCCCGGCGGACTGGATACGTCGATGCGGCAGATCATCAAGGCGATTCTGGGCTCGCCGGTGCCGGTCGCCACCTTTATCGCCCCGAGTGGCGCGCGAGCGGCGAGCGCCGGCACCTATATCATCTACGCCAGCCATATTGCGGCGATGGCGCCAGGCACCAATCTGGGCGCGGCGACGCCGATTCAGATGGGTATCGGCGGTGCGGAACCGCCTGCGGGCGGCGGCGGTATGCCCGGATTACCCGGCACGGGAGCCGGCGGCGGCGCGCCAAAGAACGGGCCCGGAACGCCTGCCTCGGGGGATTCGGCGAGCCCAGCGGCGCCAGCGAATTCTGCCAACTCAGCCAGCTCAGCGACCCCGGCGAGCGCCGGCAACGCCGCCAGCGCCGCCCTTCCGCTCGACACCCAATCCACCGAACTGCGCAAGCAGGTCCACGACGCGGCCGCCTACATCCGCGGCCTCGCGCAAATGCGCGGACGCAACGCCGACTGGGCCGAGCGCGCCGTGCGCGAAGCCGTCAGCCTGTCGGCCAGCGAGGCGCTCGCGCAGCACGTGGTCGATCTGAACGCGCGCGACATTCCCGACCTGCTGCGCCAGGTGGACGGCCGCACCATCAACACGAGCCAAGGCGACGTCAAACTCAGCACCGCCAACGCATCGGTAGTCACGCTCGAAGCCGACTGGCGCAGCCAGTTCCTCGCGGTGATCACCGATCCGAACGTCGCGCTGGTTCTTCTGATGATCGGCATGTACGGCCTCTTCTTCGAGTTCGCCAATCCCGGCTTCGTGCTGCCGGGCGTGGTCGGCGCCATCAGTCTGCTGATGGGTCTCTTCGCGATGCAGATGCTGCCGGTCAACTACGTCGGACTCGGCCTGATCTTTCTCGGCATCGCATTCCTGATCGGCGAGGCGTTTCTGCCGACCTTCGGCTCGCTCGGCTTCGGCGGCATAGTCGCGTTCGTGATCGGCTCGTTGATGCTGATCGATACCGACGTGCCCGGTTATGGCATTCCGCTGCCCCTGATCGCGGCCGTGACCGTGTTCAGCGTCGTGTTTGTGTTCGGCGTGTCGAGACTCGCCCTGCGGGCGCGCAGCCGGCCCGTGGTGACGGGCTCGGAAGGGCTGATCGGCAGTCTCGGCGTCGTGCTCGACGGCGGCCTGTCGCCGGACGGTGGTCCGCTGCAGGGGGACGCCACAGCAGACGCAGCAGCGGGCGGCGGCACGCTGGCCGGCTGGGCGCAGGTGCATGGTGAACGCTGGCGGGTGTCCAGCACGGCCCCGGTCGCGGCCGGTCACACGGTGCGCGTCACCGCGCGCCGCGGACTGACGCTGACCGTGGTGCCCGCGGAAGCACAACTACAAGGAGAACGCTCATGATCGGTTTCACATTCGGCTTCAGCAGCATTCTGATTCTGCTGGTGGCCGCACTGATTGCTTCATCGATACGGATTTTTCGCGAGTACGAACGCGGCGTGGTGTTCATGCTCGGGCGCTTCTGGAAGGTCAAGGGACCGGGTCTCGTACTGATCATCCCGATCGTGCAGCAGGTGGTGCGCATGGATCTGCGCACCGTCGTGTTCGACGTGCCGCCGCAAGACGTGATTACGCGCGACAACGTGTCGGTGAAGGTCAACGCGGTGGTGTATTTCCGCGTCGTCGATCCGGAAAAGGCGGTGATCCAGGTGGCGCGTTATTTCGAGGCGACCAGCCAGTTATCGCAAACCACACTGCGCGCGGTGCTCGGCAAGCACGAACTCGATGACCTGCTGGCGGCTCGCGAGCAACTGAACGCCGATATCCAGAAGGTGCTCGATGCACAAACCGACGCGTGGGGCATCAAGGTGGCGATCGTCGAGATCAAGCATGTGGACATCAACGAAACGATGATCCGCGCGATCGCCCGTCAGGCCGAAGCCGAGCGCGAACGGCGCGCCAAGGTGATTCATGCGGAAGGCGAATTGCAGGCCTCGCAGCATCTGCTGGAGGCGGCGCAGACGCTGTCGAAACAACCGCAGGCCATGCAGTTGCGTTACCTGCAAACCCTCACGACGATCGCCGCCGACAAGAATTCGACGATCGTTTTCCCACTGCCGATCGATCTGCTGAGCGCGGTGCTGGATCGCCTCAGCAAGCCATCGGCCTCCTGAACCGGGGGGCGCGCCGCTTCACTTTAGCCCGCTTTGGATCACGGGGTGAAATGGTGCATTGCCTGCAATCGACTTACTCGGAATGACCATGAAATTTAAAATTTAGGGGTCGTTTTTAACCGCTCCATAGGAGCCAATCATGAAAATCGCTTCTCTAGTTGGACTCGGCGCGCTGTTAGCCGCCATGAGTGTAAGCAGCGCGTTTGCACAGACTTCGCGACCTTACGACCCGTCGGCGCCGCTAACGCGCGCCCAGGTGAAAGCCGATCTGGCCGCCTGGCGCGCCGCCGGCTACGATCCGCTCGACTGGATCGACTATCCGGACAACGCGCAACGCGCGGGCCGCATCGTCGCCGCGCGGCGGGCGCAGCAGATGAATGGGAGCACGGCGCAGTAATCAGTCTCATCCTGGCCTTGAAGCGGCAGGCCGGACTGCTCGCGACTGCAAAGGTCGCAGGCGGCGCCGGCCTTGGATACCCTGCACGTCCACGCATGAATCGCCTGCCGCGCTCTTTTCCCCTCCTGCGCCTTCTACCTGCATTTTTACGGCTGGCTTCTGGCCGAATCGTTTCAATTCACGCCGCCCCGCCAGGCTCCGCCTGTCCCCACGCCCCCGCAAGCCCGCAAGCCCGCCGTTTCCCGCCGCAACATCGTAAATTCGCTTGCCGCGCCGCCCCGCGCGCTGGCAAGGTATCATCTCGCCCCTTCGGCACAGCCCACAGTCACGCAAACCGGTGCGCCACCGCCAATCATGACTACAATCCGCCCGTAGGCTTCGCCGCGTGGTGCATCGGTGCCGTGTCGGACGGCAGAGTCGCCCGCTTATTCGCGACGCATTGCCCGTATCAACCACAAGAAACGCTTTTGAACAACAAGAGACCCGCCTCATGGACTCCATAAAACGATACTTCGGCTTCGAAGCCGCCGGCACCAACCTGCGCACCGAAGTGCTCGCCGGGCTGACCACCTTCCTGACGATGGCCTACATCATCTTCGTCAACCCGGCGATTCTCGGCGACGCCGGCATGCCGAAGGACGCGGTGTTCGTCGCGACCTGCATCGTGGCCGCGCTGGCCTCGCTGATCATGGGTCTCTACGCCAACTACCCGATCGCGCTCGCACCCGGCATGGGTCTGAATGCGTACTTCGCGTACACCGTCGTGAAAGGCATGGGCTTCACGTGGCAAGCCGCGCTCGGCGCGGTGTTCATCTCCGGCTGCCTGTTCCTGATCGTCACGCTGTTTCGCGTGCGAGAGGTGATCGTCAACGGGATTCCGCATTCCATACGCATTGCCATCACCGGCGGTATCGGCCTCTTTCTCGCGATCATTTCGCTGAAGTCGGCCGGTGTGGTGGTCGGCAATCCGGCCACGCTCGTCACGCTCGGCGATCTGCACAACGCGCACGTGATCCTCGCGGTGATTGGCTTCTTCGCGATCGTCACACTCGACTATCTGCGGGTGCGCGGTTCGATCCTGATCGGCATTGTCGGCGTGACGGTGCTGAGCTTTTTCTTCGGCGGCAATCAGTTTCACGGCATCGTATCCGCGCCGCCGTCGATTGCACCGACGCTGTTCCAGCTCGACATTCGCGGCGCGCTCTCCGGCGGCGTGCTGAACGTGATTCTGGTGTTCTTCCTCGTCGAACTGTTCGACGCGACGGGCACGCTGATGGGCGTGGCCAATCGCGCCGGGCTGCTGGTCGAGGGCAAGATGTTCAGGCTGAACCGCGCTCTGCTCGCCGACAGCACGGCGATTCTGGCCGGCTCGATGCTGGGCACCTCGTCGACCACGGCGTATATCGAAAGCGCATCAGGCGTGCAGGCTGGCGGCCGCACGGGTGTGACGGCGATCACCGTCGCCGTGCTGTTTCTCGCAGCGCTGTTTTTTGCGCCGCTGGCGGGCGTGGTGCCCGGCTACGCGACGGCGCCGGCCCTGTTGTACGTATCGTGCCTGATGCTGCGCGAAATGCTCGATCTGCCGTGGGACGACGCCACCGAAGTCGTGCCGGCCGCCCTGACCGCACTGTTGATGCCGTTCACCTACTCGATCGCCAATGGCGTCGCGTTCGGCTTCATCTCGTATGCCGGTCTGAAACTGCTGACCGGCCAGGCGCGCAAAGTGAAACTGGTGGTGTGGATCATCGCGGCGATTTTCCTGTTCCGCTATTTCTACCTCGGCAGCGAATAAGCTGCGGCGGCAATTAACGTGAAGGCACGGGAGTGAAAGCGCAGGACAACACGTGACATGCCGTGGCATGACATTGCGAAGCGATGCGCGATGCTGCAACGCGCAACGCGCATCGCTTCGCAGCCTGACTGAAAGCACTGAGGCATCGTCGCTGCGTCCGGTCACGGTTCAGTCTGGATCAACAATCATTTGATTGAGGGTGCCCGTTCTGGTTGGGCACCCTTTATCATCTGATGATTGATAAAAAACAACCAACCGGTCACGGGAGTTCCCTGCATGTCCTACAGCCACAGCCGCACCACGGACCGTTATACGTCGCCCGCCATCTTCTTCCACTGGGCGATCTTTCTGCTGATCGCGCTCGCTTATCTGGCAATCGAAATCCGCGGACCGAAAGGCTCGGACAGCAGGGTCTTCTGGAGCAACGTGCATTTCTGCGCCGGTACCCTCGTGCTGGGACTGGCGGTCCTGCGCGTGCTATGGCGTCTGTGGGCCGGCGCGCCTGCGGAAGTCGAAGGTAATCGCCTGCTCGCCTTCCTGGCGCGCGCCGCGCATCTCGCCCTGTACATCTTTATCTTCGCGCAGCCGCTGCTGGGCATGCTGTTGGTCAATACCGGCGGGCATCCGGTCACGCTGGCCTGGATCAACTTCAGCTTCACGCTGGTCGGCGCGGATCCGCTTGCGCGGCCATTGCTCAAGACAGCACATGAGTGGCTCGGCAATGCGTTTTACTGGGTGATCGGATTACACGCGCTCGCGGCGATTGCGCATCACGTGGTGTTCAAGGATCGGACGCTGCGGCGGATGGTGTGATCGGCTTCCAGTCTCCGGCGCATGCGGCATTGGCGCGTGCGTTCGCGATATCTGGAACTTACAGCCGCGCGAGTGCAGACCTGGGCGGCGCGAACGGCCGCGGCCAGTTGTGGACCCGTTGAGGTGCGGACGCCGCGCCTGGGTTTGCGTCTCGTGTTGCTCTTGCGCGGCTGGTTCTGCTTTTCTGCTGTGCCCGCTCGTTGGGCTTACGTTTGGGCTGACTTCGTGGCCTGTTTTCGGGCTGACACCCGGCAGGCGCGGATTCGCTCAGTTGCGCCAGTTCGCTTCATAGAAGCGCACGTAGCCGCTCCTCAGCACCAGACATTGCGCCCGCGTTTCCGATAGCAGACGCCTCGTAGCCGCTTCGATGCGGGCCCGGTGCGCGTCGAATGCGCCGACCATGTCCTCCAGACGTGGCGATGCGGCGCCAAAGTGATCTTCCAGCGCCTCAGCGGTGATCATGCACTCCACCCTTTGCCCATCAACCATCGCCGGGAACGCCAAGGTAAGTTCGCGACCTGAATATTCAGGAGTTTCGTTCGGGAATAGTATCTGCATGGGTGTTCACCTTAAAGGTTGGGTGCTGCGCATGGGTCGATTGGTACTGCGCACGCTGGTTAACACTGGTCGCACCTGCAGCGCTTTTTCCTCCTTGTCGAATGCTGGTGGCGCGGGTCCGTCACCCCATAGTTTCGCGAGCGCCGTACTTCGCGCCCCGCGGAGGTGATTTGATTCACTGTAGACGAGTTCGGCCGCTGCGCAAGTTTTCCTTTTTGTTTGCTTGATTTTGGTGCCTGACGTGGTCTTTTGAGGCGCTTTTTCTCTCTCGCGCGACCCGGTTTTATTCGTGCTGCGCGGCTTTCGCCAGGGGCCGGTTTCGTCCTGTAATATCGGTGTTCGGCCGCAGACCCGTATGTTGCACTGCGGAACGCAACGGCGGGCAACGCACCCGTCGGATCCGATAACCGGAGACATGCATTGGTCCATCGTTCTGCCACGCCACCCATCATCGGTCGGCCAGATGTCATCGCGCAAGCTCATGCCCGCTCGCTCGAAGTCGGCCTGCGAGCGTCGGAAACGCCGGACTTTCATCCGCTGCACCGCCCCGCCCTGCGTGAACTCGTCGAACGCAACCAGTCGCTCTATACCCACGCGCTCCCTGTCATGGAGACGCTGCACGCGCAGATCGTCGACACGCAAAGCATGGTGCTGCTCACCGACAATCACGGCGTGATTCTCCACAGTCTCGGTGACAGCGACTTTGTCGAAAAAGCCAATCGCGTCGCGTTGTGCCCGGGCGTGTCATGGGCCGAAGCGGATCGCGGCACCAACGCGATCGGCACCGCCCTGATCGACGGGCAGCCGACCGTCGTGCATGCCGGCGAGCACTTCCTGCACGCGAACCGGATTCTCACCTGTTCGTGCGCGCCCATTGCCGATCCGTTCGGGCGCACCATCGGCGCACTCGACGTCAGTGGGGACACGCGCGGCTTCCACAAGCACACGCTTGCGCTCGTGCGGATGTCGGCGCAGATGATCGAAAATCATCTGTTCTCCAATCAATTCGTCGACGCCATTCGCATTCACTTTCACGCGCGCGCGGAATTTATCGGCACGCTGTATGAAGGGCTCGCGGCGTTCGCGCCGGACGGCACATTCCTGTCCGCGAATCGCAGCGCACTGTTTCAATTCGGGCAGCCGCTTGGCGAGCTGTTACGGCAACCGTTCGACGCACTGTTCGGGGTCACCTTTGCCAGAGTGTTGCAGCAGGTCGCCCGCGCGCCAGGCGAAAGTATCGAGCTGACGCTGCCGAGCGGCGTGCGCGTGGTCGCACGCGGCGAATTTGCTGCGCCACGTTATGTCGGTTCATCAGAAGGCTTTGCTGACGCAGCGCGTACGGCCACGTCCAACGGCGCGCGTGCTGCGGCCCAGCCCTGCGAGATGGCACCGCTCGCCACTCTCGAAACGCTCGATACCGGCGATGCAACGGTCGCGGCGATCCTGCGAAGAGTCGCCAAGCTGCGCGGACGCGATATTCCCATTCTCGTGCTCGGCAAAACCGGCACCGGCAAGGAATGGCTCGCCCGCGCCATCCATCACGATTCGCCGCGGCGGGCCGCGCCCTTCGTCGCGCTGAATTGCGCATCGTTGCCCGACACGCTGATCGAGGCGGAGTTGTTCGGCTACGAAGACGGCGCGTTCACCGGCGCAAAGAAACGCGGCAGCGTCGGCAAGATCGTGCAGGCCGATGGCGGTACGCTTTTTCTCGACGAAATCGGCGACATGCCGCTCGCCCAGCAAGTGCGCCTGATGCGCGTGTTGCAGGAGCGCACCGTCGTGCCGCTCGGCGGCACGCGGGCGATTCCGGTCGATCTGCGCATTGTCTGCGCAACTCACCGCAACCTGCGCGCGATGATCGAAGCCGGCACCTTCCGCGAAGACCTGTATTACCGGATCAACGGCCTCGTCGTCACCTTGCCGGCGCTGCGCGAGCGCAGCGATCTGGCGGCGCTCGTCGAGCGCATGCTGGCATTGCAGCCGGATGGCGAGCGGTTACCGCGTCGCGTGTCCGATGAGGTGCTGGAGCGCTTTGCGCAATGCCGCTGGCCAGGCAATCTGCGGCAATTGGCTAACGTGCTGCGCACCGCCAGCATCATGGCCGAAGGCGCGCAGCAGATCGAACTCGAGGATTTGCCGGACGATTTTCTGCAGGATTGTGGGGATGCGGCGGTCGACGAAAGCGCCCAACCTCCAGTGGCGCTTTCGAGCAACGGCGATGGCTGTGGCGAGCGCGAAAAACCGGCCGCGCCTACGAATGCGTCGCCCGCGCGGATGGAAGATTGGCAGACTACGTTGATTGCACAAACGCTCGCTCGACTCGACGGTAACGTGTCCGCAGCGGCACGCGAGTTGGGGCTTGCGCGAAATACGGTGTATCGGTATCTGCGGCGTGGGAACACGACGCATTGAAACGGCGAAGATGCTTGCGAGTTCAGTGGCGTGCTGTGAGCACTCTGTGCAGCGTGTAAAGTGTGGCGCAATCCGTCACCGATTCACACGATGTCCGACTCCACCCGCCCACCCCTCGTTCGCGTCGAGCCACTTGGCCAAAGCTTCGAAGCGCCCGATTCGCTGACGATCCTCGAGGCCGCCGGCTTTGCGAATCTGCGTCTGCCACGCTCGTGTCGCAACGGCACATGCCGCACCTGCCTATGCAAAATGACGGCGGGACGCGTGCGCTACACGATCGAATGGCCGGGTCTCAGCCGGGAAGAAAAAGCGGAAGGCTACATCCTGCCGTGTGTGGCGATCGCGGAAACCGACGTGGTGATCGAGGCTCCGGACGCGGTCGAAATATAGCAGCGCGAGGACTGCGCCTCGCGCTGCCCGCATTGCATTCAGCCTTACCGACCGTTGCCCATCGCCCGGGCGATTTTCTTGTCGGTGTTGTACTGACTCAGTGCATACACCGACCAGATCGCAGCCGGAATCCAGCCGATCAGTGTGATCTGCAGAATCAGGCAGATGATTCCGGCAAAAGGCCGGCCGATCGTGAAGAACTGAAACCACGGCAGAATGATGGCAAGCAAAAGACGCATTCAGATTTCCTGTTTGTATTGACCTGGCGGCACACGTTCTTCGAGTGCAATCGTGATGACGATAACGACTGCCTGAACGAGGCAGCCTAGTTGATCGGTGCGAAGCGCGGCACCTTGATACCTTCGACTTCGACCAGCTCGAAAAACACCGAAGCCGGACGGGTCCAGATCGTACCATTGCTGGCTTTGTAGACGATCATCGTGATCGTCGGATCGGACTCCAGCGTGGCCTCGCAAACCAGCTCGTAAATGCCGCCTTTGTAGTGTCGATAACGCACCATTCAACTACTCCTGTCCCGATCAACGGAATCTTTTATAAACGGGCCGACGTCCTCCGAAGCAGAGCACGTGGTTTTATTGCGGCTGTCATTGTAAACCTGTGCTGGACCCCGAAAGATCACTGATGCAGGCTTACGCTATCGCCAACACTTGCAGAGAAACCTTCGCCCGCGCATTTCGCCGCGTGCCCAGCCAGTGGCATGGGCATGCGCTCAATCTTTTGACGTGACACCAATGAGGACAATGATGACTCTCGCGATCGCAACCGCCACCTCGGACGCAGATTCACCCAACTATGTCGTCAAAATCGATGCGGGCACACACAGCCTGCTCGGTGATGAAGGGCCGCGCGAAGGGGGACAGGATAGCGGCCCGGCCCCCTTCGAATTCGTCCTCTCGGGTCTCGCGGCATGCACCGCAGCAACGCTCAGGATGTACATGCAGAAGAAAGCATGGCCGGGCGGCCGGATCAAGGTCGACACGCAATTGCACGTCGAGCGCGACGGCGGTCAATATATTCGGCGCACTGTATCCGTCGATGGGCCTCTCGACGATAGCCAGCGCAAGCGCCTTGGCGAAATCTGCGAGAAGACGCCGGTCACCCTGTTCATCAAACGGGGAACACGAATCGACACGACGATGCAGTGGTGAGGCGGCCCACGATCTTTTCGTTTTTTTTGAAAATGATTCAAAAGACACGCCAATTATCAAAAAACGCTCCAGCTCGCACAATGCGTCACGTCCTCAGAACAGTCCGGCGTTCAGCATCGAGTCGATGCTGTTGACCGGCGACCTGAGATGACGCACGCAACGCAAATGCAGGCTCACCCCGCAGCAAGGAGCAGAACATGTTTGTCTATCGCGGCTCGACCGCCCTGATTACCGGAGCCTCAAAAGGACTTGGCAAGGTCTTTGCGGAGACGCTGGCCGCACGCGGCATGAACCTTGTGCTGGTCGCCCGCTCTGCTGACACATTGCAGGCTCTGGCGGAAGGACTTTCCGCCAGACACGGCGTGCAAACCGTTGCGCTGAATATCGACTTGAGCCATCCCGACGCCGCCCTCCAGATCGGCGAGGAACTCGAGCGCCGCGGCATTCAGGTCGATCTGCTCGTCAACAATGCCGGGCTAGGTCTGACCGGTAGTTTCCTCTCGCACGATCCGACGAAAGAGCAGTCGCAGATTCAGGTCAACGTTCAGGCGCTCGTCGCTCTCAGTCATCGGTTTGGCAGCGGCATGGCGAAACGCGGCAGGGGCGGCATCATCAACCTCGCGTCCAACGCGAGCTTTCAGCCCCTCCCGCATATGGCCACTTACGCGGCGACCAAGGCTTTCGTCCTTTTCTTCAGCGAGGCGCTGCAATTCGAACTCGTCGGCACGGGCGTGCATGTGATGGCGGCCTGTCCGGGACCTACGGCAACGAGCTTCTTCGACGGGGTGTCGACCAATGTGTCGCCGAAAGACATGGACAGCTCGGAGTCCGTCGTTCAGGAAACGCTCAAGGCCTTCGACAAAAGAAAGGCGGTTGCGTATCCGGGGCGGACCAGTGTGCGAGCCGCGACCTTGCTGTCACGCTTGCTTCCCAGGGGGCTCGTGGTCCGTGTCGCCGCCATGGCGAGCAGCAAAATGGGACTGCATAGCTGAACGCAGTGATTCTTCCAGCGGTGCGGCCACAATCTCCCGGGCGCATCGGCACACTGATCAGCTTGATCATCGGCTCACTGCCGGGTCCGGCGCTGGGCAGCGCCAGCCCACTGCGATCTGAAGAACCGTCAGCCGCCCTCTTTCATCTGCTTCAGAATCTTATAGACGGTGGCGCGCCCCATCGTCAACACAGCGGCCACATAGTTCGCCGAACTGCGGCCGCGAAACGCGCCCTGCGCATGCAGCGCCTCGACGATTTCCCGCTTGTGTTCGCGCGTGAGTGCATTGATGCCGATTTGCCGCTCGCGCAGCCAGGTGTGCAGGAACGTGTTGATGCGGTCCTGCCAGTCATCCCGGAACAGCTCTTCCGCGGGCGCGTCTGTCAGATTGCCGCCTTTGATGAACAGATCTAGCGTGGAGCGCACATCTTCGAACACCGCGATGTTGAAGTTGACGCACAGCATGCCGGCCGGCTTGCCCTCGTCGTCGAACAGGATGTTGCTCACGCAGCGCATGCGACGGCCGTCCCAGTTGAGCTTCTCGTACGGCCCGATCGTCCGGCCGCGCGCCGCGTAGTGGACTTCATCGAGTACCGAAGGGCCACCGACTTCGAGCTTCGACAGGTTGTTCACGAGATACGCGATGGTCTGATCACGCAGGTCGTGAATCACGACTTCGGCACACGGATAGAACAAGGCCGCAATGCCGTCTGCGATGGGTGCGTAGCGGTCCAGCAGCAGGTCTTTCACAGGAGAGACGGTTGTCTTGCGCATTGAGAAATCGCAGTGTTCCAGGGAGGCGGCGCCGCTTTAGCCTGATTGAGCAAAAAGGGACGCCGAGGTTATGGCCGGCAGCCGAGGCAAGCACAACAATGCCGGACAGCCGCGCGCTGCAACTCGCCATTGTAACGACCCCAATCGCCAGCGACGACCGCGACGGCACGGCGCCCGCGCAGCGGCTTTTTTATTGCGGGGCCGCATCGCGCGCGGGGCCTTGATGGGCGCTCGACGACATGCAGCTGCCTTGTTCCGGTTGTTGCATCCGCACCCGCCGATTTTTGTTCGCTTGGCGGGCGATTTTTTTTCGTGCGATAAAAGAACCAACTATTTCACGGAGCAACAGATGGCTACGCTCGAAGCGTTTCGCGCCGTGCTCGATGACGAAGGCACGCCCGAAATCATCCGCAATCACATCATCGATTCCCTGCAATACACGCTGCGCAATCACGGGCAGATTTTTACCTCGAAGGAAGTCGAATGGCTCGCCGGCTGGGATGATGCGCGCATCCCGCTCGCCGCTTCACGCGAGCTGCAAAAGCGCGTCGCCGAAACCACCCGCTGAAGCTCGCCCGCCTTCGCCCTCAAGGCGCGACCTCACACCCGGCGCGCCGCTCATGCCTCGGGGCGCCGTTCGCGGCAGCCCTTTTTCGCCCAAAGCCCCGCCGGCTGGGCGGTTTGCCCGCGCGCGGAACTTTTTGCTATCCAATTAGCCCCATTTAGTGCATCATATTGGAACAGCTGTATTCCGCATCCGCACTATCGGGAATGCAGCGCGGGAATACAAGCGGCAGTACCAAGCACAGTATCAATCGGCGTCTCCGCACCACCCCCGACTGTTCGACCGCTGCCTGTCAGCGATCCCGTCACTCCGGCAATGCGCCGCCTGCATTCGCCGTCGCGAGTTGTGCAGCTGAGTGGTTCATTTACGCCCCCGATGTCTGCGCGACATCAGCGTGTTTCTTCTCCATCGAATCCGCGATTTTGCGCGGCCGCGCTCATGCCCTTGCCATCGGGCCTGTGCCAACCTTTTTCCATGGCGGCGCGCCCCAAGGTGCTGCGCTGCCGGGTCTGTCGTGCCGCGCGTAACACGCGTGACACGGCGGCCACGTAATACAGGACACGTGCTTCATGAATTCAGTTGTCAAGACGTACAAGGGTTACGAAATTCACCCGCTCGTCTATCCGCGCCGCCCGGCGGACGGTCAGACGGGCCGCAATCCGGACGCAGGTTACGACGCGTCGGTGCGCATCTGCCGCGTGGGCGCCAATCCGGCAGCCGACGGGCGTGTGTTCCGTCTGCAGTATCTGTTTCCGTTCGACGGCACGGGCAAGGCGCGCATTGCGTGCATGGCCCACGCCGAGCAATTGATCGACGGCCGTGTAGACGGCCAGTCCGTCGCCGATCTTTGAGCGGTACTATCAGCGAATCTGCTGGTGCCGCAGCAGTTGGCCTGAAAGCCAACTGTCAACCGTATCAGATGTTGCGCCAGGCTTAACCGCGCGGCCAACACCCACTTATCCCATCGACCAGGAGTTATGCATGGCGAAAGAAGAACTGCTTGAACTTGACGGTATCGTCGACGAAGTACTTCCGGACAGTCGTTACCGCGTGACGCTCGACAACGGCGTCGTGGTTGGCGCTTACGCGTCCGGCCGCATGCGCAAGAATCACATCCGTATTCTCGCGGGCGACCGCGTCACGCTGGAACTGTCGGTTTACGATCTGACCAAAGGCCGGATCAATTTCCGTCACAAAGACGAACGCGCCACCGGTGGCGGCGGCGCACGCAATACCCAATTCCGTCGCCGTTAAGGCTGGCGGCACGCTGACCACTTCCTGAGTTGTTTCATGACCGGTCCGGGCGTGGTCAATTGTTGCTATCTGGTTGTTCGCGAAGCCTTTCGCGCGCCTTCTCCGGCTTGATTCGTTGGCTCGAGCCTGAGCGGCGCGCCGCGGCGTCGCATGGGTTACGCGCTTTGCAGCACGCCTGGCGCCTCGACCCGTCCTGCCGCAGTCGGGTGTCTCACACCCTTGCGCAATTTCCGTTGCTTCCTTTTCATACCCCGAACACCGCACCGAGATCCTCTCCGGCGGCGCTTTTGCGCACCTGTTCGACCACCCGCTCCTCCAGCTCCGACAGATGCTCGCGCATCGCCGCCAAGGCGGCATGCAGGTCGCCCGCATCGAGCGCTTCGATGATCTGCATATGCTCGTCCGCGGAGCAGGCCGAACCCTTCGACGGGTCGAACAAGGCCTTGTATAACTCGGTCTTTGCGACGAGTTGCCCAACCAGTCCGAGCAATTCCGTCCCGCCCGCCAGTTCCGTCAACAGCACATGAAACTGGCCTGCGAGCCGCACGGATTCTTCGACTGCGCCGGCGTGTGACACCTTCTCTTCGCTGCGCACATGGGCGCGCAGGCGGCGCTTGTGAGCCGCACTCAAATTCCCGCATAAAGCCGCAACGATACCCGCCTCGACAATCTGCCGGGCGCGATACACCTGACGAATGTCTTCCTCCGATGGCGACGGCACGAACGCGCCGCGATTCGCCTCGAGCACCAGCTTGCCTTCGAAACCCAGCCGCGCGAGCACCTTGCGCAACGCACCGCGCGTACAACCGAACGCCGCGGCGAGATCGCGCTCGACCAGTTGCGCGCCCGGCCGCAGACGACCCTGTAGCAATGCCGCGGTGATCGACGCGTAAATGCGCTCTTCGACGCTGATCGAGTCGTCTTCAGGCGCGCTGCGGATGGGTGTGCCGGTGCTGACGGACGGCGTACGCGAGGAACGGGAGACCATGAGTTCAGTAATGGAGAACGGAGCGATATCGCCCGGCATTGTAGCGACGCGGGGTGGCAGGCGCCATCCGCGGGCGCTTGGGCTTATACCGGGCATCAGAAAAATGGTTAACCATCTCATGATATTATGGTCAACCAAAATAGTCGTGCACGGTCTTGTTCACCCTGTTCGCGGCTCGTCATCCGCCTTGCCGCCAGCGGTCGCGCAGCGCCCCGCAGCGTCCTCTTCCCGCTTGCAAGGTGTCGCCCACTCTCGCATTCAGGTCCATTGTGAACTCGCACTCCAGCGCCAGCCCGACCCCAGCCCATGCCAACGACGCATCCCACGCGCTCACGTGGCGCGACGCGCTATGGCTGGGCGCGATTGTCGTGATCGGCATCAATCTGCGGCCCCTGCTGACGTCGATCAGCCCCTTGATGATGACGATCCGCGACGCAACCGGGTTGAGCTTTTACGGCGCGTCCTTGCTGACCAGCCTGCCGGTCGTCGCGATGGGCATCGGCGCATTCGGCGCGGGTGCGCTAACCCGGTCGATCGGCGAAACGCGTGGCGTTGCGCTCGGTTTGCTGGCGATCGCGCTTGCCTGCGGCGCCCGCTGGTCGACCGCCGGCGGCGCTGCGCTCCTTGCGACGGCAGCGCTCGCGGGCGTCGGTGTCGCGGCGATTCAGGCGCTGCTGCCCGCCGTCCTGAAGCAGCTTTTCCCTGCACGCGTGCCGCTGGCGATGGGGGTTTTCTCGGCGTCGATCATGGGCGGCGGTGGCCTCGGGGCACGCCTGAGTCCGTGGGTAAGCGCCGCGATGGGGTCGTGGCATGCGGGGCTCGCGGTATGGGCGATTCCCGCTCTCGTGGCCTTGCTGTGCTGGCTGGGGTTGAACCGCGGACCTTCGCACGGCCCTGCGGCACAGCCCGCTCCGGCAGATGCGATCGCTTCTTCGCTCTGGCGCAAGCGACGCGCGTGGACGCTTGGCTTGTACTTCGGGATCGTTAACGGTGGGTATACGACGCTCGTCGCGTGGTTGCCGGCGTTCTATCAACAGCATGGCGCGAGTGTCGCGGAGAGCGGTTCGCTCCTTGCCGGCATGACGGTGTTTCAGGCCGCGGCGGCCTTATTGCTGCCTCTTGCTGCCGCACCGTTCCGGGATCGGCGCCCGTGGTTGATCCTCGGATTGTCGGCGCAACTGGTCGGCCTGCTTGGCTTGATCTTCTGGCCCGATGCCGCGCCGCTGGTGTGGGTTGGCATTGCCGGCGCCGGGCTTGGCGGCACATTCTCGCTGACGCTCGTTACCGCTATGGATCATTCGGCACACCACAGCGTGGCCGGAAAGCTTGTCGCGTTTACGCAAGGTGTCGGCTTCGTTGTAGCGGCTATTACGCCCGTTTTTGCCGGCATGGTCCGGGGCTGGACTGGCGGGTTCGGCGCCACCTGGTTCATGCTGGCCGTTAGCGTTGCCGCCATGATCGTCGTGAGTGTCTTCTTTTCGCCCCGTAGTTACGCGAAATGGAACTGATGCGTTGGCATGCTGCCTGGACGCGCGTCGATGGCCTTACACGGCCGGTAAATTTTCTGACCGAAAAATAGAAAGCCCTGATTGTTTATATTAATCAGGCTATTTATTCTCTTCATCAAGCTATCTATAGCGTTCAAACATAAGAACCTGACCGGCTGACTAACAGCCGCAGAAGGTCGCGTACCAGGCAGCCGTCACCAACGGTCATTAGTTAGGAATCTTAACTCGGTACAAAAAAACAACCTGTGCCGGCTGGCCAAATGACAACCTATGGCTTTGGCACCGCTGATGACCGCAGTACGACTACTTCACAAAAACAGGGGCAATCATTTCTGTATGTCGTACCGGGAATAAAACCGTGGATCAAAAGAAAGATGAGAGCGTGCGGAACGACTCTCGTAGAACAACCGCCTCCATTAGCGCGCTGCGGTCCAAAGCCGGAGCGCGCTATGCGTTGGCATGCGCTGCCTGTATTTCGCTTTCGCTGGTACTCGTAGCATGTGGCGGAAGCAACGCCAGCGACGCGACTTCCGAAGCTAAGGAGCCAGTCGCTGCTGCGGCAAACACCGCCAGCTCAAACACCGTTCCACTGCAAACAGCGCTGAAGATGAATACGACCAGCCTGTCGCCAGATGTATCCAGCGACCGCTTCCTCATCAAGTACAAAACCGGCACCGCCGAGCGCGGAGCAGCATCGGCGGTGCAATCAAAACTTAACCGGCTGGCGAATGCTTTCCCGTCGAAGGCGCGCCACATGCGCCGCATGGGCATCGGCGCTGACGTGGTGACAACGGAGCGCAAGCTGACGGCGAAGGAGGCGAAAGCATTCATGCGCGCCATCGCATCGGACCCTAACGTCGAATTTGTCGAACCGGATACGGAAATGTCGACAACCATGGTTCCGAACGATCCGGAGTATTTCAGGCAGTGGAGTTTGGCCTCGAACCTGAAGCCCGCTACCCCCTACCCGGGAATACGGGCCGAGGGCGCGTGGGATATTGCTAGCGGTTCGGGGGCCGTGATCGCGATGGTGGATAACGGCGTAACGAGTCATAGCGACCTGGATGCCAATATCCTGCCTGGGTACGATTTCACCGCGTATAACCGGGGCGGCAATGGCAGCAATCCGGGAATCACAACAGAGACGTGCTCGGTCCAGTGGCACGGCACGCATGTCGCGGGCATCATGGCCGCGCCCGCCGATAACGGCCTGGGTATCGCCGGCATTGCTTCTGCTGCAAAGGTCGTCCCGGTCCGGGTGCTGAACGGGTGCGGCAAAGGCTATACGTCCGATATCGCCGACGGCATCGTATGGGCCGCTGGCGGGAGTGTTCCGGGCGTCCCCGCCAACGCCCACCCGGCCAGGATCATCAATGTGAGCCTCGGCGGTAGCGGATTCTGCGAAACGACATTTCAGAACGCGATCGACTATGCAGTCAGTCAGGGGGCTGTGGTCGCCGCGGCGGCGGGCAACGATCAGGCCAGCGCAACAAATTTTGAGCCCGCTAACTGCCGCAACGTCATCAATGTCGGCGGTAGCAATCGCTATGGTGCGAGGTGGATCGGTTCAAACTTCGGCGCAGGGGTCGATATCGCTGCGCCGGCCGACTCGATCTGGTCCACCTACAACAGCGGAACAACTGCGCCGGGGGCCGAAGCGTATGCCTTCATGAACGGCACTTCGATGGCGACACCGATGGTAAGCGCTGTGATCGCGCTCGCCCAGTCAGCCGCTCCCTCGCCCCTAAGCGCCGCTGAAATGCGAACCCTGCTCTCGCAGAATGCACAGCCCTTTCCCACCGGTCAGCCAGATCGACCGCTCGGGCAGGGCATTCTGGATGCGAACGCAACCGTCGTTGCAGCCAGGTCCGGAAAGATTCCAGCCGCGGCGGATTTCAAATGCTCTGAGCATACAGCGGTGATGCAGGTGTCATGTACCGACCTCTCTACTGCGAGGGGTGTGCCCATCAAGTCATGGTCCTGGAATTTCGGTGCCGGCGCCCCTGATTTCACGCGTACGCAATCAGTCAATCCGACCGTGAACTATGACTATCCTGGCATTTACGAAATCACACTGACCGTGACGGATAACACCGGGGCCATTAGCCGGCTGACGCGCCCTTTCCAGGTCTTGCCACCGGCTATTACGGATATCAGCCCCAATATTCCGACGACGTTTTCGGCGAACCCTGGCGATATGCGGTATTTCGCACTGGACGTTCCAGCGGGCGTAAAGAGCCTCACTTTTAGCCTGTCACCCGGCGCCAACGGCGAAACCGGAACGCTGTATCTCAGGGCCGGCACGCCTTCCTTGCTCCGTCCTGACTGCGGGAACGCCTGGACCAAAGGTGCGAATGCAATTTGCACGCTCTCCAACCCGGCGCCCGGGACTTACTACGGCATAGTGAGTGTCCCTAACTTAACCGTCAGGGGTGCTTCCATTCTGGCAACTTATACACAATAAGCCTCTGCCAACGGAATGACACTGTCCCCCTGCTGCGGATCGCAGGGGCGACTTCCCGCGCGCGACAAACTTGCCCCAGGACCTCCTGTCGATGTTCAGAATCCCCCGTTTCAATAACGATGACCCAGACGTCGACGCGCTCATCGCACGTGCAGACGTGCATTTTTCCGCGCGACGGATGACAGAGGCGATCGTCGCTTACCGGCAGGTGCTAAGCGTGCGTCCACGCGACGCTCACGCGCTGCACCGCATGGGACTCGCTTGCGTTCATACGAACGACATGGAGCGAGCCCACGGCTACCTCGAGCAGGCACTGCACGCCGCCCCTGACCGGGCCGAACTATGGGAGCACGCGGGCCTGCTTGCAGCGTTGGCAGGCAAGCACGAATCGGCTGAAGCGTTCTATCGTCGCGCAATCATCCTGGCTGGCAGTACGGCCAGTCTCCACAGAAACCTCGGCGACTGCCTGCGGCTATCCGGCCAACTCACGGAGGCGATAACTCACTACGAGAAGTCGATTGAAATCGAACCGGGGCTGCATCACGCGATTCGCGCCCTGGCCCGCATCCATGCGCAACTCGGGCAACTTGATAGCGCGGCGCATTACTGGCGCCGCGCATGGACACTCGAACCGGCCAGCCTGAACGATGGACTCGGCCTGATCGCCGTACTCGCAAAATCCGGCCGTATGCACGAGCTTGCCAATGCGATCACGCAGATAAGAATCCGCTTTGCCGGCGATGCCAACGCTCTAAAAGCGTTGGCCTTCGTACTGAACACAAGCGATCGCTTCAATGACGCGCTCAGTGTCGCCCGACAAGGTCTCGCCATCGATCCGCACCATCCGCTCCTGCATCACAACGCGGCACGCGCACTCAGCATATGCGGAAAAATCGCCGAAAGTCGGCCGCATAGTATGGAAGCAGCACGGCTTCTGCCGGATAACCCCCACATGCAATTCCATCTTGCGGGCGTGCTGCTTGGGCTCGGGGAATTCGAAGAAGGCTGGAAGCGGTACAGATGGTTCTACGATCTGCCGGACAGGCAAAACGAACAAGTCCGGCCCATCTTCCGCGAATGGAACGGGGAACCCGTTGCGGGTTGCCGGTTCCTGCTCGTTGGTGAACAGGGGCTCGGCGACGAAATACAGTTCATCAGATTTGCCGAATGGCTGCATCGCCAGGAGGCAACGGTCGATGTGCTGGTAAGCGGGCCGATAGCGGAATTGGCGATCAGCATGACGGGCGTGCATGCCGTATTCACAACGATGCCGTCCGGACCTTACGACTACTGGTGCCACATGCTAAGGATGCCGGAGCATATGAAACTCGATATATCGATGCTCCCCGTCGCTATGCCGTATCTGACGGCGCCACCCGATAAGCCGCGCCAATGGCGGGCTCGTATCGATGCTATTTCATCGGGCAGAAGACATTCCAATAACAGACGCGTCGGCGTCGTTTGGGCAGGTAGCCCGAACCATGTTCTTGACCGTTACAGGTCAATCCGGCTCGATGCGCTAAGGCCCCTGTTTGGGCTTGCCGGGGTGACCTGGTATTCAGTGCAAAAAGGCAACCGCGAGCGTGAAAGCGAAAGCCTGGCGCATGAATACGACCTGCACACGTTGGGCCCTTCAATCAACGGTTTCACTGACACCCTGGCAATACTGCAAACGCTCGATCTTCTGATTACCGTCGACACGTCGGTCGCGCATCTTGCCGGTGCGGCCGGACTTCCCGTTTGGCTGCTGGTACCCGCCTACTCCGAGTGGCGATGGTTGACCAACAGAACCGATAGCCCATGGTATCCGTCAATGCGTCTATTCCGGCAGCAGGAACTGGGCAAGTGGGATCCCGTTGTCAATGAAGTGCGGGCCGCGTTGCAAGTGTGGCGTGACGCCCCGGCAGGCCGCCTTTGCGTTCATTAAAACAATGTTCATACCTCATGCGCCGCTTCGGTGCATGCCTTGTGCATGCACCGTACGGGTGCAGCTCCTGTGGCTTACACTGTTTGTAAGCCCATGATCGCGTTGCCTTCATCGTAATCGTCCCGCACTGGCATACACGTTGCTTTAACAGTAGCCAGCCGTCGACAAACCACACCCCATGCTGCGTGTTCTCCTCGTAACCGATACCGACAAGCCGATAGGCGATCTGCGCGATGCCCTCGCACGACTCGGCTACGAGATGCTGGCCAATACGGCGACGCCGCAGGCACTGCATCGCGTGGTCCAGAGCGAGCGGCCCGACGTCATCATCATCGATACGGAATCGCCGTCGCGCGACACGCTCGAACAACTCGCGGTCATGAACGCCACCGCGCCACGTCCGGTGCTGATGTTCAGTCACGACGCGAATCAGCAATTGATCCGCGACGCGGTCGGCGCCGGGGTCACGGCCTACCTCGTCGAAGGGCTCGCCACGGAACGACTGGCGCCGATCCTCGAAGTCGCACTTGCACGATTCGCACAGGAATCGGAGTTGCGCGAACGCCTCGCGCAAGTCGAAAACGAACTCGCCGAACGCAAGCTGATCGATCGCGCCAAACGTCTGCTGATGGATCAACTGAAGATCACGGAACACGCCGCCTACGCCAACCTGCGCAAGCGCGCAATGAACCAGGGCGTCAAACTCGCCGAAGTCGCGCGCGCCGTCGTCGCGGCGGCCGACTCGCTCAAATGAAGCGCCGCACATGAACTCTTCCAGCTCCCTCGCCCCATCGTCCGCGCCTGTGCCGCTCGAGAAAACCCATTTGCGGCTCGGGTTCGTCGCACTAGCCGATGTCGCACCGCTCGTCGCCGCAAAGCTGCTCGAATTCGGCCACGCCCACGGACTGACGCTGGAGCTGTGCCGCCAGCCGTCATGGGCCGCCGTGCGCGACAAACTACTGTCGGGCGATCTCGATGCGGCGCATGTGCTCTACGGTCTCGTGTACGGCGTGCAACTCGGGCTCGGCGGCCCGCAAACGGATATGGCCGTGCTGATGGTGCTCAATCGCAACGGCCAGGCGATCACGCTCTCGAATCGTCTCGCCGATGCATTAGCGGAACACGGCACCTTGCCCAAGGCTTTGGCGACGCTCGGACGCAAGCCGGTGTTCGCGCAGACCTTCCCCACCGGCACGCACGCAATGTGGCTGTACTACTGGCTCGCGTCGCAAGGCGTGCATCCGTTACGCGATATCGAGAGCGTCGCGATTCCGCCGCCACAAATGGTCGCCGCGCTCGCGGAAGAAAGGCTCGATGGCTTCTGTGTCGGCGAGCCGTGGAATGCGATGGCAGAAGCGGAAGGCGTCGGCAGAACGGTCTCTTACACGAGCGAAGTGTGGCCCGATCATCCTGAGAAAGTGCTGGCGTGCCGGCGCGATTTTGTCAGCGCGAATCCGAATACGGCGCGAGCGCTGGTGCAGACCATGCTCGAAGCGTGCCGCTGGCTCGACGGCGCGGGGCATCGCGAGGAGATTGCACGCTGGCTCGCGCGACCCGAATTTATCGGTATCGATCAAGCGTTGATTGCAGCGCGGCTCGGCTACGAGATCGCGGCCTCGGCGCCGCGGGGCCTGCCCATGCGGTTCTTCGACAACGGCACAGTGAACTATCCGCGAGCAACCGACGGTGCCTGGTTCCTCACGCAGTTCGAACGCTGGGGCATGATCGACCCACGCGCGGATTATGCGGAAATCGCGGCGCACATCAATCAGACGGAGTTGTTTCGTGAGGCGGCAGCACGCGTCGGCGTCGTGGTGCCGGGTGATGAGCGCTCTCAAGTGCTGATCGACGGTAAGGTGTGGGGTAGCGACACGGAATCCAAGGCTTACGCGCGAAGCTTCGCGATCCGCGCTTAGCGGTTGCGGTTGCGGTTGCGGTTGCGGTTGCGGTTGCGGTTGCCGCGTGATCGTCACGCGGACTTTAACGCCGGAAACAGCACGCTAACCACCAGCCCACCGCCGGGTGCATCGCTCAACGCAATCACCGCGCCATGCACGCGTGCGATTTCCCGCACGATCGACAACCCCAGCCCGCTGCCCTCGACCGTCTGCGTCGCTTCACTGCGATAGAACCGCTCGAACACCGCATCGCGTTCGCCGACGGCAATCCCCGGCCCGTTATCGATCACCTGCAGCAACGGTTGCTCACCTTCGCATGCAACGCGTACGGTAATCACCGCCCCATCGCCCGAATAACGAATCGCGTTGTCGATCAGATTGCCGACCAGTTCCGCCAGCAGATCGGTCTGGCCCATCACGTCGATACGCACGTCCTGTTCAAAACCGAGATCGATGCCACGCGAGCGCGCCACCGGCGACCAGTCGAGCGTCACGCTGCGCGCCACTTTATGCAACGGCACGGCGGCATGCTTGACCGTATAACCGCTGTCCGCATCGAGCCGCGAAAGCGACAGCAATTGCTGTACGATACGCACCGCCTGCTGCACCGCGCGATTCAGCCGCCGCAAATGCACGCCTTGCCGGCCATTACCGTTCGAGGGCTCATCACCACCATCGATATCACGCAACGCCAGCTCCGACTCCGCCTGAATGACCGCGAGCGGTGTCTTCAACTGATGCGCGGCGTCGTTAAAGAATCGCCTGCGCGACAATTGCATCAACCGCGTGCGGCCGATGTACTGATTGATCGAATCGACCAGCGGCGCAACTTCACTCGGCAGGCCCACCGTATCGAGCGGCGTAGGATCGTCCTCGGCACGCGCGGCGACTTTCGCCGACAGGCGGTTCAGCGGCCGCAAGCCGCGCGCCACCCCCAGCCACACGATGCCTAGCGCGAGCACCACCAGCAGGAATTCCTGTTGCAGTGAGCCGATCAGAATCTCGCGCGCCAACGCCTGGCGCTGCTCGATCGTTTCGCCGACCCGCACCAGCACCACACGCGTCTGCGCTGACGGCACGTCGTGGACCGGCAATCTCAGCATCGCGATACGCAACGGCCGTCCGCGAAACACGTCGTCATAAAACTGCACACTGTAGGGCTCGGCAAGCGCCTTCGTGCCTGACGGCAGATCCGGATAACCGGTCACTACCCGGCCGCCCTCCTCGCGGATCTGATAGTAGATGTTGCCGCCGCCGTTGGATTCGAACATCTCCAGCGCGAGATACGGCAGATCGACTTCGATCTGAGCGTCGCGCAAACGGATGCCGTCGCGTATCGAACGCAGCGAAAACTCCAGCGTGCGATCGAAGGCCGCGTGCGCCGCGTTCATTGCACGTTGATACGTGAGCCATGCATCGAAGGCAAGCAGCAGAAGCAGCGGCAGCAATAACCACAGCGCGACGCGAACGCGCAGATTCGGCCGTGTCATGCGTCTTTCGCTTCCAGCAGATAGCCAAGCCCGCGCAGCGTCACGATGCCGACCGAACTGCGCTCGAGCTTCTTGCGCAAGCGGTGCACGTAGATTTCGATGGCATCGGCATTCACCGATTCATCGAGCCCGAAGATTTTCTCGGAGAGCGTGTCTTTGTTGATCGCGCGGCCGTTGCGCAGGATCAGCACTTCGAGCACCGAACGTTCGCGTGGCGTCAATGCGAGCGGCTCGCCGTCGAGCGTGAAGCCGCGGTCGACGCTGTCGTAAAGCAGCGTGCCGCATTGCGCATGCAGCGGTTCCTGGCCGTGACTGCGGCGCAGCAGCGCCCTCGCACGCGCTTCGAGTTCGGTGAGCGCAAAGGGCTTGGCGAGGTAATCGTCGGCGCCGAGATCGAGCCCGCGCACGCGCTCTTCCACCGAACCATGCGCGGTCAGCATCAACACCGGCACCGCGTTACGCCGAGCGCGCAAACGGCGCAGCACTTCGAGGCCGTCGAGCTTCGGCAAACCGATATCGAGAATCACCAGCGCGTAGTCCTGCGTGCGCAAAACATGGTCGGCAGACTCGCCGTCATGCATGCAATCGACGGTGAGTTTCGCGCTGGTCAGCGCATCGGTTAGCGAGCGGGAAAGAATCGGATTGTCTTCGACGAGCAGCACACGCATAAACAGAATCCCAGGGAAATCCATGAGGCGAATTCGACCATTGTGACGCATTTTCCTCGAAAACTGAAAGCATTCAGAAAGCAAGCGTCTCTTACCATTCGCCTACACAAAACAAACACAATGTTTTCTGGAGGAAGACGTGCAAATCTCTTTGAACTATCTCGCCGTAGCCGTTGCATTCGCCGCAAACTCAGCATGGGCGGCCTTTCCGGCCGGTTATCCCAGCGACTATCAGGCCACCGTCGACGGGGCAAAGAAGGAAGGCAAGCTGATCGTGTATTCGGTCACGGACACCGCTCTCGTGCGCCCGCTCATCAAGGATTTTGAAAGCCTGTACGGCATCAAGGTCGAGTACAACGACATGAACAGCACCGAGCTGTACAACCGCTACATCAGCGAAAACGCGGCCAGCAGCACCAGCGCCGACGTGCTGTGGAGCTCGGCGATGGACCTGCAGGTCAAGCTCGTCAACGACGGTCTGATGGCCAGTTACGAATCGCCTGAAGCGAAGCAGTTGCCGCAATGGGCGCAGTACCAGAAGCAGGCGTATGGCACCACGTACGAGCCCCTTGCGATCGTCTACAACAAGCGCCTTCTGGCCGCCGGCGAAGTGCCGCAAACCCGCGCCGATCTGATCAAGCTGTTGCAAAGCAAGCCGGATCAGTTCAAAGGCAAGGTCACGACTTACGATATCGAAAAATCCGGCGTCGGCTTCAACTATCTGACGCAAGACGCGCGCGTCAATCCGCAAGTCACATGGGACCTCGTGAAAGCGATGGGCGCCACCGGCCCGAAACTGCAATCGAGTACCGGCGCGATGATGGAGCGTATTTCTTCGGGTGAAAACCTGATCGGCTACAACATCCTCGGTTCGTACGCCCTCACCAAAGCGAAGAAAGACCCGTCGATCGGCTACGTCTATCCCAAAGACTACACGCTGGTGGTGAGCCGCCTCGTGACGATTTCGAAGAAGGCGCAAAGCCCGAACGCCGCGAAGCTCTGGGTCGATTACCTGCTGTCGCAACGCGGTCAGACCTTGCTCGCGAACCAGGCGAGCCTGTTCTCGATTCGCGCGGACGTCGACGGTGAAACGTCGATGGCGGGACTCACGAAACAACTCGGCGACTCGCTCAAGCCGATCCCGATCGGCTCCGGCCTGCTGGTGTATCTCGACCAGTCCAAGCGGCTTGAATTCCTCAAGCAATGGCAGCAGTCGATCAAGCGCTAAGCCTCGGCTGACCTGACGGCGTCCACGCTGAAACGCGCGGACGCCACGCCTTCCTTCATTACCTGTCGATATGCGGCTTTCACGCTGCAGGGGGACACTCATGCTTTCCACTAGCGCAACCGGACACCGCGATGCCCCACCTTTCGCGGCCGACGGCGGCACGATAGGCGCACTGCCGCGCGGCGGTCTGCAGCCGTTTGCGGGGCTGCTGCGCTGGCTCGTCATCGCGGTGCTGACCGTCGCGGTGGCGCTGCCGCTCGGCTTCATTCTGTTCCAGAGCGTGCTGAACGCGCCGTTCTTCGACGCCAAACGCACGCTCGGTCTTGCCGGCTTCGAATTCATTTTCAGCGACCCCGACTTCTGGTCCGCGCTGAAGAACTCTTTCATCATCGCGGCCGGGATGCTGTTCATCTCGATCCCGCTCGGCGGCATTCTTGCGTTCCTGATGGTACGCACGGACCTGCCCGGCCGCCGCTGGCTCGAACCGCTGCTGCTCACCCCCGTATTCGTTTCGCCGATGGTGCTCGCATTCGGCTATGTCGTCGCGGCCGGTCCGGTCGGCTTCTATTCAGTCTGGTGGAAGGAACTGTTCGGCACCGCCGAGGCGCCATGGAGCGTGTACTCGATTCTCGCCATTACGGTGATCGTTGGACTCACACACGTGCCGCACGTGTACCTGTATTCGTCGGCGGCACTGCGCAATCTCGGCTCGGATGTCGAAGAAGCAGCGCGCGTCGCCGGTGCGCGACCGTTCCGTGTCGCGCTCGACGTCAGTCTGCCGATGACGCTGCCAGCATTGTTATTCGCCGGCGTGCTGGTGTTCTTCCTCGGCTTCGAAGTGTTCGGCCTGCCACTCGTACTCGGCGACCCCGAAGGACACCTCGTGCTGGCGACGTATCTGTACAAGCTCACCAACAAGCTCGGCGTGCCCTCGTATCACCTGATGGCCGCCGTCGCCGTGTGCATCGTCGCGATCACGTTCCCGCTCGTGCTGCTGCAACGACGCTTGCTGAAGAGCGCGAACCGCTTTGTCACGGTCAAGGGTAAGGCGGGGCGTCAGACCGTGCTGCCGCTCGGCGCATGGCGTTGGGTTGCGCTGGCGATCGTCGCGCTGTGGCTACTGCTCACGGTGTTCGTGCCGCTCTCCGGCATCACGCTGCGCGCGTTCGTCACCAACTGGGGCGAAGGCGTGAACCTCGCCGAAGTGCTGACGCTCGCCAACTTCACCGAACTGTTCGAACAGGACAACCTGGTCCGCGCAATTCTCAATACGCTGGGCATCGGTGTGATCGGTGGCGCGCTTGCAGTGGGCTTCTATTCGCTGGTCGCATTTGCCGGCCATCGCCGCAACGACTGGGCCACGCGCCTGCTCGACTACCTCGTGCTGCTGCCGCGCGCCGTGCCCGGCCTGCTCGCCGGTCTCGCGTTCCTGTGGATCTTCCTCTTCGTGCCCGGCCTGAAGGAACTGAAGAACTCCATGTGGAGCATCTGGATCGCGTACACGGTCGTGTGGCTCGCGTACGGCATGCGCCTGATTCAAAGCGCGCTGCTGCAAGTCGGCCCCGAACTCGAAGAAGCGGGACGCAGCGTCGGCGGCACGCGGGCACGCGTCAGTCTCGATGTGACGCTGCCGCTTGTGCGTTTCGGTTTGCTCGCGGCATGGCTCCTGATCTTCATGATCTTCGAGCGCGAATACTCGACCGCGGTCTATCTGCTCTCGCCCGGCACGGAAGTGATCGGCGCGCTACTGGTATCGCTGTGGGCGACCGGCGCGGTCGATCAGGTCGCGGCGCTTTCTGTCATCAACATCGCGATGGTCGGCGTCGGACTCGGCGTCGCCCTGCGCTTCGGAGTGAAATTGCATGGATAAGCTCTCGGTCGACAACCTGTTTCTCAGCTATGGCGACAACCCGATCCTGAAAGGCGTGTCGTTCGAACTTAACCCCGGCGAAGTGGTGTGCCTACTGGGCGCATCGGGCAGCGGCAAGACCACCCTGCTGCGCGCGGTCGCGGGGCTGGAGCAGCCCTCCTCGGGCCGTATCGAACTGGACGGCAAGGTGTTTTTCGACGGTGCTTCCAAAGTCGATCTGCCGGTCGAACAACGCTCACTTGGGCTGGTGTTTCAGTCGTACGCGCTGTGGCCGCATCGCACGGTGGCGGACAACGTCGGCTATGGATTGAAGTTGCGGCGCGTATCGAGCGCTGAGCAAAAAAAACGCGTGCAGGCTGCACTCGATCAACTCGGCCTCGGCCACCTCGCCGCGCGTTATCCGTACCAGCTTTCCGGCGGCCAGCAACAGCGTGTGGCGATTGCGCGGGCGCTGGTCTACAACCCACCCGTCATTCTGCTCGACGAACCGCTGTCGAATCTCGACGCCAAGCTGCGCGAAGAAGCGCGCGCCTGGCTGCGCGAGCTGATCGTATCGCTCGGCCTGTCCGCATTGTGCGTCACGCACGACCAGACCGAAGCGATGGCAATGTCGGACCGCATCCTGCTATTGCGCAACGGCCGCATCGAACAGGAAGGCACGCCCGCCGAACTCTATGGCGCGCCCCGCTCGCTCTATACCGCCGAATTCATGGGCAGCAATAACCGCATCGACGCGCGCGTTGCCGCGGTCGACGGCGAACGCGTGACGCTGACCGGCGACGGCTGGCAATTGCAAGCCCAGGCGCGCGAAGCGCTCACCACCGGGCAAAACGCGCAGGCCGTGATTCGCCTCGAACGCGTGCAGGTTGCCGATGGCCCAGGTGCAAACCGCCTCGAAGCGGAACTCATCACGTCGATGTATCTCGGCGACCGCTGGGAATACCTGTTCCATTGCGGCGATCTGCGCCTGCGCGCCTTCGGCCATGTGCCGCGCGCGGCCGGGCGTCACTGGATCGAATTCCCCGCCAACGACTGCTGGGCGTTCGCACAGGCGAGCTGAAGCGAGTTCAAACGTGCTGATGGACCCAGCCGCACCGTATCCCCAACCGAAGTGAATAAACCAAGCACAGGAGACTGTTGATGAAGTGGAGCATGACAAAGGCAACCCTCGGCGTGACGTGCGCCGGCCTCGCCGGATGGGCAGCAACGGCCCATGCGCAATCGAGCGTGACCTTGTACGGGATCGTCGATGCGGGCGTCGAATACGTGAATCACGCGAGCAAGGACGGCGGCGCCGCGCGCCTCGTCTCGGGCGGCAAGAACACCTCGCGCTGGGGTCTGCGTGGTGTCGAAGATCTTGGCGGTGGACTGAAAGCGGTCTTCCAGTTGGAGAGCGGCATCAACGTCGCGAACGGCCAGTTCGACGACGGCCCCGGCGCAATCTTCGACCGCCGCGCCACGATCGGCCTGAAAAATCGCTTCGGGCAAATCACGCTCGGCCGCAATTTCACGACCACCTACGACTACATGCTGCAGTTCGACCCGATGGGTTACGCGCCGAACTACTCATGGGCGACGTCATCCACCGCTACCGGTGGTCGTAAGGACGGTTTGTTCTCGCGTTCGGCCAACGCCGTGCGCTATGACGGCACGTACGCCGGGTTCAAGTTCGGCGCCATGTACGGCTTCGGCAACGTGCCGGGCAGCATGAAGTCGAGTTCCAAGTACGACTTCGGTCTCGGCTATGAGAACGGTCCGTTTGCCGTCGTCGCCACCTTCGACCGGCAGAACGGCGCGAACGACAGCGTGACGCCCGCGGATACCACCAACTACAT
The DNA here is from genome assembly GCF_050434225.1 of Paraburkholderia sp. GAS32. Classification (NCBI taxonomy): domain Bacteria; kingdom Pseudomonadati; phylum Pseudomonadota; class Betaproteobacteria; order Burkholderiales; family Burkholderiaceae; genus Paraburkholderia; species Paraburkholderia sp. GAS32. The sequence goes on along the minus strand of NZ_JBNPVS010000003.1, from coordinate 74,212 downwards.
TCAAGGCATCCACGCCGGCTTGAGCTACGACTTCGGCACGGTGAAGGCGATGGCCGGCTATCGCAACTATCGGCGCACCTTCCACACCGCCGCGCCGACCTTACGCAGCGATATGTACTGGGTCGGCGGTCAATACGATGTGACGCCGTTCTTCTCGCTGTTTGCCGCGGTCTACCATCAGGACATCAAGGACGCGAGCGACGCCGATCCGACACTGTTCTCTCTGCGGGCGCAGTACGCATTGTCGAAGCGGACAGTGCTGTATATGGCGGGCGGTTATGCGATGGCCAAGCATGACAACGCGGTCAGCCTGTCGCGTGATCTGACTGGCGCGGCGGATACGCAAGCGGGTGTCACGGCGGGGATTCAGCACCGGTTCTGACGCATCAGGATGCGGATAACGCATCCTGGCGTGCAGGCATCCAAAGCAGAGCGAGGCGCGGCGAAGGTCAATCCTTCGGCGCGCCTCGCTCGTTTGCTTTTAGATGGATTCGGGCAGTCCATTCGCCTAGAATGAATCAGGCAAATAGAGCACTAGCTGACAGGAGCCATGCCATGTCACAGGTAAGCCGTGATACCCGTAAGACGCCTCGCCACGGCCTGCTGTGGTTCGTTGCATTGTGGCTGCTTGGCGTCGGCGGAACGGCACTACTCGTGCTCCCGTTTCATCTTCTAGTCGCTGCCGCCATGCATCACTAGCATCGGCACCTTCCCCGGCGCTTATGCGTCCGTCCTCGCGCAACTCAAGATTGCTCAAGCGTTGGTGGTAACTGTCCAAGTTGCCGGAACACCGATAGCCAGTCTTCGAGATGCCACGTCTTCGCAATCAAATTTCCGCGCATCTGATGGAAAGAGTGAATTGCGAAACTGATGTGTTTGGAACTGGCCGCAATGCCCAGTAGTGTCCCGGTTTGCGTGCCCGTGATCTCTGCGCGAACGCCCACCCGGTCCCCATGAATCAACACGTCGAGAATGGTGATTTTCATATCCGGCAGTGCTGTGGCGATGTTCGCGAATATTTGAACCATCTGGTCAGGTCCCGGCGCCACCCCGACGGGCTCGGGAATATATTCCCAATCAGGGGTAACGACCTTTCGTAACAACGCGACGCTTTTCTGCTCGAAGGCGCGATAGAGCCCTTCAATCGCTTCACGGGTGATAGCTTCGTCGGTAGATACGGCCATGTCCGGTTACTCCTGAAGAATGCACCCGGTCAGGCAAGTGGTTTGCGCAAAACGCTCCCGCCATAACCGAGCACGATATTGTCGACTTCAAACGGTGACGCCTCCTGCGCCTCGAGGATGAATGCCACGTGGCCAGGGGTCAGTTTGCCGGATATCGATGCGACCAGATCGTCGTCGAACGTGTCCTTGATCGCGTGCTCGGCCAGTCCACCGCTTGCCCCTATCGTGAAGCCAAGTAGCGCCCCTGCCGGTCCGCCAAGCATCCCGATCAAACCGCCCGTCAGCGCACCGATCACTGTGCCCCAAAACGGCCGGGTTTGCTTGTCGAGCAGGATCAGCTTACCCGTGGCGTCCTTTTGAACCAGCACGCCGCTCTCGATTTTGAAACCAAGGTCTTTTTCCTCAAAATTCCTGAAATCCCGACCGGCTCTTTCGGCGACGTCCACACTGTCGAAAACCGCGACGATCAACTGTTGTGCCATTTGATAGCTCCTTGACTCGCCAACGTTGTCTATCAAAGATAGTGACTTTCGCATCGCGTGCCATTTGTTTGTTTCCGATTCATGGTATCGGTCGGACTGGGCCTTGACCTCAGCGCGCGCTCTACCGAGGATTTCCGGCGTGCAATGGTTTAGCATCGTCACAATCAGTTGTACCCGCATGGGTATCTGGCGTTGTGTCTGACTCAGGAGATTCAGTTCGAATGGCGGCACGTCGAAAGCCGGCAGGATTCGGACCAGCTTGCCCGCTGCGAGCGCATCGACGCACGCCGGCTCTTCCAGCACTCCGATGCCGGCACCCGAAAGGATCATTTCATACATGGGCCGCCAATGACTGGTCTTGATTGCGGTACGAATCGACGCGCTCTCCACAACGGTCGCCACGTGCCTGAGCGGCAACTGGTCGGTGCCGAACATGCCCTGGACCCGAATGAACGGGTGCTTGACCAGCTCAGACGGCTCGGTGATCGGACCGTGCTGGCTGAGATAGCCTGGCGCCGCAACAAGAACGCGCCCAACCTGACCCAATCGACGGGCAATGAATGCCCCTTCTCCAAGTTGCCCAAGACGAAACGAAATATCGACGCCCTCCGTCACGAGGTCGACGATCCGGTCGTTCAGGACCAGTTCCAGATCCAGCTGTGGATAGCTTGCCCGCACCAGCGTCAACGCTTCTGGCACGATCGTCTCGCCAAAGCAGTGGGGCGCCGCGATGCGAATCGTTCCCTTGAGACCCTGCTCGTCGCTCGACACTTCAGCGACCGCCTGTTCCACGGCGTGCAGAATCCTCTTGCTACAGTCGTAGAAGGTGACGCCTTCGGGCGTGCGATTGAAAGCGCGTGCACTACGGAGCAGGAGCCGGCAGCCAAGGTACTTCTCCAGCCGCTCGATGCGTTCGCTTGCGGCCGGCTGCCCGATATTGAGGTCCCGAGCCGCGCCGGAGATACTCCCACGCTCAACCACCCTGACGTAGATGCGCATGGCTTCGAACAGATTCACCGCACGCTACCTCCATTCGCAATGCGAATTATTTGGCGCCGCCTTTCTTGCTGCGAAAGACAGGCCTGAACGGATGGTAACGATATGACAGGAGAATAGAAGACCGTCAGGTCCGATATGAAGTATCGAATGAGAAGCAGAGATTTGCGACAAAACAATGTCGAACATTATCGGCACATGATCTCACCTGACGCCGCTTGACACGTTGCCGGCCGGCGAGCATGCAAAACGCAATCGGGTCGCCCGTCTGGCCTCGGGATGCCGCATTCGGACTCACCCAGATCCTTTGCACTGTTTCCATAATGTGCCTGGGCGGTATAACATCTCTGGACGCATAGTTGAACATCGACAATGTCACGTATATCTGCGCACCTCCTGATGACGAAGCAACTCTTCACGTGTGCTTGCAGCGGCTGTAACAGCACACATGCTTCAATCATCCGCACGAAAAATTTGCGCGCGCCTTAGACAGATGATCACAAAGGCGGAAAGACATTCGCTCCATTCCCGGAATCAATAACGGTTCATCAATATTCAATCCGATGCCCAAAGACACCCCAGAATCGCAAGCCGTCTGTAATGACATCACACGTAGCGCGATCTTCATCGTCGCGACCCTCGCGCCAGGCCAGGAGCCCGCTGAACAGGTGCGCGCGTGGTGCGGGGACGTTGCCGCCCTGGTACGCTCGGTCGGCAAGCGCGTCCCCTCCGGCAACCTGTCGTGCGTTGTCGGCTTTGGCTCCGACGTGTGGGACACGTTGTTCGGCGCCCCGCGCCCAGCGTGCCTGCATCAGTTCCGCGAATTCGGCGCAGGCGAACGTCGCGCCGTGAGTACGCCGGGGGATATCCTGCTGCACATCCGCGCAGATCAGATGGATCTCTGCTTCGAGCTCGCCACGCAACTGACAGGACGGCTCGGCGCGGCGGTCTCAGTCATTGACGAAGTACACGGTTTTCGCAACTTCGATCTGCGCAGCATGGTGGGCTTCGTCGACGGCACCGAGAATCCGGCGGGTCGTGAGGCCGTCGATTTCACCCGCATCGGTGACGAGGACCCGGAGTTCGAGGCCGGCAGTTATGTCATCGTGCAGAAGTACCTGCACGACATGACCGGCTGGAACGCGCTTTCCGTTGAGACCCAGGAGCGCATTATCGGCCGCACGAAACTGGCCGACATCGAACTCGACGAAGCGGTCAAACCGTCGTGTTCACACAGCTCGCTCACCACGATCACCGAGAACGGCGAGGAAGTGAAAATCCTCCGCGACAACATGCCATTCGGCCGCCCCGGCATGGGAGAGTTCGGCACCTACTTTATCGGCTATGCCCGTTCGCCCGAGCCTATCGAGCAGATGATGGAGAACATGTTCGTCGGGCGGCCGCCGGGCAACTACGACCGGCTGCTCGACTACAGCCGCGCGGTCACGGGCAGCCTCTTCTTCATCCCGTCGGCCACCTTGCTCGAGGCGCTCGCAGATCGCGATCCGCAAGCGGCTGCCGGCGCAGTCGAGCAACGACCCGAACCGTCTTCATCCGCCGAGCCGCGTCACGACGGCTCGCTGAATATTGGCTCTCTCAAGGGAATCTCTCAACATGAATAATCTGCATCGCGAGCTTGCCCCCATCTCCCGTGCCGCCTGGTCGCAGCTCGAAGACGAAGTGGCTCGCACGTTCAAGCGCAGCGTCGCCGGCCGTCGTGTGGTCGACGTCAAGGGTCCCGGCGGAACCGAACTGTCCGGCGTCGGCACGGGGCATCAGGTCGCGATCGCCGCGCCGCAGCAGGGCGTCTTGGCGAAACTGGCTGAGGTAAAGAGCCTCGTGCAGTTGACCGTGCCGTTCGAGCTGCAGCGCGAAGCGATCGACAGCGTCGTGCGCGGCGCGAAAGATGCCGACTGGCAGCCCGCGAAGGAAGCAGCCAAGCAGCTCGCCTATGCCGAAGACCGTGCGATTTTCGATGGATATAAGGCTGCGGGCATAGGTGGCCTTCGCGAAGGCTCGTCGAATCCGGCGCTCGCGCTGCCGGCCGACATCAGCGATTATCCGAACACGATCAGCAACGCGCTCGAAGAGCTGCGGCTTGCGGGCGTCGACGGACCCTATTCCGTATTGCTCGGCGCCGACGCATATACAGCGCTCGGCGAGGCGCGCGATCAGGGCTATCCGGTGATCGAGCACATCAAGCGGATCGTGAATGGCGACATCATCTGGGCGCCCGCGCTTGCCGGCGGCAGCGTGCTATCCACGCGCGGTGGCGACTTCGAGTTACATCTTGGCGAAGAGCTGTCGATCGGATACGTGAGCCATACCGACACCGTAGTGCGCCTCTATCTGTGCGAGACGCTGACATTCCTGATGCTGACCAGCGAAGCGTCGGTGTCGTTGACGCAGGCAGAGTAAGCGCCTTCCGATTCCTGCTATCGGTTGCTGGGGGTTGCCAGATCTCCCAGCCTCAGCCATCGTTGCGTGTTCAGGCCCGCAACGATGGTGTTAGAAGTGCAGACACATCATCGTCGGGAAGTACTTCAAAGCGACTCGTCACTTCGCCGCAGTCGACCTGCACCCTCTCCAGGATTTCCGACGTGCACTTTCTCAACATCGTCACCATCATCCGTACCCGTGGCGGCACCGGACGTTGCGCCTGAATCAGTACATTCAGATCGAAGGGCAGCACCTCGAATTCCGGCAGTATGCGCACGAGCCTGCCCTCTGCAAGCGCGTCGACGCATGCCGGCTCTTCCAGCACTCCGATGCCTGCACCCGAAAGGATCATTTCATACATGGGCCGCCAATGACTGGTCTTGATTGCGGTACGGATCGGCGCGCTCTCCACAACAGTCGCCATGTGCCTGAGCGGCAACTGTTCCGTGCCGAACATACCTTGGACCCGGATGAACGGATGCTTTACCAGTTCAGACGGCTCGGTGATCGGACCGTGCTGGCTCAGGTAGCCTGGCGCGGCGACGAGAACACGCCCAACCTGCCCCAGTTGACGGGCAATGAATGCCCCTTCCCCAAGTTGCCCAAGACGAAACGAAATATCGACGCCCTCCGTCACGAGGTCGACGATCCTGTCGTTCAGGACCAGTTCCAGATCCAGTTGCGGATAGGCTGCGCGCACCAGGGTCAACGCTTGCGGCACGACCGTCTCGCCAAAGCAATGAGGCGCCGCGATGCGAATCGTTCCCTTGAGATCCTGCTGGTCGTTCGACACTTCAGCGACCGCCTGCTCCACGGCGAGCAGAATCGCTTTGCTACGCTCGTAGAACGTGACGCCTTCGGGCGTGCAGTTGAAAGCGCGTGCGCTACGGAGCAGGAGCCGGCAGCCGAGGTATTTCTCCAGCCGCTCGATGCGTTCGCTTGTGGCCGGCTGCCCGATATTGAGGTCCCGTGCCGCGCCGGAAATACTCTCGCGCTCAACCACCCTGACGTAAATCCGCATGGCTTCTAGCAGATTCATAGTGCCCAACCTCCCTTTGTACCTATCTCGCGTGATTCGAACCAGTTTTTACGCATCGGAAGGCCCCTGCGGGGCGGCCTGGCAATGCGCATTCGATGGAGAACAGGTTAAGGCTGGGCTATCGGTCGCTGAGTGCACACATCGGGCCGACTCGGGTCAGTACAGTTCTGCTACGCTCCTTGCACCGGGCGGCCGCATGGCGAGGCGAGCGCGTGCCAGCCGGGGGAGAGGTCGATACAACGTGCCGCTGCGGAACGCTAAGGGAATCGTCCGATGAATCTCTACGAGAAGCTGGCAGATGACATCGAGAAGCTGATCCGGCAAGGCGTGTACGGGCATGGCGAACGCCTCCCATCGGTACGGCAGACCAGCCAGCAGCATCGGCTCAGCGTGACGACTGTCATCCGCGCCTATTTGCTGCTCGAAAGCCGCGGTTTGCTGACGGCGAGGCCTCAGTCGGGCTATTTCGTCAATTTCAGGGGCGAAGGGGGCGAACGGAAAACGCTCGAACTCAGGCCATCGAAGCCGATTCCGATCTCGTCGCCGGTCGACGTCAGCCGGCTGGTGCTGTCCACCTTGCGCTCGATCGGTGTCGACGATGCCGTGCCGCTCGGTTCGCCCTACCCCGACCCTGGCCTCTTTCCCTTCGAAAGGCTCAACCGCTACGCTTACGACGCGGGACGCGGCAAGACGCGCTGGGGCGTGACCGACGCGCTGCCACCCGGCAATGCGGCCCTTGTGCGCCAGATCGCGCGACGCTACCTCGAGAACGGCATGGCCGTCGATCCGAACGAGATCATCATCACGGTCGGCGCAACTGAGGCGATCAATCTGTGCCTGCAGACGGTCGCGAAGCCCGGCGACGTGATCGCGGTCGAGTCACCGACGTTCTACGCGATGCTCCACGCGATCGAACGGATGGGCATGAAAGCGATCGAGGTGTCGACGCATCCGGAGCACGGCATCGATATTGAAGCGCTCGCCGCCATCGTGGAGTCGCAGACCATCACGGCCTGCATGGTCATGCCGAACTTCCAGAATCCGCTGGGTTTTCTGATGCCCGACGAACGCAAGCGCGAACTCGTGGAATTCCTGACGAAGCGGGACATTCCGATCATCGAGAATGGGGTCTACAACGAGCTTCACTATGACAACACGCATCCCAGCACGTTGAAGTCCTTCGACACGAAGGGGCTGGTGCTGCACTGCGGGTCGTTCTCGAAGACCCTCACGGCAGCCTACCGGATTGGTTGGGCGCTGCCGGGCCGATATCGCGATCAGGTCGAGAAACTCAAGTTCCTGAATACGCTGACCTCTCCGTCGATTCCGCAAATGGCGATTGCGGAATTCCTCGAGCGCGATGGCTATGAGCATCACCTGCGAAGGGTTCGCAGAGCGTATGCGCAGCAGGCCAATCTGATGAAGGCGACCGTCTCGCGTTTCTTTCCTGAAGGCACCCGCATGTCCAATCCCGCGGGCGGATACGTGCTGTGGATCGAACTGCCGCCCAAGGTCGACGCCATGCGGCTGTATAACCTCGCGCTCGATCAAGGTATCACCATCGGACCGGGCTACATGTTCTCGGTCTCGGAGACGACCTATCGGAACTTCATCCGCCTCAATTACAGCAGCCCCTGGTCAAGCGAGATCGAACAGGCGGTGATTACTGTGGGCAAGCTCGTCGCGATGTGCGCCCGGTAGCGGCACGCTGATACGCTGGCCACGACCTTAGCGCGTGTGGGGCACGGGTGAACTCCGAGCGGCCCGATCTGGATCTTGAGGGGGGGAGCCTCAGCCCCCCGTGACCGGCGGAAAGAACGCGATTTCGCTGTCCTCGCGCACGACAAACGTGTCGGCGACCATCTCGTGATTGACGGCTGTGCGGAGCGGCCGGCCCGCGCGCAGTGCCTCGGCCATCCGCTCGTCTCTCGACGCGAGTCTGACCCGCAGGCAGTCAACGGGGAGTTCGGGCGCGTCAATGTGCACAATCTCCTGCGAGATGCCGAGTTGTTCACGAACGCTAGCAAAATATCTGATAGTGAGTTTCATTCGTCTGTTCCTGTTGCCAGCACGATGTGGGCGCACGTTGTGAGCGAATCGCGCATCACCCCCACCGCAGCATCGACTGTTCGTCGCGCGTCTTGGCCTCGACCCATCTGACCTCGCCGTCACGGCGGATTTCCTTCTTCCACAGCGGTGCATGGGCTTTCAGGAAGTCCATCAGGAATTCGCACGCGTCGAATGCCGCCCTGCGATGCGGCGCGGCGACCACGACGAGCACCACCGCCTCGCCAAGCGCGACGCGGCCCACCCGATGCACGATCTTCACCGCCTCCAGGTGCCATCGTGCGATAGCTTCTTCGACGATGCTGCTGAACGACTGCTCGGTCATCCCCGGATAGTGCTCGATCTCGAGTGCGACTAAGTCGTCGAAATCACCGCAATGACGCACCACGCCGAGGAAGTTCACGATGGCGCCCACGTTGGGATTGCGCGTGACCGGCATGATTTCCGACTGGATATCGATCGGCTGAAACTGGACCCGTACTTCGAAGCCCGACGCGATGGTGGCCTGCACAAGCGCTGGATCGATTGCACGCTTGCCGGCATGCGCCGCGTCAGGCTGTGTGCGATCGCTGGGCGACGGTGTTGTCATGGCAGAACTCCGGTCTCTGTCTGCTTCGCAAGGACTCGCCAGGCGTCAACCGCCGACCAGCGACATGCGGACGGTGGGATAGGCTTTCCCCGATCCTGGCCTGCGCGGTGTCGAGCGAAGCTCGGAGTAGCGATCGTCGCGCTGGATCCACCGGCTGCGGACGACCCCAGCCAGCTGCTCGACTGAAGCGGCCTCAGTGAGCCAGGGCCTGAGGTCCGTGCCATGTGTGGCGAAAAGACATGAATAAAGTTGACCATCGGCCGATACGCGAGCGCGCGAACACGACCCGCAGAACGGTTGGGACACGCTCGCGATGAAGCCGACTTCGCCTGTGCCGTCGGCATGGCGATAGTTGACCGCGGTGCCCGTCTGTTCGCGAACGACGACGGGGACGAGAGGAAACGCCGATTCGACGATGTTGCGCGTCTCGCGAGCCGTGATCACCTTCGTGTTCGACCAGCCGCCCGCGCCGCCAACGTCCATAAATTCGATGAAGCGCACCGCCACGCCGGTGCCCTTGAACAGCCGCACGAGCGGCAGGATCTGGCTGTCGTTGGCGCCTCGCTCGATCACGGCGTTGACCTTGACCGGGTCGAGTCCCACCGCACGCGCGGCCTCGATCCCGTCCAGGATTCGCGACACAGGCATGTCGACGTCACTCATCCGGCGGAATACGGCTTCGTCCACGGCATCGAGGCTCACCGTCACGCGACCGAGGCCGGCGTCGCGCAACGAACGCGCCTTTGCGGCAAGCAGGGAGCCGTTTGTCGTCAGCGCGAGCTCCAGCGGTTTACCGCTGGGTGTGGTCAGTTTCGCGAGTTGCTCGATCAGGGATTCGAGTCCACGCCGCAGGAGCGGCTCGCCGCCCGTGATGCGGATCTTCTCCACCCCGAGCAGCGCGAATGCTTTCGCGAGCTTGAGCATCTGTTCGAACGACAGGCGTTCCGAAGACGGCAGGAACCGGTAGTCTGCGCCGAAGGTCTCCCGCGGCATGCAGTACGTACAGCGGAAATTGCATTGATCGATGACGGACAGACGTAGATCCCGCAGCGGACGATCGAGCGTGTCGAGCGTGGTCGTGACAGCGCCGGCGGATACGCCATGGCGCGATGCTGTGTCGGCGAGTATGGGTTGGTGGACGATGTTCACGATCTATCCGAAGGTGGGCGGCGGGATGTGGCGTTGCCGGCAGTCGATCTGTCTGACCGGGACAGCCGCCGGTCCGTCAATGACCTGCTGGCAGGATAGTGCGTCGGCCCTGCCTGCGGGACGCACAGTCTGTGCCGAATTTCAGGAGTACAGTTCGTGCGCCGTATCGGGTACGACGGCGAGGCTGACGCGCGTCCTGCCGGGCAGGCTGACCGGATGCGTCGAAGAACGCGCTCTAAGTCAGTTGGTACGCGCGCACCGGTACCACCTCCTCGGGAAGTTCACAGCCACACAGTTCAAGAATCGATCGTTCGATGTTGCGGGTCATGGCGTCAAGCGCCAGCGCATTCGGCGCGACTGTAAAAGGCTCGGCGACTTCGCTAGCGATCGCTTCAAGCGCAATGAGCGTATAGGAAATGAAAACGCAAAGAAGCGGTGTGAAGAACTCCGTCGAATCGACCAGACCGAACGGCAGCAAAACGCAATAGGCGTAGACGGTGCGGTGCAGCAACACACTGTAGGCAAATGGAATCGGCGTGGAGGCGATCCGTTCGCAGCCCCCCACGGTTCTTCCCAATTCGTTGATCTGCGCGTCCAACATCCAGAGCTGGGTATCCGACATCAAGGCCCGACTTTGCAGATCGGCAAAGTCGCGGCGAAGCTCATTGAGCAACGCGGTCGGTTTGTAGCAGGTGTGCTGCAATGCCTCGGTTCGCGTGCGTCCGAGAAAGCGAACGAGATCCGAAGTCGGGTCGGTCCCACGCAGTTGATGCTTCAACGCGTACACACTCGCAATCAGCGTATGAGCCATTTGAACGTGGTGATCGCTCCGCGGGACATAACACAGCATCTGCGAAGTCAGCGCCCGCGCCGAGATCAGGATGCTGCCCCAGAGATGGCGCGCCTCATTGAACCGCTCGTAACTTGCGTTGTTGCGGAACGCCAGGAAGATCGCAAGGGCCAGGCCAAACAATGTGAACGGCGCCGTATTGAGCGGGATCTTTTCGCCGAAAATGCGCCCTTGCGTCATCACAGCGAGACTACTGACGGCCGCCATAAAAACCAACTGCGGAATAATCGACTGCAACACGGAACCGTTCCAGACAAACAGCAGCCGGAACCAGTTCTGCCCTGGCCTCACAATCATAATGTGCTCTTTTAATGGTCTGACTTCGCCGTCACCCTCAGTGGTAACCGGCATCCCCTTCCCGCACCTTGCCCCGGAACACGCGATACTGCATGACGTTGTAGACGAGGATGATCGGCAGTACGATCACCGTGCCGACCAGCGCGAACAGTTGGCTCGAGTGGCTCGACGAGGCTTCCCAGATCGTCAGCGACGGCGGAACGATGTTCGGCCAGATACTGATGAGCAAGCCGCTATAGCCGAGAAAGCACAGCGCGAGCGTGAGCAGGAACGGCGTCGCCTCGTGCTTCTGGCGAAGCGAACGGAAGACGCCCCACACACAGGCGACAACAAGAATCGGCACCGGCAGGAACCAGCCGAGATTGCCGCTTCCAAACCAGCGATGTGCAACCGCCGGCAAGCCGATTACCGTCCATAGACTCACGACGACCATCACCCCGAGCAGGATGCTCACGAGCGGCCGCATCACCTCGCGCATCTTGCGCTGCAATTCTCCATCGGTCTTCAGGACAAGCCAGCCGCAACCGAGCGTCGCATACGTAGTGAGCACGCCGATTCCACAGAACAGGCTGAACGGCGAGAGCCAGTCGAACGGCCCACCGGCGAAGCGGCCATCGACGATCTTGATGCCCTGCAGCAGCGACCCCAGCACGATGCCCTGGCAAAGCCCCGCGAGCGCGGAACCGCCAATGAAGGCGAGATCCCACGCGTGCTGGGTCCTGACGGCCTTGGCACGCAGTTCGAAGGCCGCCCCGCGGAAGATCAGGCCGATGACCATCAGGATCAGCGGGAGATAGTTCGCCGGCAGCAGCGTCGAATAGACCACCGGGAACGCCCCGTAAAGCCCGGCGCCGCCGAGCACGAGGAATGTCTCGTTGCCGTCCCAGACGGGCGCGATGGTATTGAGCATCACTTGCCGGTCGCCCTTCTCTTCGAAAAACGGAAACAGCAGGCCGATGCCCAGATCGAAGCCGTCCAGCATCACGTAGATGAAAACGCCGAGTCCGATGATCGCGGCCCACACAACAGGAAGATCGATTTGCATGGTGTCACTCCCCTTCCAGTGCGTCCAACGGGCGATTACGCAGGACCGGATGCCGGCGGGACTCGCGGCGCTCGACGTGCTCCTCCGGTCCGCGTTTCATCATCTTCATCATGTAGTAGAAACCCATGCCGAACACCAGGAAATACACCAGCACAAAGATCAGCAGGGAAACGCCGACTTGCTGGGAACTGACCGGCGAGACGGAGTCCGCTGTACGCAGGACACCGTAGACCGTCCAGGGTTGACGGCCGACCTCCGTCGTTATCCACCCCGCCAATAGCGCCACGATTCCAGAAGGTCCCATGCACAGGACGAAACCCTGATACCAGCGCGTCTCGTAGAGACGGCCACGCAGTCTGAGCAGTAAGCCAAGCAGCGCCGTCAACAGCATCAGCATGCCGAGACCCGCCATGACCCGGAAAGTCCAGAACACGATCGGCGAATACGGACGGTCCTCCGGCGGAAACTCTTTCAGGCCGCGAATCTCGCCATCCCAACTGTGAGTCAGGATCAGGCTGCCCAGATGCGGTATCTGGATCGTATATCGCGTCACTTCCGCATTCATGTCGGGCAGGCCGACCAGGTTGAGCGCGGTGCCCCCGTGCTCGGTTTCCCACAGGCCTTCGATTGCCGCGATTTTGGCCGGCTGATATTTGCGCGTGTTGAGTCCGTGCGCATCGCCAACGAAAATCTGTATCGGTGTCAGGAAAAGCAGGATCCACAGCGCCATCGAAAAACTACGCGTGACGGGTTTGTCGCGCCGGCCGTGCAACAGATGCCACGCACCGCACGCAGCAACAATGAAGCCCGCGACGATGAACGCGGCAATGGTCATATGCGCGAGGCGATACGGAAACGACGGATTGAAAATCACCTTCATCCAGTCGACAGGCACGATCCGACCATGCTCGATGGCGAATCCTTGCGGCGTCTGCATAAAGCTATTCGACGCGAGAATCCAGAACGTGGAAATGAGCGTGCCCACCGCAACCATTAGCGTGGCGAAGAAGTGCGCGCGTGGGCTGACGCGTTGCCAGCCAAACAGCATGACGCCGAGAAAGCCGGCCTCGAGAAAGAACGCCGTCAGCACCTCATAGGTCAGGAGCGGCCCCGTGACGTTGCCGGCCACGCTGGAAAATCCACTCCAGTTGGTGCCGAACTCGTAGGCCATCACCACGCCCGAGACCACCCCCATTCCGAAGCCGACCGCGAAGATCTTCGACCAGAACTGGAACATGTCCTTGTAGGCCACGTCGCCGGTGAGCAGCCAGCGCCATTCCAGCACGGCGAGGAAACTCGCCATGCCGATACTGATCGCGGGAAAAATAATGTGAAATGAAACGGTGAACGCAAACTGCAGCCTGGCAAGGTGGAATGCATCGAAGATTTCCATAATTGGTCAATGACTCCAGGTGATAACAGCATTTGCGTAAAACGGCGTTCACGCCCGCTATCCTGCAGGTCGATCAACCGGACGCGCACGTAAGGTTGATCGACCCGTCAAGCTTGCTTCAAGTCAGGCTTCTGCCGAACGCACGACATGAACTGGAACAGATTTGTACGACGGCGTGCCGCTCTCTTTGTCAATGAAGTCGAGTGGCACCAGCACGTTGGCTTCCGGATAGTAGGCCGCCACCGAACCCGGCGCGATGTTGTAGGCGATTGCGGTGATCTTCTTCAAGCTACGCTGCCTGCCCGCTGAAATCGTTTCAATGTCGACCAGATCGCCATGCTCGAGTCCACGTGCGGCAAGATCGTCTTCGTTCATAAACAGCACGTCACGCCGGCCGAACACACCACGGTAACGATCGTCCATGGCATAGATGGTGGTGTTGTACTGGTCGTGGCTGCGGATCGTGATGAGACGCAGCACATTTTCAGCGCCGAAAACGTCTGCATCTTCCTTCACCCCGCCGTACACCGAGAACATCGCCTTGCCTGACGGCGTGGGCCACACGCGTTCCGTCGGAGGAAGCGGCATACGGAATCCTCCGGGCACCCTGATTCGGGCATTGAATGCCTCGAATCCCGGCACGGTTTGCTCGATCAGGTCTCGAATCTTGTCGTAGTCGGCAACCAGTTCCGACCATGCCACCTTGCTGTTCGGCAACGCAGCTCGCGCAATACCGGCGACGATCGCCGGCTCGGATAGCAGGTGTTCGGAAGCAGGCTTCAGCTTGCCTGAAGAAGCGTGGACCATCGACATGGAATCCTCGACCGTAATGGATTGCCGGCCGGTCGCCTGGATATCCAGTTCCGTGCGCCCCACCACAGGCAGCACGTACGTTTCTTTTGCCACCAGCAGGTGCGAACGATTGAGCTTGGTACCGAGATGAACGCTCAAATCGAGCTTACCCATTGCCGGAAAGCACTGCTCGGAATCGGGTAACGCGACTGCGAAGTTTCCACCCAGGCAAATCAGGGCCTTGGCCGTACCGTCGATCATCGCCTGCATCGCCTGGACGGCATCGTGTCCGTGCGCGGCGGGCGGCTTGAAGCCGAATACATCTTCGATCTGCTTGAGGAAGGTGGCAGACGGTTTTTCGGTGATACCGACAGTGCGGTTCCCCTGCACGTTGGAATGCCCGCGCAAAGGACAGATGCCCGCGCCAGGTTTGCCGATGTTGCCGCGCAATAACAACAGATCCGCAATCAGACGGACATTGGCGGTGCCCTTGTTATGCTGGGTAACGCCCATGCCATACGTGACAATCGTCGCATTGGATTTTGCATAGGCAATCGCAACCTCGTCGATATCCTCACGCGTGAGTCCACTGGCCTTTTCGATATCGTCCCATGACGTCGCTTCCAGATCGGCCGCAAACGCGTCGAACCCTTGAGTATGCGTTGCAATGAACTCGTGGTCCAGGACAGTGTTGCCCTGTTCCGCGTCCATCTGCAGGAGCGCCTTCATGATGCCTTTGAGCGCGGCGGCGTCTCCGCCGGCGTCGAGCTGAAAATAGGTCGACGCGATTCGGGTCGACGCAAAGGTCGCCATTTCGAAAACGCTCTGCGGATCGGCGAAGCGCTCCAGCGCGCGCTCGCGCAGCGGATTGAACACGATGATCGGCACGTTGCGCCGCGAGCATTCGTGGAGCGTCCCCATCATGCGCGGGTGATTCGTGCCGGGGTTGTGGCCGATCGAGAGGATCAGTTCGGTCTTGTCGAAATCATCCAGCGATACCGTGCCTTTGCCGATCCCGATCGACTGGGGCAAGCCAACGCTGGTCGGCTCGTGGCACATGTTCGAACAATCCGGGAAATTGTTGGTGCCATATTCCCGCGCGAACAACTGAAAGAGGTAGGCGGCCTCGTTCGACGCTCTGCCTGAGGTATAGAACTCGGCTTCGTTGGGCGAGGACAATCCCCGCAGCACTTCACCAATGCGAGCAAATGCGTCCTCCCATTCGACCGCCCGGAATTTGTCCGTGGCGCGGTCGTAGACGAGCGGATGCGTCAGCCGGCCAAGATCCTCCAGTTCGTAATCCGTCCGTTGCAGCAGCGACGACACCGTGTTGTTCTCGAAAAACTCCGGCGTCACGCGCTTGGTCGTCGCTTCCCATGTGACCGCTTTGGCGCCGTTCTCGCAGAACTGGAACGTGGACTTGTGCTCCTTGTCAGGCCACGCGCAACCCGGACAATCGAAACCGTCGGGCTGATTGGTCCGCATCAACGTGATCGGCGCCTCGATGCTTTCCATTTGGGTTCGGACCGCTTGAGCTGTCGCCCGGAGCGCCCCCCAACCGCCAGCGGGTCCGTCATATGGTCGGATTCCAGGAACTTCTCGTCGTGTGGTCATTTGATGCTCCATGGCCTTTATTAGGATGCCTGATGGCTATCCAGATTGAGGGTACGTCGCCTCACGGCATAAAGCGTGAATACGGAATCAGTCTAGCTGGGTTGATACGCTGCGAAAGGTACAGATCGGCCCGTGGCGAGCGTGCACAGTACACACAGTACATGTGCGGTCACAGCGCCTGTATCGCCCAGACTGGGAGTGCGCACGCCGCCGGCGATGACGTAGCGGCGTCTCCCAGAGGGTTACGCACCTCATCCCTTCGAATGGGCGCCTACCGTTGCCTCGGCGCTGCTGACCTCTTTGGACGGCTTCTTCTTCACACGTCCGTTGCTACCCTTCGCGCCCGTCGCCTTAGGCGTAGGCGGCGCCTCGCTCTTGCTGAACTTCACTTCGCCGCTGTCCTTGTCGTAACTGACCTCGACGCTGTCGCCGGACTTCAAGGCGTCGCTGAGAATCTCCTTCGCAAGCCGCGTTTCCAGTTCCTGACGAATCTGGCGCTTCAACTCGCGTGCACCGAACTCCGGCCGGTAACCGGCATCGGCGAGGTGATCGACAACCGATTCGTCTATCTTGAGGGTAATGTCCTGCGCGGCGGCGGTGCGCACGACCCGTTCGAGCTGGATCTGCACGATCGAGCGGATGTTGTCGCGCGAGAGCCCGTGGAAGACGATGATCTCGTCGATCCGGTTCAGGAACTCGGGCCGGAAATGCCCCTTGAGCACCCCCATCAATTCCTCGCGGATTGCTTTCTCGGCCTGGCGATCCCCCTCGGGTTTTTCGAGGTTGTCCATGATGATCGACGCGCCGAGGTTGCTCGTCGCTATGATGATCGTGTTGCTGAAGTCCACCACACGGCCCTTGCCGTCGGTCAGCCGCCCGTCGTCGAACACCTGCAGCAGCACGTTGTACACGTCGGGATGCGCCTTCTCGATCTCGTCAAGCAGGATCACGCAGTAAGGGCGCCGCCGGACGCGCTCGGTCAGTTGCCCGCCCTCGTCGTAACCGACGTAGCCCGGAGGAGCGCCGATCAACCGTGCAACCGCGTGACGCTCCATGTACTCGGACATGTCGATACGAACAACCGCCTGCTCGTCGCCGAACACGGTTTCTGCCAGCGCCTTCGCGAGTTCGGTCTTGCCGACGCCCGTGGGTCCGAGGAACAGGAACGTCGCGATCGGCCGGTTCGTCTGGCCGAGTCCGGCACGTGACAGGCGTACAGCATCGCTCACGGCAATCACCGCGTCGTCCTGGCCTACCACGCGTTCGCGCAGCTTCTTCTCCATATCCAGCAGCTTCTGGCGCTCTTCCTGCGTGAGTTCCGTGACGGGAATGCCGGTAAGACGCGACACCACTTCGGCGATTGACTGCACGGTCACTTCGAGCGTCTCCGAACCGGTCTTGCGCTGCCATGCTTCCATCTGCTCGTCGAGCTTCGCCTGCTTTTCGCCGATAGTTGCCTCGAAAGCCTTCGCTTCATCGAATCGCTTGCGCGAGGACGCATAATCCTGCTCACGCTTCATCTGGGCGATTTCGGCTTCGAGCTCCTGGATGGCCGCGGGACGCGAGGTCGCGCCGATGCGCACGCGTGCCGCCGCCTGGTCAATCAGGTCGATGGCCTTGTCAGGCAAAAAGCGCGATGTAATGTAGCGATCCGACAGTTCGGCCGCCGCAACGAACGCATCGTCGGCGAAAGTCACCTGGTGGTGTGCCTCGAGCTTGTCGCGAAGGCCGCGCAGGATGACGATGGTCTGGTCGACCGTCGGTTCCGGCACCAACACCGGCTGGAAGCGCCGCTCAAGCGCTGCGTCCTTTTCGATGTACTTCTGATACTCGTTGAGTGTCGTTGCGCCGATCAGACTGAGCTCGCCGCGCGCAAGCGCGGGCTTGAGCACGTTCGCGATGTCGAGGCCGCCTTCTCCCCCGCCTTGTCCCGCGCCCACGATCGTGTGCAGTTCATCGATGAACAGGATCAGTTCGTCCTTCTTGGCCGTGACCTCATCGATCAACTGCTTGGCGCGCTCCTCGAATTCGCCGCGATACTTCGCGCCTGCCACCATCGAGTTGATGTTGACTTCGACGAGCCGCTTGCCGCGCAGCACTTCAGGCACGTCGCCGTTGATGATGCGTTGCGCCAGGCCCTCGACGATCGCCGTCTTGCCGACACCCGGCTCGCCGATCAGCACGGGGTTGTTCTTCTTGCGCCGCGCGAGCACCTCGATCGTGCTTTCGATTTCCTGCGCGCGGCCGAGCACCGGGTCGAGTTTGCCCTGACGTGCCATCGCCGTGAGGTCGCGCCCGAACTTGTCAAGGTTGGGCGTGCCGGTTGGCGCGTCGACGCGACCGTCCTCCGCCCCCTTACCGACGACTTTCACGACTTTCTGCCGCAACGCTTCCGGCGTCACGCCATATTTCTTCAGCAATGTGCCCGCGATACTGTCCGGCACGGCAGCAAGCCCAATGAGCAGATGTTCCGGGCCAACGTATGAATGCCCCAGATCGCGCGACGCCTGGAACGCATATTGGAACGCCTTTTTCAAACGAGGCGACACGGTCATCTTGTCGACTGGCGAGTCAGGATCGCCCTTTCCCTTCTGCGCATGCTGATCGATGTAAGCCTTGATATCCTGCGGCGAGAGCTTGAGTTCCTTCAGCAACGCCGCGCACACATCCGTGTCCGCGAGCACGTACAGCAGGTGTTCGGTGTCGAGTTCGTTACGGCCAAGTTCGTGTGCCTTTTCCGCGGCGCGCTGCAACAATTCGAGCGTCTGCTCGCTGAAAGCATCCGTGGCATCGACCGATTCACGCGGCACTTCGGCGTATCCAGCGTCATCGTCCTCGGCCCCATCCTCCATGCCGCCGAAGAAGCGCGACAGGCCGCCGCCCCCCAGCAATGAATCGAACGGATTCTGCATGCTTTGATGCCGCATTAGTTGCCGGTAGTCGTAGTCGCAGATCGATAAGGATTTCCGCTCCCCGTTTTGCACAACGGTTACACGGGCGACAGCGGGTCGGGCATTACAGATTTCGCAGAGGGCTGGCATCGGGAGTCACCTTTTCGGTTAAGGCATCCGGCTACGTAAAAGGTTATGGGGCGCGGTCATATGAGTTGCGAAGGCTTGGCGGGCTTCGCCAACAGGTCAGCTGAGTTTCTGTTCATGGTCCGTTTGTCTGGCTCAATAACCGGGGACCCGTGATAGTGATAGCTCATCGAGCGCGGTTTAAGCATCGGCGCGGAGCAGGTGTTCGTGCTCGACGAGCACTGTCTGAACAATACGGATCGGTTACAACGTCGATATCAACATGATTAGCATAACGAAACCCCAAATCCGCCCTTGGATTCTATGAGGGGTTTGTGAATAATGGAACATTGGTTTTTCCGATGATAGGCATTGGCGCAATCTGCCACCGGGGCCTCATGGAACAGGATTTCGCGGCCCGGCTTCAGGACCGCATCACGGCCATTCCCGACATCACAGCAGCGTTGGACGCCATCATTTGCCGGTCTCGCGACGGCTCTGCTCTTCAACGGTGAGGATCGCTTCCGGGGCGACTTCGAGCCGGGCTTTCGGTATCGGGTCACCACTCGCATCGGAGAGACCGTAGGTCCCCTCGTCGATCTTCTGCAGCGCCCGCTCGATGTCGTTGATGCGCTGGTCGTTCACGTCGTGCAGCGCCTGGTTGACCTCGTTCTGCGCCATGCCTTGCGCCTCGTCCTCGAACTCGTGCGCTTCGTCGCCGTGCTGCTCCTCGGCTGTTCGCTCGTTCGCGATCGTATTCTCCTCTCCACCCAACAGTTCCTGGCGTAGCGCGAGGAGGCGCTTGCGCTGCTGCGCGATGAACTCGTCACTCAACGTGCCCTGCTGCTCCGACATGGTTCTCTCCCTCGCCCTATATCAGGCGACAGCGCACTTTCAGCCAGCCTAAGGCAAGAATAGTACTAATTTGTAGAGATCAAAGTGCTATCTCGACCGTTTCGGAACGGCGTGCTCTACTCACCGATTCACCGTGGTATGGACGATCACGCACCCAGTTCCTGAAACGCATGGCCGTTCGCCTCGAGCCCATTCAGAATGTCTGGCGCCAGCTCGCTTTGCCACACGTGTCCATTGAGTTGCCAGTCACTTGTGTCGACGAGGTCGGGGAGGCCCGCTCCCGTGCGCACATAGAGGCCCAGTGTCGGCTTCTTCAGGTTGATGTAGAAATCGAATTCCTGCTGCATGGCAATACCTCATGCGAGATACCGAGAATCAACTATCGTCGACGTTGTCCGCATAGTGGTCGATAGCGACCTTGCACTCGTCCACAACGACCTGAAGGAAAGCGGGCTCATTTCTTTCGACCCATCGTTCCACATGGAGAAAGCGGGCCGTTCCCAGATCGGCGATGCGTTCCTGATCCGAGGTTGTGACATCGACCGTGACGATCCCCCGGTTACCCTGCAGCGGTGAGATCGTTGCGGCGATCTGGAACCGCCGATACGAAAGTTCATTCTGTGCCATGAAACCTCCCGTCAACCGAAAAGTGTGAGCCTCACGATTCTTTTGTACTCGAAGTCTATGAGCAAGTCATGTTCATATGAACATGGGTTTCTCCGATGCTAGATATTGGTGAAATACGCCTACCGGTTTGTCACTGAACCTCAATAATCCGCGTGTCGGACTGCTGGAGTTACGGCATGATGGCGCTAGAAGAGAGGCCCGCACGCTGCGTTGCGGGCGGATATCGATCATGACCGCTGCAAAGGAGAAAACGATGCCAACACGCACTGTTTCTTACGGCGAATACGAAATCGCCGTGCGCCCTGAGCGCAACAAGCTCGGCGCCTGGATCGCAAGTGTCAGTGTGAGTCACGGCACCCGAACAGTCGTCGATATTCGTCCCATGACCGTTCAACCCGAGTGGCTAACCGAAGAGGAGGCGGCAAGAGACGGGGTCGAATGGGGATGCCGGTTCATCGATCGCGAGTTCAACACGCCGCCGTCTCGCTCATGGGTTGCCGAGCGGTCTCATGCGGAAACCTGGTTCCGTGATGCCGAGGAATCGGGTAGCTCGGAAACCAGCGCGTAGATAACACGTCAACACAGAAACCCTGCGAGGCCACGATCCGTGGCCAGGTCGGGTTGACTGTGTGAAGGCCGATCAGTGTCGCCGCAGGTGCGCCTCAATTTGCCGGGCATTGAGCGTCGACAGATCCTCGCTGGTTTGCTCGAATATCAATCGACGGGTTTCCTCGCTGAGATCCGCTTTGACCATGCCGAGAAACTTCGGCTCGATGGCAAGTCTTAGCCGATTGTAGAGTTGATGGAGCCGCCCTGCCTCCAGATACGCGGCAACGCGCTTCGCGAATTTCTCGCGGTCCTTTTCCGTCAGCATCGTGCCGGTATATTCAGTGTTGATGAGACTTTCTTTTTCATGCAAGTCGAGCGTGAGTCCCGGCGTCTGGAAAACACGCGCACGGCCTCCGTCAGCCACAACAAGCCACGTCATTCCGATCATCATGCACCTCTAAGCAGGGATTTATCTGCGTGTACGGCATCCGTTCTGACTGCTCGCCTCCGTCCTCGCCGAAAACCGCGACCGCCAACTGCTGCGTCAATGATCATCCGTGGTCCGAACGGCGCTCACTCAAGATAGCAGTTCGGACCCGCTACGCCCACGGTCGATTTACCGATTCATAGTATAGGTCTTAAAGTTCACGCCAACGCCTCCCGCGCATATCCGCAGCGGCTCCCGGTTGGCCCGGCCGGCACGCATATCCCGTACCCGAATTGCGGCGCCCCGCTCGCTGCCTAGAAATTGAAGTTGTCGATATTGCTCGCGTCGAACGTGGTCGGCGGTCCGAGAATGATTTCGCCTTGCGGGCCGATCGTGCGCTTGCCGAGCTTGCCGGCATCAAACGATTCGCCTTCCTTGCCGGCAATCGTCCCCGAGGACAGCGCCGCTGCCGCATAAGCCGCCAGATAGCCGAACTGATTCGGATCCCACAACTGGAACGCCTTGACGGTCCCGTTCTTCACGAACGCACGCATCTGATTCGGGGTGCCCAAGCCGGTCACCTGTACCTTGCCCTTGCTCGACGAGGACGAGATATAACGTGCCGCCGCTGCAATGCCCACCGTGGTGGGCGCAACAATCGCCTTCAGATTCGGATACGCCTGCAACAAGCCCTGCGTTTCGACGAACGACTTCTGGTCGTCGTCGTTGCCATACGCGATCTTCACGAGCTTGATCTTCGAGTACTCGGGCTTTTTCAACTCCTCCTGCATCCACTTGATCCACGTATTCTGATTCGTCGCGTTAGGCGTGGCCGACAGCACGGCAAACTCACCCTCGCCGCCCATCAGTTTCGCGACCAGTTGGATCTGTCCCCGCCCGATACCCTCCGCGTTCGCCTGGTTGACGAAAAGCTGACGGCCTTCAGGCGCCGTGTCGGAGTCGAAGGTCACGACCTTGATGCCTTGCGACATCGCTTTCTTCAGATACGGCACGACCGCGTTCGCGTCGTTGGCCGCGATCACGATCGCGTCCTGCCGCTGCGTGATCAGCGTGTTGATGTATTGCACTTGCGACGAGGCGCCCGCATCCGACGGTCCCACGACCTTGCCCACCCCGCTGAACTCCTTGATCGCGGCCATGCCGCCGTCGTCCGCAATCACTTCATAGGGGTTGTTGATCTGCTTCGGCACGAAGGCAATCTTCAGGCCGCTTTTCAGGCCCGCCGCGGACGCGGCACAACTGATCGCGACTAGCGCAATGCAAAGCGCGGTCTTGCCGGTGTGACGTAGAGGATTGAACATGAGCTGTCTCCTGCTTTGTTGTTGGACGACATGCTGTCCGGGTTGTCGGTATTTGGTATTGGGTATTTCTTGTGGAGCCGGTTTTAAGAGAACGTTATAAAGAAGAAGCGGACTTCGCGATGAAACGCCGGTCACGCGCCGCACGCCAGCGCGCAACCAGATTGGGAATCAGCACCGATGCCAGCAGCAGCACGCCAGTGACGATCGTCAGCGTTTCGCTCGACACATCGTCGAGCGTCAGCGCGTTTTTCAGCACGCCGATAATCAGCAGCGAGAGCAGGACGCCGAACACCGAGCCGCGTCCGCCGAAAATACTCACGCCGCCGAACAGCACTGCCGCGATCACGGACAATTCGAAGCCTTCGCCGTTATCGCCGCGTGCACTGGTGAAGCGCAGCGTGTAGACGATGCCCGCCAGCGCGCTCATCGCGCCGGACAGCACGAATAGACGCAGCCGGATCTTCGCGACTTCGATACCGGAAAAAGCCGCCGCGGTCGGATTCGCACCGATTGCGTAGAGGCTGCGGCCAAACGCCGTAGACTGCAGCAGCACGGTAAACAGCACCGCGCCGACGATCACGATCGCAAAAGGCAATGGAATGAAAGTCGAGCCGACCGTGTCCATGCCGAACGCTGTATAAGCTGCGGGAAAATCCGCGACCGCCTGATCGCCGAGCAGCACATACGCGAGGCCGCGAAACAGCGCCAGCGTGCCGATGGTGACCGCGAGCGAAGGCAGATTGAGCTTGACGATCACGAGGCCGTTCAGCAGACCCGCCAGCGCGCCGGCAATCAATACCAGCACGATCACGACCGGCATCGGCAGGCCCATGTGCCACAGCACGCCCATCAGCGCACTGGACGCGCCCAACACCGACGCCACCGAAAGGTCGATTTCCGCGGCGACGATAATCAGCGTCATGGGCAGCGCCATCAGCGCGATCTCGGTCAGATCGGCGAGGATGTTGCTGACATTCGCACTGGTGAGAAACACCGGCGACAACAAGCGCCCGAGCACGAGCGACAGGGCCAGTACGATGACCAGCAACACTTCCCATTGCAACGGCGTTTCGCGTTTGCGCGTGAGCAGCGCGGAATCGGGTTTAGCCATGATCGCGTTTCCTCATCATGCGTTTGGCGACGGAGCGGGCCAGCAAGGTGTCGGCGGTAATGGCGGCGACGATCAGCGCGCCCTGAATCGCCTGCTCCCAGAATGGCGAGACGTGCAGCACGACGAGCACGATGCTGATCACACCCAGCACGAGCGCACCGAGCGTGGCGCCGAGGATGGTGCCCACACCACCGGTGATCGCCACGCTACCCACCACGGCGGCGGCAACGACCTGCAACTCGATGCCCTTCGCAGTGCTTGCATCGACGGTGCCGAAGCGCGCGAGCCACAATGCGCCCGCGAAACCGGCAATCGCGCCGGACAGCAGAAAACCCGCCATGACGCGACGTTCGACGTTCACGCCGGCAAGCCGCGCCGCCTCCGGATTCGAGCCGATTGCATAGTGTTCGCGTCCGCCGCGAAACTGCTTCAGATAGACAGCCAGCCCGGCCAGCACGACGATCGCGATCAACGCGAGCGTCGGTATGCCGAAGAAAGTGCCGGTAGCGAGACGGGAAAACGCGTCAGGCAAACTGGTCGCGTTGATCTGGCCGCCGTGTACCCACGCATAGTCCGCGCCGCGGAAGATGTAGAGCGTGGAGAGTGTTGCTACCAGCGATGGCACGCGCCCCACGGCAACGAGCAATGCATTGATACTGCCCGCCACCAAACCGATTGCCAGTCCGGCCAGCAACGCGACAATCACCGGCATATGCGGAAACGCAACGTACAGGCTGCCGACCGCATACGCGCTGATGCCGACCGTCGACCCCACCGACAGATCGATATGCCGCATCAGGATGACCACGGTCATGCCGGCCGTCAGCAAGCTGATGATCGACACGTTGAGCAACACGTCGCGCAGATTCTGCAGATTCAGAAACTGCGGTTTTGCGAGCCCCGTACCCACGATCAGCAGAATCAGCACGACGAAGAGCGTCGTTTCGCGGCTCTTCGCAATGCCCGCGATGAAGCCGCCCGGCGCGCTGCCGGTGCGCTTGGGGGCTGACGCCTGAACCGGCGCGGGATGGGTCGTCGAATGGCGCATCATGCCGCGTTCCCCAACGGTGGAACCGGTTGGCCGAGCGCCGCGCCCATGATGCGTTCTTCGTCGGCTTCGGCGCGCGCGATGTCCGCGCTGATACGTCCCTCGTGCATGACCAGTACGCGATCGGCCATGCCGAGTACTTCCGGCAATTCGCTCGAAATCATCAACACGGCCATGCCATCGCGCACCAGTTCCGCCAGCGCGCCATACACCTCGGCCTTGGCGCCGACGTCGATGCCGCGCGTGGGTTCGTCGATGATCAGGACCTTTGGATTCGTGGCGAGCCACTTGCCCAGCACGACCTTCTGCTGATTGCCGCCGGACAGCGTGCCGACCGGCGCATTCGGGTCACCCGCTTTGAGGCGCAAACGCGTGCCCCACTGATTGGCCAACTGCGTTTCGCTTCGCGTGGAAATCAGCCCATGTTTGACGAGACGTCCAAGCACCGTCATCGAGGCATTGCGCGCGACACTCAACTCCAGTGCCAGCCCTTGCTGACGACGGTCCTCCGGGACCAGCGCGAGGCCGGCACGCACCGCGGCGGCCGGACTGCCTGCGGTGAGACGTTTACCGCCAATCGAAATTTCACCCGAATCGAGGGGATCGATGCCGAAGATCGCGCGTGCCACTTCGCTGCGCCCCGCGCCGACGAGGCCGGCCAGCGCGACGATCTCGCCTGCGCGGACGTCGAAGGAAATATCCTTGAAGACGCCGATGCGCGTGAGTCCACGCACTGACAATCGCACTTCGCCCGGTGGCCGGTCGGCCTTGGGATAGAAGGTTTCCAGATCACGGCCCACCATCTTCGCGACGATGGATTCGGTGGTGAGATCGGCGGTGAGCCCATCGAATACCTTCGCGCCGTCGCGCATGATCGTCACGCGTTGCGTCAACGTGAACACTTCATCGAGTCGGTGCGTGATGAACAGAATCGCCACATCACGCTCACGCAGCTTGCGCACGATCGCAAAGAGCCGCTCCACTTCCGGCAGCGACAAGGCGGCGGTTGGCTCGTCCATGATCAGCACGTTCGCGTTCAACGACAACGCCTTCGCAATTTCGATCACCTGTTGATCGGCAATCGAGAGCCCACGCACCAGTTGATCCGCACGCAGATCGACCCCGAGCGAGGCCAGCAAACCATCCACTTCGCGGCGCATGGCGTCGTACTGAATGCGGCCGATCCGGTCGACCGGCTGCCGCCCCATGAAGATGTTCTCCGCGATCGAGAGATCGAAGAACAGCGTCGGCTCCTGATAGATCACCGCGAGACCCGCGTCGCGTGCTTCCGCCGGCGTTGCAAATCGGCGCGCCACGCCGTCGACCAGCAGTTCACCGGTATCCGGCTGATGCACACCCGCGAGAATCTTCACGACCGTCGATTTGCCCGCGCCATTCTCGCCGAGCAATGCATGCACTTCGCCCGGCCACAACGCGAGATCGCCGTCGGATAACGCACGGACCCGGCCGAATGATTTGCTCGCGTGCCGTAGTTCGAGCCTGGGCACAGCGGATGGGGATTGCTGCACTACGTGTCTCCTTCTTTTTTGCTTTCGGGAATGCGTCAGACGCGGCAGGTACGTCAGATACGATAAAAACGCTCCGCGTTACGGCAAAACAGCGCCTCTCTTTCAGCATCGCTCGCGCCGTCGACGATCGACGCGTACGCGTGCCACAAATCCTGGTAAGAGCCGAACAGCCGATCGACCGGAAAGTTCGACGCGAACATCGCGCGCTCGACGCCGAACGTATCGATCGTCTCAAGCACATAAGGCCGCAGGCTTTCGATGGTCCACAGATGATCGAACATGGCGAGTCCGCTGATCTTCACCGCGACATTCCTGCAACTCGCAAGCGTCCGCATACCTTCACGCCACGCGCGATAGCCGGCAACGCTGCTGCGGTCCACGAACATCCCCGCATGATTGACGATAAAAACCGTATCCCCATGCGCGCGCGCCAACCCAGCCGCCTCCTCCATCTGCGACGGATACAGTTGCAGATCGAACGACATGTCGTAACGGCGCAGCAACGCAAAATGTTCGCGCCACTGCGGCTCGCGCATGAAATGACGGCCTACGTAATCGAACAGCTTGTTCTCGTGCACATTCAGGATCTGCCTGATGCCACGGGTATTGGCGAACGACGCATGCGCTTCGAGCAGTTCGGGTGCGTTCGCCGCGGACAGATCCACGGCGGCGACAATCGCATCCGGCATGCCACGCGAGGCCGGACGATCCGCAATGGACTGCAACCAGCGGGTTTCCTCGACCGGATCGGCAGGATCGTGATTCGCCTCTACGTGCACCAGTTTCAGCACCTCGATATCGCCCGCCTCGCCGAGCAGATCATCGAGCAGATAGTCGTGCTTCAGATCGCGCGCGTCACCCACGAACGACACGCCCGGGTTTTCCAGCCACGGATAGCGATGCGTCCTCAGATCCCACAGATGGATATGCGAATCGACAACCTGCATGCGACATCCTCCGCCCTTCAGGCCAGGCACAGTCAGCTACGTTAGCTAAGCGAATTCAGATGAAAGACCGGCTCCAGCGGTTGTTGAAGCGGCGTATGGTCAGGGGCCGTCTGCATGATGTCGGCCATGTAATCCCACCATTTGCGCATCACGTCGAGTTGCGGCAGCGCGTTCATGGTGTGATTCGTGCTGCGCGTCAGAATGGCGAAAAGGTAATCCGAGTCTGCGTCGAAGAAGATCCGATAGTCGCGCACACCGGCGTTGTGCAATGCATCAACCAGTTCAGGCCAGATTTGCGCATGACGTCGTTCGTATTCCTCGCGCATGCCGGGGTTGAGCACCATCCGGAAAGCGATTGTTTCCATTGCGGCCTGTCTCCCGTCGTATCCGGGCGCTTTCCCTGAGAAGCGTAGAAGCGTCTGGTACGACTATAATTCCTGCGTCGATAGCATCTCAATCCGTTGTTGGGATTGGGCGATCCACAAACCGAATCGCACCCGGAACCATGAGCCAACACTCAGCCGCCATCGCACTCGTCAATCGGCTCAAGTTCAAGCATCTGGCGCTGCTCGTCGCGCTCGATGACGCGCGCAATCTTCACCAGGCCGCCGAGGCCATCAACGTCGCGCAACCCAGCGCGAGCCGCATGCTCGGCGATATCGAGGAAGCGTTCGGCTTCCTGCTGTTCGAGCGCAACGCGCGCGGCATGACGCCCACGCCGCTCGGCGTGGTCACGCTGGCGTATGCGCGGCGCGCGCTCGCCGAATTGACCCGTTTCGCCGAAGACCTCGACGTCAAACGCCGCGGCGGGCATGGACAGTTGACCGTCGGCGCGATCATGGGCGCCGCGCCCGATCTGCTGGCCATGGCGGTCGCCGCCCTGAAAACCGAAAGCCCTCTGCTGAACGTGCGCATTCTTGGCGAAACCAGCGACCAGGTCGTGCAATTGCTGCATCGCCGCGAAGTCGATCTGGCGCTTGGACGGCTGACCAGTCCGTTGCAACACAACGATTTCAGTTTCGAACCGCTCGCGCGCGAGACGTTGCTGCTGGTGGTGCGTTCGGTGCATCCGCTGGCGCAGCGCTCGCGCATCACGTTGCGGGAGCTGATCGACTGGCCGTGGGTGGCGCAACCGGTCACCAGTCCAGCGCGCGTGCTGTTCGAAGAGGAACTCGCGCGTGCGGGTCTTGCGACACCCGTCAACCTGACCGAGTGCGCGTCGATCTTCGCCACGCTGCAATTGCTCGAGAACTACGACGCCGTGGCCATGCTGCCCGAGTCCGTGGTGCGCGATCATGTGCGTGGCAAGCTGCTGGTTGCGCTGCCGCTCGAGATCGGCAAGAGCCTCGCCGGCTTCGGCATTCTCACGCGCAAGGAAGAAGCGCTCGCCGAACCCGCGTTGCGCTTTATCGATTTGCTGCGCGGTTTCTCGCGCAAGCTCGCACGCGACGATCCCACCGCGACCGCGACTGAGCCTGTGATCGTATCCGCACCGGCTAGTTGATGTCACCATCGTGAAGTCGCCATCGCCCGTTACTGCAAGTTGACAAACAGGCCGCCGTCCACCAGCAGCGCGGCGCCTGTTACATAACGCGCGCGGTCGGAGGCAAGGAATACCACGCAATCGGCGACGTCCTCCGGGCGGCCCAGTCTGCCCAGCGGAATACGCTTTTCGAAGTAGGCTCTTTTAGCTTCGTCGGCGAGATCTTCCGCGTTCAGGTCGGTCGCGATCGTGCCGGGCATCACCGAATTGCAGCGAATGCCGTACGGCCCCAACGCCACCGCGCATGACTGCATCAGCGAATGCACACCGGCTTTGGTCGGCGTGTAGTGGGTTTGCATGCCGCCGCCCACCAGCGCGCTGATCGAACTCGTCGCCACGATCGCACCACCCGTGCCCTGGGCTTTCATCTGCTGCGCGGCGGCTTGCGTAACGTAGAACGCCCCGTTCAGATTCACTGCCACCGTCGACTCCAATACCTCGGGCGGCATGTCGAGAAAGGCGTGAAACGGACAGATGCCGGCGTTGCTCGCGAGCACATCGACTTTGCCGAAGGCTTCGACAGTGCGGCGAACAAGTTCCTGACCGGTTTCGCGTAAGGCGACATTCCCTTCGATCGCGATCACGCGCCGCCCCAAGGCTTCAATTTCGCCGACCACTTCCGCGACGGCCGAACGTCGCCCATACGATGCGTCGTTATCGCCCCAGTAGTTGATCGCCACGTCCGCACCTTCGGTTGCGCACGCAACTGCTATCGCGCGGCCGATGCCACGCGAGCCGCCGGTAACGATCACGACCTTGTCCTTGAGCAACACGTCATTCTCCTGTTGGCTGGATCGATAAGATGTCTTGCGGGTTGAAATCTAGTCCAACCCACCTTCAATAAGCATTCAGCGTGGATAAGGCCGCACCAGCGCGCACTCCGGATTGAGCCGCACACCGAAGCCCGGCGTGTCGGGCACTTTCATCCGTCCATTCACGGGGACCGGTTCATCGAGCAGCAGCGGCGTGAACATCGGCACGACTTCATCCGCCTTCGGCGCCATCATCAGAAACTCGGCGAACGGTGAGTTGTGCCGCGTGACGACGAAGTGATAGCTATACACCGACGAACCGTGCGGCACCACCATCACATTGTGGGCATCGGCGAGCGCGGAGATCTTGATGAGTTCGGTGATGCCGCCGCACCAGCCCACATCCGGCTGAATCAGATCGCAGCACTGCATCTCCAGCAGCATGCGAAAACCCCAACGCGTCGCTTCGTGCTCGCCGGTCGACACCATCATGCCGCGCGGCACGTTGCGGCGCAGTTCGGCGTAACCCCAGTAGTCGTCCGGCGGCAGGCACTCTTCGATCCATTTCAGACCGTACTCGTGCGCGGCCTGCGCGAGCCGCGTTGCATACGGTACGTCGAGGCTCATCCAGCAGTCGTACATCAGCCAGAAGTCATCACCTACACGGCTACGCATCTCGGCGAGCTTCTCCAGATTCTTCTTGAGACCCGCCTCGCCTTCAGCAGGACCATGCTGCAACGGCAATTTGCCGCCGATGAATCCCATCTCCTTAGCCAAGTCCGGACGCGCACCAGTCGCGTAGAACACGAGTTCGTCGCGCACCGGGCCACCCAATAGTTGGTACACCGGCTCCTTGCGCACTTTCGCAAGCAAATCCCACAACGCGAGATCGACGCCCGAGATCGTATTCAGCACCACGCCTTTGCGGCCGTAGTACAGCGTCGAGAAATACATCTGATCCCAAATCTTCTCGATGTCGGTGACGAGCTGGCCTTCCAGAAAACGTGCGAGATGTTTTTCAACGATGAACGCGCCGATCTCACCACCCGTCGTCACCGCAAAACCAACCGTGCCGTCGCTCGCTTCGATCTCGACCACCAACGTGCCGAGCACATTGATGCCGAATGACTGCCGGCTCTCGCGATACTCCGGATAACGCGCCATCGGCGTGGCAATGTGGTCGTCGATCCAGTGTCCATCGGGTTGATCGTGATAGTCCGCGCCGCCACCGCGGACGATGAAGGCACGCACGTGCCGGATAGTAGGCATGGCCATGAAAAGGGCTCCGTTATGGGTGCGTCGAACGTGCAGCCAAAAAATGCGCCTAGCGGGCGCGGTGCAGTAATTGTTGGAAAGACCCGCTTGATTGGACGCCGTCACGACGTAACAGCGTGCCGATCATGAGCGCCGCCAGCAGACTCGACACGCCCAATACGATCAGCCCCGCCGAGGTCGACGAAAACGCCCGTTCCGCCGCAGTGCGCAGGCTCGGCGCAATAAATCCACCGAGGCCGCCGAGCGAATTGATCAGCGCGATTCCGCCCGCCGCTGCGGCACCCGTGAGGTAGCGCGTCGGGAATGTCCAGAACAGCGGTTGCGCCGCGATGAAGCCGCTGGCCGCACAGCACAGCGCGATCAGGCCGATCGACGGGTTATGCGCGAGCCCCGAGGCGCCGATGCCGAGACCCGCGAGCACCAGCAGCGCAACCGCCCAGCGCCGGTGTGCACCCGTACGATCCGCTCGACGCGGCACGTACCACGTGACAGCCAACGCACACAGCCATGGCAGCGCGCCGACGAGGCCAACGCGCAAACCGACCGTCGTGCCGAGCAAAGCCGCCACCTGCTGCGGCAAATAGAAGATCACGCCGTAGACGCTCATCTGAATCAGCAGATAGATCGCCGAAAGCAGCAACACACGGCGGTCCACCAGCGCAGCGAGAATATGACGCGGCCCATGCGCCGATGCGGCGAGCGCATCGTCATCAAGCGCGCGGCGCAAGGTGGTGCGCTCCTGCGCGTCGAGCCACTGGGCGTCTTCAGGACGGTTGTCGAGATACCAGAACGCCCACACGCCGACCAACGATGCCAGCGTCCCCTCGATCAGAAACAGCCACTGCCAGCCGGCCAAACCCATCGCGCCATGCAGTTCGAGCAAGGAACCCGACAACGGACTGCCGAAGATGAACGCCAGCGGCGCACCGAAATAAAACACGCCCACCGCACGCGCTCGCGCCGCTTGCGGAAACCAATGCGTCAGGTAATAGATCACGCCGGGGAAGAAACCGGCTTCGGCGACACCAAGCAGAAAACGCAGCGAGTAGAAAGCAGTCGGCGTATGCGCAAGACACATCGCCGCCGAGACGAGCCCCCAGGTCACCATGATCCGGCACATCCACGCGCGCGCACCGACCTTGTGCAGCAGAAGATTGCTCGGTACTTCGAACAATGCATAACCGACAAAGAACACGCCCGCGCCGAAGGCAAAAGCCGCATTGGACAAGCCCGTGTCGTGCTGCAACGCTTTCTGCGCGAAGCCGATATTGGCGCGATCGAGAAACGCCAGCACGTACATCAGCAAGAGAAACGGCAACAGCCGGCGCATGACCTTGCTGTTGATCGCCTCCAGTGAAGCGGGCGAATGCGGATTCATGTCGTCTCCTTCACAGAGCATGCGGGTCGCGCTCTGCGTTGTTCCACCTTTCTTTTGCACCGCCACTGCAACTGCTACGGCTTAGGCGACGCTGTGACGACTCAGTAAGTGGCGCGGCCGCCGGACAGGTCGAATACCGAGCCGGTGCTGAAAGCGCAGTCTTCGGAAGAAAGCCAGAGAATCAGCGACGCCGCTTCTTCCGGCAACAGAAAACGGTTCATCGGAATCTTCGAGAGCATGTAGTCGATATGCTGCTGCGACATCGAATCGAAGATTTCCGTTTTTGCCGCCGCGGGCGTGACCGCATTGACGAGGATGTTCTTCGTCGCAAGTTCTTTGCCGAGGGATTTGGTCAAGCCGATGAGCCCGGCTTTGGAGGCGCTGTAGTGCGAGGCGTTCGGGTTGCCCTCCTTGCCGGCCACCGACGCGATATTGACGATCCGGCCATACCCCTGCTTGAGCATCTGCGGCACGACCGCGCGACAGGTGAGATACGGGCCGATCAGATTCACGTCGATCACGCGGCGCCAGACCTCGGGGTCCAGCTCCCACGTCGTGCCGTTGCCGCCGGTGATGCCGGCGCAGTTGATCAGCACGTCGATCGCGCCATGGGCGGCGACCGTTTGCGCCACCGCCTGAACCACTGACGCTTCCTGGGTGAGTTCAACTGTGACGGCGGTGACTTTGCCGAGTTCGCTGAGTTCGCGCTCGCTGCGCGCGAGGCGCTCGGCGTCGATGTCCCATAGCGCGACCGACGCGCCCGAGTTCAGCGCCCGTTGAGCCACTGCGTAGCCGATGCCGCGCGCGCCGCCGGTAATGGCGACAACACGCCCCTCCAGATCGATTCGATTCATCGCTGTGCTCCTGTAGCAGGCCCGAGAGGCCTGCCGTTCAGTTGTTGTATTTCTGCTGTCTGTGCTTTCGTCCAGCAAATATACGAGCGGTGCGATGCGCTAACAATCCGTGTATTGGAGGGGCCGATAACAAAATCGGATCGGTTGACGTGGCGCTCGACGCTTACCGGCTAATCAGTACACGCCGGACACGCCATCGCTTCCGCTGGCACTTCCTGCTTGCTTCGTCCGAAGCTCGCGAGCGCCGCGAGTCCCAGCAGCGCCAAACCGCTGCCGAAGAGAAAGTCGGCGGAAATACCGACATGGTCGACCACCACGCCACCAATGAGCGATCCCAAAGCAATGGCAACCTGAATGATGCTGACAAACAGCGCCGAGCCCGCTTCGGGCGAATCCGGCGTGGCGCGCTGAATCCAGATGCTGAGACACAGCGGCAGTGCGCCGAACGAAACACCCCACGCGAGTACGAGCGCGGCGACCCCGATTGGCGATTGTTCCAGCAACGGCATTGCCAGCAGCGCGAACATGAGCAGAGAAACCATCACGCCCAGAGACACTTTCAGATTACGCGTCACCGTCGACGAAACGGCGAAGTTTGAGAAGAACCCAATAATGCCGAAGCCGAGCAGCAGCCACGTAATCGTCGACATCGTGAAACTCGCGTTATGCAGCAGAAACGGCGTGATGTACGTGTACGAGGAGAAATGCGCGCCGAATACGAGCGCCACCATCAGCATGCTTCTACGCGGATGCGGGCGGCGCAGCAGCGCCACCAGATCGCGCAGCCGCAAGGCGGTGGTCGACGGCAACGACGGCACGAAAACGAACTGCGCCACGAGCGCGATCGCGACAAGCACGCCGGTTGCCATAAACGAAGCACGCCACGACGCGAAGCTGGCGATGAATGTGCCGAGCGGCACACCGATCACTGTCGCGCAGGTCACGCCGGTCAGGATCGTCGCCATCGCTTTGGCTGAATCTTTCGGCTGCACGAGGCGCCCCGATGCCGCCGTTGCCAGCGTCCAGAAGCCGCCCAGCGCCGCGCCGAGCAACGCGCGTCCGACCAGCATGAACAGGAAATCGGGCGCGAAGGCGGAAATCAGATTCGACGCCAGCAGCAAGGCCGTGAGCAACAGAAAGACACGCCGGCGATCCATCCGTCCGGCCACCAGCATCAAACCGGGCGCCGAGATGGCGGCAATCACGCCCGGCACCGTGACCATCAGCCCTGCGGTGCCAGGCAGCACACCCAGATCCGCCGCTATATGCGGCAGTAGTCCGACAGGTAAAAACTCCGTGGTCACGAACGCGAACGCACCGATTGCAACGGCCACAACGGCGAGCCAGGAACGCAGGGACGACGAAGCCCCATCGTCCGGCGAGGCAATGCTCGCCGGCAGATTATCTTCCATCAACATAGTATTGTTTGCGAGTAACTAAACAACGGGTGGGATTGGAGCAGTCACCGGACTAATCAAATCGCAGACTGCAAATCATGAATAAAAAAGCAGGCGGTATTGGCCTGCTTATGATTGCGATCGGAAAAGACAGCGAGTGAAAACCCGAATGGAACACACCTTAACATCGTATTAAATCTCCCGCTGACGACTCCGTAAAATTGCACTCGGGCGTGTGGGTATTCCGATCAGGGTGCCGTGCGCGAATGGAATTGGAGGCGGTGCGTTCTGCTCCCCCACCGCCTCCTGAACTGCCGGCCTGCTATCGGCCGAAATAGATCCGGCATTGCGGCCCGGAAGCGCACGGCCGCTCCTGTCGGCCTCCCACTTCCGTAGCGCCTGCGGCCACCCCGCCATAGGAGGCGTTCTGCACCGGTTGCCCGGCCGGCATCGCGGTCCGCACAGTGTCACCAAACGACATGTCGGTGGTGTCCTGCACTGATTCGTTTGCGTTCTGCATGAGCGCCCGGCCCGACGCGGCTTCGCCCTGCTGGCTGTCCAGTGCGCCGGCTGTGCTCGGCGCCAGAAACAGAGCGGCGCTTGCCAACGCCATCAATAAACGTAGTTTCATGTCCAGACTCCTCGAATCCGGCGCAGCAGCGCTTAACCCCTTCAAAAAAAGAAGTAATCCGCGAAAAAACGTCGTGTCATCAAATCGAACTGACGAACTGACAAAGGGGCGAATGCCTATGCGGGACTGCTGCGGCGAGTCACCGAACTAAACGAGTAAATAGTTGCCAGGCCTGAAACCGATGTCGGGCGTGCACGCGCGGCTTGCCGGAAGCGGTCGCCACCAGGCTGGAAACGCAGATTGTTGCTCCGCTGTTTCGTTATAGGTCGGCCACTCAGGATTTCAATCCCGGCGGTGCAGGCGGCCTTGGCGGCACCGGCCGCCGTTCGATCGGCGACATGCAACAACAAAATCAGGCTGGCCGGCGCGTGCGTTACCCGAACAGTGCGTTATGATGCTGGCATAACGCACAAAAATCGGCCCCGCGCGAGGCACCGGCGAGAGACGGAGCGTCGACATGAGACCGACTGTTCGCAATCATTGCATTGTCATCACCGTTTTTTCCATTGCGGCCGTAGGGCTTACCCAGCCGTACCTGCCGCGCGGCGGAGCGCTTGAATATTCACTGATTGGCACAGTCAGCCTTATAGGCGGGCTTGTTGGGCATATGCTGTACCGCAATGTATGGGGCGACGTTCTTTGACGCTGCCGCTGGAATTTCCTTCGATCAATAACCTTACCGCGAGCGGACCCCATCTACGTGGGCTCAATGCTTTCGCGGCTTCCCCTTGCAATCTGTAACTGACAGAACGCCGGACGCTTTAGAAGGACGAATATCTTATGGACGAAAGGAAGCGAGATAGCATGATTGCGTATCTCCGCCACCGCATGGAAGAGTTTGGTATCAAACCAGAAGACCTCGCCGCCGTGCTGGCGGCCGAACCGAAGGGGCAAAAGGCTGAACGCTACCGCAGCGCAACGGGAGATAGCTGGGATGGCCAGGGCGAAATGCCCCAATGGCTTAAACAGGCAATTAGCGCTGGTCAATCAATCGACCACTTCGAATTATCGGCCACGCCGGCACCCGCCCCGCAGCCGAAAAAACAGGTGGATTGGCTAAACGACCCATTCGCGGGAAGTCCGCTTGCGCGCCCGAACAACCGCTAAGCCGTCTGATCGCCAAACCGCTGGAGCAAAGGCATAACCCCGTACTGGTTGACGCGCCGGGGCCGTTCACACGTTGCACCGAATGGCGGGACTCGTCGCGTCGCTCTTCGATGCACACGATGCGTCGCCGGCACGAGTCGGCGCCGCCGCGTACTGCGGCAATTCGATAAACGTGCTGGCCTGCCGGACGATTTGCCAGAACACCTTTTCGAACGAACGGACTCGCTCCGGCTCGAGCATGCCATCGGCAAGCGGATCGGCAAAGATCCAGCTACACAACGCAGGTTCTCCGGGAAAGCGCGGCGCATGATGCCCGGCGACGCACGCGTCCATGGCGATGACGAGGTCCATCCGCGGCGCCCATTCGCCGGTGAATTCCAGCCAGCTTTTCGGGCAGAGCACGCCGAGGTCCGATATACCGGGCCGCAATTGCGCGATCGCAATGGGATGAACGCGCGTGGCCGGCTCCGGCCCCGCGCTGAACGCTTCGAACCGGTGTCCAGCCAGTTCGCGCAGTAAAGCTTCGGCAATGATGCTACGTGCTGAATTCTCGCGACAGAGAAACAGCACCTTGTATTTTCTAGTCACGCTCACCCCGTGTTTTTTTATCTCTCTCTATGCGCAATTGTGCCGGCCTAGTCTTGCGTCCTCGTGACACTACGATGACGTAATTTGTTGCGCCACAAGAATTTGTACCAGGACGGTCAACCCACGGGTATCGCGCGCTGTATTGGCGACGAAGTGTAGCAGCGCAAAGTCGAATCTTTCATTATGCCGACAACTGCGCCGCAGGCATCTCCTCATACGGAAGCCCCGCTGTCGCGCTGTTCGGACACGATCCGGTTCGCGGCGTCGCTTGCGCCGTCAGACGCCGCCGGTGACGGTTCGAACAGCATCGCCGCAGGCTGCGCGCTGATCGACTTGACGCCGTTCGCAATGCCGGGCGCTGCGACGTACGGGATAAACGCCGCCATCGCAACGACAAAAATAAAAGTAACCATGGCCGTCGTGCCTCTCGGAATCTGCAACGTGGAGGTCAAGCGAAGCGGGTCTTTCGCGGGGAAATAGAGTCAGCAACAAGGAGAGGAGCAGCGGGCACACATACAACCTGTGCCCGACGTGCTGATGCGTCCGCCACCCGCATGCGTGGCAATGAAGAGCCGTCGCTTCACGCCGACGCTCGAACGACACATGTCACGGACATGTCTTTGATTCTAGAAGCGGATATCCCAACGCCGAAGGCCGCTCTCCATATCAATTCGGCCTACGTCTCGGGTCTACCGGCCAGAACTGTCTGTTCAAAACCGCAAGCCGTTCAGGAACTGGAACCAGAGTCCACCCAGTACGCCGGCCGGATGAGCATCGCTGGCACTTTCTTCGTGCTTGCCTGGGTTGGCGTGCTTACCTGGTGCGTCACGATTGGCGGCGGCGTCGTTCACCGTCGTTGCCTCCGCTTTGGCTGAAACGTCGGGGACGTCCTTCGCTTTTGCTGCCGCCTCGGCCGCGACCTCCGCCTTCTCCGCCTCGCGCCGCGCCGCCTGCAAGGCCGACACGCTGTCCGCGACCTGCGCGGCCCGCTGCGCCTCGCATCGACGTCCTAGCAACACGCCGAACAGCACGTCGCGATTGTGGCCGTCGTCGGCGAAACGCATGGCGAGCGACACCATCTCGGCGTAGGCTGCTTCGTCCGCGGCACGCGCCGCCGCCTCACGTTCGGCCTGTGCTTTTTGCTGGCGGGTGCGCTGCGCTTCCCAGCCGCGCATCTGCTCGGCATAGACCGCGTCATACACCTTGCGCTGTGCGGCGTCGGAGAGGATCGCGTACGCGTCCTTGATTTCCTGGAAGGTAGCGCGCGCAACTTCTTCGGCGCCGTTGTTGCGGTCCGGATGCCATTTCATCGCGGCCTTGCGGTAAGCCCGCTTGATTTCTTCGTCCGTGGCGTGCGCGTGCACACCAAGCGTGTCATACAGGGTTGCCATTGCTTGTTCGACCTCGCCGTGATTCGCGTTGCGGACCATCGTAGCATGCAAAAAACGGCTTTATCGTGAAGCGGCAAGCGCTGGCGCCACTGAAAGGCCAGACGAAAAAAAGGCCCCGCCAGTGGCGAGGCCGAATCCCATGTCAAGGAGATGTCATGGAGGAGACGACTCGATCATAGCCGCGTGTCATCGCGCCCCCAAACAATGGTTCGCCATATGCTTATCCGGGGCGGCCTCAACTGCATTGCACCGGGCGGCGTATGTGGATCGAAAACGGCTTCGAAGCATCCGTCAGACGACCCACTGAGCCGCCGATAACCCCGCGCGGTTATATCGTTAGAACAAAAAGTCGCTTCGCCCGGCTCGCGGCGGTCATTAAGATGACACTTCAAAGTCCGGTTCGCCCCGGTTCGTCTACGCGCAGCCCCGCGCCAGCGTCCCGTGAGCCGCTACCGAAGGAGCATTTCGTTGACCAGTTTCGACCATCACCGCCGGCCGCTCGTCATCGGCATCGGCGGCACGACACGCGCGGCGGCGTCGACCGAGCGCGCACTCGGCTTTGCGCTGCGTGGCGCGGAAGCCGCGGGCGCGAATACCCGCCTGTTCGGCGGCACCTTCCTGCATAGCCTGCCCCACTACGCTCCGGAAAACCCTCAACGCACGGCCGAACAGCTCGAGCTGATCGAAGCCGTGCGCCATGCGGACGCGCTGATCATCGCGACGCCCGGCTATCACGGCGGCGTCTCGGGCCTCGTCAAGAACGCACTCGACACGCTCGAGGAGCTGCGCGCCGATGAACGGCCGTATCTGGATGGCCGCGCGGTCGGCTGTATCGTCACCGCCTACGGCTGGCAGGCTGCCGGCTCGGTGCTGACGTCGCTGCGCTCGATCGTCCACGCGCTGCGCGGCTGGCCGACGCCGTTCGGTGCCGGGATCAACACGCTGGAAACGCGCTTCGACACCGTCGACACCTGTTCCGACGCCAAGGTCGTCGATCAGCTCGCCACGGTCGGCCAGCAGGCCGCGCAATTCGCCCTGGCGTTCAACGCGCATCGCACGCCGACGGCCGCGCCGCTCGGCAATGCAGTCAAGGAAGCGCAACCCGCCCGGTTGCTGCACGCGGTTTAGCGCCTTTGCGTACGGCGTCGAGGATCCACGCTCGCACTTGCGGGTCCTCGACGCACTCGCGTTTGCACTGAACCGGCGGCCATCCCGCTGCCTCGACGAACCATTCGACGCATGCGTGCGTTTGCCTCCTCTCCCCGCCAACCGCAGCATCCTCCAACGATACTTTCAAGGCCGACAAGCCGCGCCATGCGCGTTCGAACGCGCTCGTGTTTCCGCTCGCCCAAACCGTGCGCCACACAACAGACCGTACGCCCACAACGCCGGATAGTGTGTTCGAACGCTGCGACTATCGTCCGATCCGGCCTCCTGAAGACCGTTCCCGAACCTCGCTGATTTGCTTACGACGAAAGATTGGTTCACCCGCTGCGCGGCGCGGCCTACGCTTGATCCTGCCCGCTCACTCACCGGTTGCCTGACGCACAGGGTTGCGTCCCGCGCGCCGGCTCCTCAGCAATACACGCGGGCACACTCACTGCCACGACCATGAATTCAAATATCCGCTACAAGGGCTACGAAGTCGCACCGGCTGCGCAACTGCTGCCCAACGGCCTGTTCGCCGCCAACCTGACCATCGAGAAAACGTCTGCAAGCCAGGGCCAGGCTTATTCGTTCGACGCACTCGACTACTTCTTCGACGAAGAGCACGCGCTCGCCTATGCGTTCCGTTGGGGACGCATGTGGATCGACAGCCGCAAGTAACGCCGGCAGACTCGTCCGATAACACCCAGGCGGTCACGCCGGTCTCGCGCGCAGAACCAGAGAAGACCGTCCACCCCGCGAGCCGGCAAACGCAGGCCACCTTGCGCCACCCGGCGTCGATTCTTAAGCGGCTGTGCCAGAATAGGCGATACCTCAGTTAAAGGAGACGCCTGCGATGACATGGACCGTCGATCAACAGTTGGCCCTAACCGCAACCGAAGCGGTCGCCGCGATCCAGTCCGGGCGCATCAAGGCCGCCGACTATATGGCCACGCTGCTAGCGCGCGCGGCGTCGCTCTCGAGCCTCAATGCGCTCACCACGCTCGACCTCGACGGCGCGCTGGCCGCCGCGCAGCGCATCGATGCATTGCCGCCCGAAGCAAAAGCGCAATTGCCGCTCGCCGGTTTGCCCATCGTCGTGAAGGACAACATCAACACAGCCGGTTTGCAGACCTCGGCGGGCACGCCCGCTTTGGAAGGCTTCGTACCGAAGACGAACGCGCCTTCAGTACAACGGCTTCTCGATGCCGGCGCGATCATCCTCGGCAAAGCCAACATGCACGAACTCGCGTTCGGCATCACCAGCACGAACTTCGCCACGCACGCCGGGCCGGTGCGCAATCCGTACGACCCCACGCTGATTCCCGGCGGTTCGTCGGGCGGCACCGCTGCCGCGATCGCCGCGCGCATCGTGCCCGCCGGTCTGGGCACCGACACCGGCGGCTCGACTCGCATTCCGGCTGCGTTGACCGGCATTGCGGGGTTTCG
The DNA here is from genome assembly GCF_050434225.1 of Paraburkholderia sp. GAS32. Lineage (NCBI taxonomy): Bacteria > Pseudomonadati > Pseudomonadota > Betaproteobacteria > Burkholderiales > Burkholderiaceae > Paraburkholderia > Paraburkholderia sp. GAS32. The sequence goes on along the minus strand of NZ_JBNPVS010000003.1, from coordinate 33,333 downwards.
TCCGTCGGTTGGTAACGGTGGGGCCGAACGGCGTTATCACGACCCGGATGCGGTCGTGCCGATCAGCCATACGCGCGATACGGTGGGGCCGATGGCGCGCACGGTTGCCGATATCGCTTTGCTCGACGGCGTGATCACCGGAACGGGACCGTTGCCCGCGCTCACGCTGAACGGTTTGCGCATCGGCCTGCCCGAGCCGCTCTGGGAAGGGCTCGAACACCAGGTGGAAGACGTTGCACGCGCCGCCTTGCGCCGCCTCGAAGCAGCAGGCGTCACCTTCGTGCCTGTAGCGATGAGCGAACTGGAGACCTTGAACAGCCACGTCGGCGGACCGATCGCGATCCACGAGCCGCGCGAGGACGTGCTCGCCTGGCTCGTCGCCAATAACGCGCCGGTAAAGACAGTCAGAGAAATGGCAGCCCGCATCGCGAGCCCTGACGTGCGCGCGATCTACGACGGCGTGCTCGCCGACGTACTCGGCGCTCATTACGACGCAGCGCTGAAGCAATGGCGGCCGCGCTTGCAGCAGTATGTCGCGGCGACTTTCGCGGACGAGCGTCTCGATGCGCTGCTGTTCCCCACCACGCGCCTCGCTGCGGTGCCGATCGACGACCTGCACGGCTCGTCGACGGTATCGATCGATGGCGCCGCGCCAATCGATACGATGGACGCGTTCCTGCGCAATACCGACCCGGCCAGCACGTCCGGCATTCCGGGCTTGTCGCTGGCGGCTGGGATGACTGCCGGCGGCCTGCCGGTCGGCCTGGAACTGGATGGCCCGCTCGGCGAGGACCGGCGGCTGCTGGCGATCGGCGTCGCCTTCGAACAATTGCTCGGCGTGCTGCCAGCGCCGGTGCTTTGACGGCTTTGAAAATGCCGTCGAAGGTGCCAATGAAGATGTCGCTGAACACGCCAGTAAAAACCGCCGATCCGCATGCCGATGACCGTACCCAAACCCGCCCGCATTCGCCAAACTATTCTGCGCACCGCCGCCGCATTGGCGGTCGCCTTCACCGCCGTCTCCTGCGCGCGTCTTGCTACAGTCGATTCGAACGCGCTCTGGAAAATTGTCGATATGCGCTGCGTGCCCTCGCAACAGGCCACCGGCACGCCGGGCCAATGCACGGTCGTCGATCTCGACAAACGTTATGTGATCCTGAAGGATATTGTCGGCCGCTCACAGCATCTGCTGATTCCAACCGACCGCGTCACCGGCATAGAAAGCCCATTCGTGCTTGCGCCGAATGCACAAGACTACTGGGACGACGCGTGGGTGTCGCGGCTCTACGTCGATAAGTCCGTCAAGCGATCCTTGCCCGACAATCAACTCGGCATCGAGATCAACTCGCAATTCCGCCGCACGCAAAACCAACTGCATATCCATATCGATTGCATGCTCAGCAAGGTGAGCGACGCCTTGGCGCGTCACGCGAAGGACACACCTGGCGAGTGGCGCTGGGATACGCTCGACGGCCAGCGCTACCGGATCATGCGCGTCACCTCGCTCACTCAGGCGAGTAATCCGTTTCGCATCGTCGCGCGTGATAACAGAGGCGCTGCGGCGATGGCCATGCAAACCATCCTCGTGACGGGTGCGGGGCCGTCGGCGGAGAAGGACGGCTGGCTCGTCGTGAATAGCGGCCTCGACGTCGGCAACGGCAGCGGCTCGGCGGAAGGCTTGCTCGATCACGCTTGCCGCGTGGCGGACGATAAATAAGCGTCTGTTACCGATCGCCCGGACAGTATCCGCGAGGACCTTGCACGGCGGTCGGCGCGCCGGGTGCTAGCGGCTTGGCGCTGCGCAAGGGCTGGCGATGTGCCCCCCCGCTTTTGCACATATGCGCAGATGCATTGCTGAACAAAATGGTTCTAGTCGCGTGAATTGGTCCGTAGGATCGGTCTAAACCTGCATTCCGACCGATCCAGCCGATGGCGATTTATCTCAACGACACGCAACGTAAAACACTCGCCAAACAGGCTGTAAGCTGGACATGGCGCACGCAATGGCCGACGTGGCTGCTGATCGCTACAATCTACGGTGGATGGTTCGGTGTGGCAACGCATGCGCGTGGGCTCGGCCTGCCGCTGACCACTGTGCTGCTGGCGTTGCTGGGTGCGTGGTACATGTCCCTGCAACATGAGTTGCTGCACGGCCATCCGACGCGTTGGCCGTTCGTCAACGCACTATTGGGATTCGCGCCGCTCGCGGTGTGGTTTCCGTACAGCGTCTATCGTGATTCGCATCTTCAGCATCACGACGACCCGCATCTGACGCTTCCTGAGTGCGATCCCGAAAGCTACTTCGTCAGTCAGCGCGTGTGGCAACGTGCGGGTTTGGCGATTCGCGCGCTGCTGACCTTCCGCAATACGTTTATCGGCCGCCTGCTAGTCGGGCCGGCTTTTGCCATAGCGGCAACGGGTGTCGATGAATTCCGCAGTATCAAACGTGGTGATTTGCGTTATGTGCCGATGTGGGTCGCGCATCTGGTTGCGTTAGCCGCGCTGACGGTGTGGCTTCAACGCGTCTGCGTAATTCCCGCCTGGGCGTTTATCGTCGGCGCGGGTTATGGGTCGTTGTCGTTAGGTTCAATCCGCTCGTTTCAGGAGCATCGGGTGGCACATGCTCACGAGCATCGCACCGTCATCAACGAAGCGGGATGGTTCTGGCGGCTGCTGTTCCTGAACAACAACTACCATCTCGTGCACCACGACTTGCCGCATGTTCCGTGGTTTGCACTTCGGACGGTTTATGAAACGTCCCGGCAGCAGTACATAGAACGCTCAGGAGTCTTTCTGGTACGGGGTTACAGCGAATGGCTGAAACTTTATGCGTTCGCTTCGGCTGCGCCTCCGGTTTACGGGGATCTATCCGGGTTGATTCGGAGTAGTCCGCTTGCTTCCGACAGTTACCACGAACAGCGTGCTGCGATCGATCAGCCTGCCCTTTCGGTCCTCACCTCGCGTGCGCAGCTTGCGCCTACTGCGCCCTTGTCTTAACAGGCCTACCAGCTCGCTCCGGCTTCCAGTCATTACGCATCAACTCCCGGCTGATCGTGCTGCGCGAGCGCAGCAAAGCGGGCGCAATCTCGCTTGATCTGCAGTTCTCCATCTTCATCGCAAAGATCACGCCGCGCGCTTCGGCGCTCAGACGTGCGTATATTTTTCCCATGCAACGCATCCGTCTCGCACTCGTCGACAAGTGCTCTCGCGTCGACCGCGACCCTGTTGCCCATTTCCGGCGTCCAGAGGTGATTCAACTGGCTTGTCAATATACCGAAGCGTATTGTAATAGTTTGGGTTAGGGAGTCGTTTTCTTAAGGATTGGAGTGCAAACATTAACCCGTGCCTCGTCAACTGCAAAACATTCGCGACATAACGGCTTGGCGAGTTGGCGCTGAAGTTCCGACTGAAGGCGTGGTTCCGCGTCTTGCAGGATTATCGGTAAGCAATGTATGAAGAAATCCACACGCGACGCAGCGCCAGAGGCGATTCTCAAGGAACTGGAACGAGAAAATGCTGCTCTGCGCAAAGACCGCGAGAATCTGGAGCGCTTGCTGGCCGAATGTGATGAACTCCTGAACCTGAAGAGCTTTGCGCTCAATCGCGTGTGTGAAGCCGCCTATCTGATCGATGAAAGCGGCCGCTTCGTCTATGTCAACGAGGAAGCCTGCCGAACGCTCCTCTACAGCGACACAGAACTGTTGCAGATGACGGTGCCGGATATCGATCCCGACTGGAGCGCTGAGAGGTGGGCTGAGGCATGGCGGACGCTGAGCGAGAGCGGTGGTTCGCTTTTCATCGAGACCGTGCACCGCCGCAAGGACGGTAGCCTGCTTCTTGTCCAGGTCAACGCCAGCCATTTCGAATACGGTGGCAAGGAATACAACCTGGCACTCGCACGCGATATCACCGAGCGCAAGGAGGCGGAGCGGCGGCTCTACGCGAGCGAACAGGCCTTTCGCGCCGTCGTGGAGCATTCTCCTGACTATATTGCCCGTTACGATCTCGACTATCGCCGCATATACGCTAACCCGGCCCTTCTCGAGTTGATGCGCCTGCCGGCCGCCGACCTGCTCGGCACGACACCGGCTGAACGGTCGACGTTTCTCGACGCGGATCAGTATATGAAGCAGTTGCAGCAAGTCGCGCAAACAGGTGCTGAAGTGACGGGCGAGGTGCGGCTGCGCGACGTCGATGGACGGATTCGTTGGGGCCATCTGCGGATCCTTCCCGAATTTGCGCCCGACGGTAAGGTTGCCAGCGTGCTCGCCATCAGTCGCGACGTCGACGAATTGAAGCGAAGCGAGCAACTCTTTCGCACGATGACCGAGAATTTCCCGGACTTCATTGCCAGATTCGACGGTGAATGCCGGTATCTCTACGCCAATCCCGCCGTCACCCAGGCGTACGGGCTGCCGCAAGACGCCCTGGTCGGCAAGCGGGCGAGCGAGCTTCCCACCAGCGACGCGGAGCAAACCGAGCGTATCGAGCGGGAGATCCAACGCGCGTTTCTGGAGGGGCAGCCGAACGAGGATGAAACGCGATGGCAAACCATCCATGACGTCCGCATACTCGAGGCGCGGCATTTTCCGGAGAAAGACGCCGAAGGCAAGGTCGTGAGCGTGCTGGGCATTGGGCGCGACATCACGAAACTGAGAACGACCGAACTGGCATTGCGCGACAGCGAACGGGCCTTTCGCACGCTTGCGGAGAATGCGCCGGATGCGATTGTCCGCTACGACCGGAACTGCCGCCGTACGTATGTCAATCCAGAGTTCGTGCGCGTGAGTGGCGTCGAGGCCGAGGATCTGCTAGGCGACCCCGCGAATGTCATGGGTGCAGCGGACGAAGCAACACGTCTGGTTCACGAGAAACTCAAGGAGATCATGGAAAGCGGCGTGGCGGCCAAATTCGAAGTGAACTGGAACCGGCACGGCGAGCCTCGTTGCTGGTACGCCCATGCTGTACCCGAGTACGACGCAAAGGGCGTAGTCCAGAGCGTATTGACTATCTGGCGCGATATCTCCGAGCGCAAGGAAGCCGAGCAGCGCTTGCATGAGTCTTACGAGTTGTTGCGCGAACTCACTTCGCGCCGCGAAACGGCGCGCGAAGAAGAGCGCAAGCGTATTGCCCGCGAGATGCACGACGAACTCGGCCAGCACCTGACCGCCCTTCGCATGGGTGTCTCCACCCTGCGCGTGCGATTCGGCCAGGACAATCCTGACCTCGGCGAGCAGGTTCAGAAGATATTGCTCCTGTCCGATAAGACGATGCAGGTGCTACGCAACGTCGTGACCTCGCTGCGTCCCGCGGTGCTCGACGCGGGTATCGCCGCGGCGCTCGAGTGGCTGGCTGCCGAATTTTCGCAGCAGGGTCAGACGACCTGCCGCCTGAGCGTGCCGAAAGAAATTCCGGATCTGGCCGAAGAGCGGGCCGTTGCGATGTTCCGGATCGTCCAGGAGGCACTCACCAATGTCACGCGACATGCCGACGCACAACAGGTATTCATTACGCTGGAGCAAAAGGGGGACGAGTGTCTGCTGGAAGTGCGCGATGACGGTCGCGGATTTGATCCCGTGGTGATCCGCAAGAAGTCCTTTGGGTTAGCGGGCATGAAGGAACGTGTATTGATGCTGGGTGGCGAGCTTGACGTCACCAGCTCGCCTGGCAACGGCACCGTAATCAAGGTACACGTGTCCAGTCGATCAGAGATGCTAACCTTACCTAATCCGCCTTAGGTCCGGGCCCTGGTCATGACAAACGTGACGTCAGGGTCGATGTTTTGCGGGATTTACTGGAGTCGTCGACATGAACAACGCCGCCAGTCGCACCGACTGGAAACCTGAGGTCCCGCTGAATGTGCTGCTGGCGAGAGCTGTGCAGGCTCATCCTGAGACACGGCTGCACTTTCATACCGAAGAAGGCGTCGCGAGCGTCACCACGCTAGAACTGCTCAGCGCGGCGACGCGCATCGCCAACGGGTTGCGTGCTCTCGGCCTGCGAGCCGGCGACGCTATCGCCATGCAATTGCCGACGCGACGGGAGACCGCTGTACTCTACCTGGCGGCGCTGGAAGTCGGCGCGGTACTGGTGCCGATCGTACATATCTACGGGCCTGCCGAAGTCGGTTTCATCTTGCGGGATTCGCGGGCCCGATTTCTGTGCGTGCCCGAGCGCTGGCGCGGGATCGATTTCCTGGAACGCGTCGATGCACTTGGCAGCCTGCCCGATCTGGAACGCGTCATCGTCGTTGGCAATCGCACGCCACGCAACGGCATCACGCTCGCGGCCGTTGAAGCGCTTTCGCAAGCATCGGCGATCGACCTATATTCGCCGCTTCCACAGCCACAGGATGTCTGCTTGCTGCTCTATACGTCGGGCACCACGGCGGCGCCAAAGGGTGTCCAACACACGCACCAGACCGTCGGCGCCGAATGGTCCATCCCCTTCATCGACGGCTCCGGGCCCTATTTCACCCCCTTCCCTGCCGGTCACATCGCCGGTTTCAATTTTCTGCTGCGCCCCTTCGTGACCGCTACGGAGATGGTGTTCACGGACCGCTGGAATGCATCGCTCGCAGCCGAGCTGATCGAGCGCTACCGGGTTCGCCTCTCCGGTGGCACGCCCTTCCATCTGCAAGGTCTGCTGGAGGCGGCCCGGCTCGAAGGACGCGACCTCTCGTCTCTCGCGGCCTACGGTCTGGGAGGAACCGGCGTCACCCCCGAACATATCGAACTGGCGGACCGCGCCGGCTTCGCGGGCACTCGCGCTTATGGGCTAACGGAACACTCGACGGTCAGCATCGGCTGGCGCGATAGCTCCTTCGAGGAGCGCGCTTGCACGGATGGGCGCGTTCAACCTGGCAGCCTGGTGCGCATCGTGGACGAGATGGATCGAGCGTTACCGCTCGGTAGTCAGGGGGAGATCCTGACCAAGGGTCCCGATCTGTTCGTCGGCTACACCGACCCGACGCTCAACGCAAATGCGTTAACCGCCGATGGCTGGTTTCGCACGGGCGACATCGGCAAGCTCGATTCGGCAAACTGCCTCACGATCACCGATCGCAAGAAAGACATTGTGATTCGCAGTGGCGAGAACATCTCATCGCAAGAGGTCGAGCGTGTACTTGCCACGCATCCGGCGATACGGGACGTAGCCGTCGTCGGCCAAAACGACTCACGGTACGGCGAAAAAGTGTGCGCTGTGGTTGTGCTTCAACAAGGCGCGTTTCTTGACCTCGCCTCTGTACAAAAGCATTTCTCCGAGGCTGGCGTAGCACGTCAGAAGACTCCGGAAAGTCTTTATATCGTTGCAGAGTTACCGCGCACAGCCTCCGGAAAGGTTCGAAAGCCCGACCTGCGCAGGCAGGTCAACGGGAGTTGACCGACTCTTTACAGCTGCATCAATTCATAAGCGCAAAGCGCCGCGATCTCCGTCACGCCGCCATCGACCGGAAGACACGCGCCGGTAATGAAGCGCGCTTCGTCGCTGGCGAGGAACAACGCGGCCGATGCGACGTCCCATGCGTCTCCTTCGATGCCGAGCGGCGCGATCTTCCGGCGCCGCTCCCTGCTCTCGTCGTCCAGCATGGATTCGACCATCGGCGTGAGGATATGACCCGGCGCAATCGCATTGGCGCGCATGCCGTCGCGTCCATACGCGACCGCCAATTCTCGCGTCAAAGCAATCATGCCGGCCTTTGACGACCCATAGGCGGCCGACCCATGACTCCGGATCCCCGCGGTCGAACTGACATTGACCACCGAGCCGCCTCCATCCGCGATCAGTCGCGGTGCCGCGCTGCGGCTCATCAGAAACGCACTCTTCAGATTCACGTCGATGATGCGATCCCACGAAGCCTCGTCGAGATTATCAAAGCGGCCGCCCGCGCCTGCCACGCCGACGTTGTTCACCAGCACGTGGAGCGCGCCGTAACGTTCGACCGTGGCGGCCACGATACGCGCGCAGGCATCACTGTCGGTGACATCGGCAGCACAGACAAACGCATTGCCGCCCACCTCATGAATCATCGCAAGCGTCTCGGCGGCTCGCGCCTCGTGCTGGTCGACGAGGCACACCGACGCACCTTCACGCGCGAAAACGCAGGCAATCGCCTTGCCCGTGCCGACGCCGTGACCTTGCGAACCGGCACCCGTCACGATCGCGACCTTACCCGCAAGACGCTGATGGAATGTTTTTGGATAAGGCATCTCGTTACCCAATATGAAGTAAACCGATGAACAATCAATGAGGAGGACGCAAGACTGTTACGCGACCTTCATGAGACGCCAGAATAACCTCGTCACCGGGGTGAAAGCGCATGGGGATTTCATCGAGCGGTACCTTGCCGCCATCGAGACCGCGGCTATACGTACTTTCATCGAACGTAAACGTTCCACTGCGGCCATCTTCGCCCTGCACTGCCACCTCGCGCTGCGTGATCGAGGTGATATTGCCGACGATCGGCGTGTTACCGGACGCCGCCATCACCCGGATGTCCATGGAGAGCCGGAAGCGATCCGAGTAATTCGCCACACCGGTATGCGGAGTGTTCAAATGCATGATGACCACATCACCTGGGCGATAAGTCGTGCGACGCCACGCGTTCGCGGGTACTGCGCCATCGGGGATCGGAAACAGCGGCGGCTGCGAGAGATCATGCAAATAGGGCCCTTTATGCAGCCCTTCGGCAAGTACCAGCCCGCCGACATCCGCATCAATTTCCGCGAGCGGGATCCAGCAGATGAGGAACGGTATGCCCGCGTTGTAGAAGCCGTCCTGATGAACGTAATCGAAGCGGGGACGGGAGCGATCCTGTGCCGGCGGCGTCGCGCGGTATTCCACAGTCGGAATCCAGAACGGCTCGTCGGCAAGCAGTCTGGTGAAGAAGCGATGGATGGCCGGCTCCGCAACGAATGGCTTCCATATCTTGCGTGCCGCGAGCGGTTCCATACGGAACGGAAATTCGCTGAGACTTTTGCCGCTGTAGCGAGCGATCGGGTCGCCTGGGGCAATCACGCCGAGCTGCGCGATCTCCTCCAGAAATTTGCTACGCAAGCGCTCGACCGCCTCCGTATCCAGTACACCCCGGAAGAACCAGTAGCCATCACGTTCCCAGGCAGCCTCAAGTGCCACGCGGTTGTCGAGAATATCGTTCGATACGTGCAGTTCCTGCATGGCCGGCAGCACACCAGCTTCCAGTACTGGGGTCATTTCGTCTCCTTATTGTTCGTCGCGGCTCGTTCGTGCGGTCGATATCCCGCCCGCGGCGCTCGGAGTTTGAGTCTAGTCTTAAGCTCAATTTAATGCAACTACTAGTTGCATTATCAGCGCAAACAAATGCCAGACCTGGTTCGTGACGAAGGGTCTCATCAGGTCTTCCAACCTCATCTCCCGCCGGGGATGTTGCATCGTCGCGCGTGGAGTCGACCGCTAACAACTTGGGGAAAACCACACGACAATATTCGTTGCACTTTCTGAATGTCGTGCATATATTTGCATTCAATCGCGCAGGAGTACCACATGGATCACGTCGAATCAGCAACCCGGGAAACCGGGCCATCGCCGCAATGTGACGCCACCGCGGCCTTGCCTGTGCCGCACGTCTATCGCGGGCGAACGGTAGTGGGCTATACAGTCACGCACGTATCGCGCGATCTTGGCAAAGGATTCTGCACGCCAGCGATAGATCTCGACGATCTCGTCTGGCCCCGTGCGCAGGCGGGTCCGGCATTCGATCTGCCGATTGCACAAGTCACCGATTTCCTCGTCGAGCTCGGTCCGCGGCTGCATCTGGACGTGAACCAGCTGATGCAACAGGCACTCGAATCGATGATCGAAGTGAGCCCACTCGGGCGTCGAATTCTGGAGAATTGCTACCGCGATATCCCGAACCTGTTTTCCCGCAGCGTGATCGAAGATGAAGTGCGCCTCAGCCTCGGCGAAGCCGGCTTCATTGACGGCTGGGTGCCGCGCACATTGCGTGGCCGCCCAAGCCGTCTGCGCGCATTTCCGCCCAGACTGGTTCACATACTTGCCGGTAATTCGCCGATGGTGGCGGCGATGACGGTGATGCGCGCGGCACTGACCAAAGGCGTGCATCTGCTGAAACTGCCGTCCAACGATTTGTTCACCGCGACCGCCATTCTGCGCACGATGGCCGAGATCGACCCGGCACATCCGTTGACACAGTCGTTTTCGGCAGCTTACTGGCGCGGTGGCGACGAAAACGTCGAGTCGATCCTGTATCGCCCGCAGTATTTCGACAAGCTTGTCGTGTGGGGCGGCGAAAGCGCCGTGCGCCACGCGATGCGTTACGCGGGCCCCGGTCTCGAACTGGTCGCATTCGACCCCAAGGTATCGATCTCGCTGATCGGCCGGGAAGCGTTTGCCTCTGACGAATTGCTGAAGCAGGTGGCACGTGCCGGTGCAGCCGACGTGCAATCGTTCAATCAGGATGCGTGCAACGCGAGCCGCTACCAGTTCATAGAAGGCAATGAGGAGGACGCCGACCGCTATTGCGAACATCTGGCAGCCGCGCTTGGCGAAGACTTTCGCTATGGCGACGGCCAGGGTCCTGTCGTACCGGCCGACATCCGCGAGGCAGTCGACGTATTGCGCGAAATGGAACCCCTTTATCGCGTGTTCGGGGGATACGACGGCAAGGGCCTCGTCGTCAGGTCGGACGAGCGGGTGGACTTCCATCCCATCTGCAAAACCGTGAATGTCGTGCCGGTGCAAAGCCTGCGTGATGCCACCCGCTTTGCCACCGTGGCAACGCAGACCGTGGGCATTTATCCGCCGCATCGCGTCGTCGAAGTACGCGATGCGCTTGCATGTGCCGGCGTGCAGCGCATCGTGACGCTCGGCGAATCGATTTCGGACGGCGTCGGCGGCTATCCACATGACGGCATGTTTCCCATCCACCGTTTCATGAAGTGGATATCTGAAGAAGCGGGCGACGTAGCCGAAGCCGGCCGGCCCGTGTGAAATCCGCTTTGCTTTCACTCGGGAGAGATTTTTGATGACCGCTATACCGACATCCTCCGCTATCTGGCTCATCACGGGTGTCTCGTCCGGCTTCGGCCGCGCCCTCGCCGAAGCCGTCCTGGCTCGTGGCGACCGGGTGGTCGGTACCGTACGCAACGCCTCTCAGATCGCGGCGTTCGAACAGATGTCGCCTGCCGGATTCGCACATGGCGTCGTGCTCGACGTCACCGATTCAGCAGCCGTGCCTCACGCAATCGCAAAGGCGCTTGCTCACGCAGGCACCATCGACGTGCTCGTCAACAACGCCGGATACGGTCTGTTCGGCGCACTGGAAGAGGTCTCCGACGCCGAGGCGAGACAGGTCTTCGATACGAATTTCTTCGGCACCGTGAACACCATCCGGGCCGTGCTGCCGCACTTCCGTCAGCGAGGCTCCGGACATATCGTCAACCTGTCGTCTGTCGCGGGGTTGATCGGCATCACGGGATGCAGCTTCTATTGCGCTTCCAAGCATGCGGTCGAAGGCCTGTCGGAGTCGCTTGCGCGAGAACTCAAACCGTTCGGCGTGCACGTCACACTCGTCGAACCCGGCGGATTTCGCACCAATTTTGCGGGCGACTCGCTGCGCTGGAGCGAAGCCGTCGAACCTGCGTACGCGGAATCCGTGGGCCGGATACGCGAACAGATGTCCCACTATCACGGTACGCAGTCCGGCGATCCGGCCAAGGCTGCGGCGGCGATTATTCAGGCGGTTCGCGCCGAACCGCCACCGTTGCGGTTGCCGCTCGGGCCCGATGCCGTGAGCGTGGTACGCGACAAACTTGCGTCCTTGCAGGACAACCTCGACGCGTGGCTCGAAGTCTCGAGCGCCACGGATTTCGATCAATAACGCACTGGCGCGTGGCGCAACGTTACGTCACGCCGGAGATACCATGTCGACGCTCAACCTCTTTTACGGCCTGCTTGAACAGGACGGGGACCCGTTTCGCCACCATCCCGACAATTTGCGCGCGCTTCAACTGACGGCAATGCAGGAGCGTTTCGCCCAACGCCGTGAACAGATCAGACTGCTAGGCCGTCGCGCCGCCGACACGGGCGTCGATGAAATCCGCAGCGAAGCCGACATGGTGCCGCTGCTTTTCGCGCATCAGATTTACAAGAGCTATCCCGAACAGTTCGTGGAAAGCGGTCGCTGGAAGCATCTGAATACCTGGCTGCAAACGCTGACGAGCAAACCGGTGACTGACGTCAATGTCGACGGAGTCGACAACGTCGATGCATGGATGGATCGCCTGCATAACGCAGGACACCATGTGTTCAGCTCGAGCGGCACCTCCGGTAAATGCAGTTTCATCAATCAGACGCGCGCCGACCTGGACCACGTAACAGCCTCGTGCGTAAAACTCGGCGTGTATGGAAACAAGCTGATCGCGCGGGATTTCGGCAAACGTGCGGTGTTTCTGATGATGCCGCCGAGCGGCGCGCATCGTCATATCGGGCCGGTCCTGAGCGCCGCCACGCAGCTCGGCAGCGAAAACACGCTGATGTTCGATGATCCGGCGCTCGCCTCCGCGACGATCGCGATGGGCCACATGCGCCGCGCGCTCGCGGACGGCAGCGCAAAGCCGAGCGAGATAGCGGCTTTCCAGGAGCAGGCGGCCGCGCGTCAGCGACACACCGGCGCAATGATTGACCGTTTTCTCGACAAACTACTCGCTCGCCGCGATGGGCCTGTGCTCGTGCAAGGCAACTGGTCGCTGCACTGGACGCTGGTCGACTACGCACGCCGGCGCGGCGTGGCGGATGGCATCTGTCATCCGGAAACGGTTATCACCACAGGCGGCGGCTTGAAGGGTACTCAGGCGCCGGCCGATTTCCGCAAGCAGATCATCGACTTCTATGGCATTCAACCGGAGAACGTCCAGAACAGCTATGGCATGTCCGAAATGATCGGCACCGGCCCGTGGTCCGACGTGGCACAAGGCTATGCGATCTGTCCGTGGATCGTCCCGTTCGTGCTCGACAAGTCAGGCGAAAAACTGCTGAATCCCGCCGATGGCAAGGGAGTGGTCGAAGGCCGATTTGCGTTCTTCGATCTGCTCGCCGAAGGGTACTGGGGCGGATTCATCACTGGCGACAAGGTGACAGTCGACTTCTCTCCCGAAGGCGCCACGGACGGTTTCAAGGGGCCGCTCGTCAGGCAGGTCGGCCGTTACGCGGATCTCGAGGAAGGCGAGGACAAGCTGTCCTGCGCGGGCACGATGGAATCTTATGTCCGCGGCATGATCGACGTGTGACGTAGCTGGCGCGCCGGCCTGCCCAAGGTCGGCCCCACTGGCGGACCGGCAGGGACGTGAGTACACTTTCTTCTTTTCCCTCGTGTCCCTCTGCCCATGGTCAAGCCCTCGGCACTTCGAGCTTCGCGCTCCACTACCGTTGACGGCACTGCGACAGCCGCACCGCGCTCCGCGGGGCGCCCCACGCAGGACGCCGCCGCCGAATTGCGCGAAAGGCTCCTGAACGCAGCCACGCAGACTTTTCGGGCAGAAGGGTTCGGCGGGGCCAGAGTCGAAGAAATCGCCGAGCGCGCGGGAATCAGCAAGACCACCGTTTACCGGCAGTACGGCACCAAGGAAGACCTGTTTCGCGCTGCTATCTGGCACGGCATGTCGGATCTGCGTGGCAGGATCGAACAACTGCTGAAGCCGCGCCGCGACTTCGCGAAGACATTGCTGGTCCTGGTGCGCACACTGACGGACCATATGGCGACCACGGACACGATCGAAATCACCCGCGTCAGTGTCGGGGAATCGCATCGCTTTCCGGATGTAGCGAAGGGATTCCTGCAATATGTGAATGCGATGCTGGAACCGGTAGCGGCCTTCATCGCCTCGGCCGCTCAAGGCGGGACGATAAACGTCTCCGACGCGCCACAGGCCGCCCGCGACCTGCTGACGCTCGTGGCCGGCAGCGTGGAAGTCCTGATGGGCATTCCAACCACGCCCGCGCAACGCGAGCAGCGTGCCGCACACATTCAGCAGTTGCTGCTCTCGGCGTGGCGGTATCAGTTGCCCGACCACCAGCACAACTCGCGAACTTAGGTCCCGCCCTCTTCTATGCATCCATCTGGCCCACGACCTGAAACTGGGCCGGCACGCTTTTTTGCGGCAGGAATCTAGCGTATCATTATCCGTACGCAAGTCAACTATACGCACGGAGACAGGTATGATCACAGCGCCACTCTTTACGCCACTTTCGGTCCGCGGAGTTACGCTGGCAAACCGTATCGTCATGTCGCCGATGACGCGCGGCTTCTCTCCCGACGGCATGCCCGGGCCTGATGTCGCCTCGTATTATCAGCGGCGCGCCGAAGGCGAGACGGGGCTCATCATTACTGAAGGTGTCGGCATCGATCATCCATCGGCACTCGGCGAAGCCGGTCTCGGAGAAAACTCAATCCCGACACTGGCCGGAGCGGAGTCGGTCGCAGCGTGGCGGTGTGTGACGGATGCGGTACACACGAGTGGCGGTGTGATTTTTCCGCAGTTGTGGCACATGGGTCCGATGAAGGAAGCCAATACTGGTCCCGTTCCTGCTGCAGCGCCGATGCGCCCTTCCGGACTGTGGGGTCCGGCCGGTCGCCTGACCTCGCTCGATGCCGGCTATCTGGCGCGCGTGAGTGCCCCTACCCGCGCGATGAGCGATGAAGAAATCGCAGATGTCATCGCTGCCTATCGCCGCAGCGCGTCATACGCGAAGGCCGCGGGGTTCGACGGAATTGCCATTCACGGCGGCCACGGCTACCTGATCGATTCCTTTCTTTGGAGTGAGACCAATCAACGCGCCGACGCCTGGGGCAAAGATCGGACTGCCAGGAGCCGTTTTGCCGCGGAAGTGGTCCGCGAAATACGCGCGGAGATCGGCGAAGCCATGCCCATCAGTTTCCGCTTTTCGCAGTGGAAACAGCAGGATTTCAAGGCACGTCTTGCGACCACGCCTGCTGAACTCGAACAGACGCTCGGGCAGCTCGCCGAGGCGGGCGTCGATATTTTCGAGGCCAGCACGCGGTATTTCAATCGCGCGGAGTTCGACGGCTCGGAGATGAATCTCGCCGGCTGGGTGAAAAAGGTGACGGGTAAGCTGTCGATGACCGTAGGCGGCATCGGGATCAACAAAGGTTTCTATGACTCGATGGCCGGGACGGAAACCGTTGCCCAGCCCGACCTCACGCCGTTGCTCGAACGGTTCCTGCGCAACGAGTTCGATCTGATCGGAGTGGGACGCTCGCTGCTGCATGACGCGCACTGGGCTCGACGCGCCCGTCTGGGTGAACCGTTTCTCGGATTCAGCACGGATTCCCTGACGCGTTTGACCTGAGTGGCGAGGCCCTCGTGGGATCCTGGACGTCAAGGGGATCGCGAGGGCCCGCCGACCGCTTCAGACCCTCGCCTCGTAAAGCAGCGTCCACCAGCACGTCACCCTACGGAAGACGGCGCCCCGTGCACGGCTCTATGAACGGCCAGTGACCGGAATGGCCGCACCGGTCACGGCCGAGGCAGCCTGGGACGCGAGGAAGAGAATAACCGCCGCGATGTCAGCAGGCTGCACCCAGCGCGAAAAATCCGCATCAGGCATGTCCTTGCGATTCTGCGGCGTATCGATGGTGCCTGGCAAAATCGCGTTCACTGTAATGCCGCGATCCTTCAGTTCGTCGGCGAGCGCTTCGGTAAGACGTAGCACGCCCGCTTTTGATGCCGCATAGGCACCCATCCCCGTGCCCGCGCGCAGCGCCGCCCCTGCACTGATATTGACGATGCGGCCGCCCTGCGGTTCGGCGCCAATCAGATCAAGCGCCGCCCTCGATGCCGTCGCCGCCGTGCGAACGTTCATCTGGTACATCAGATCCCAAGCATCCAGATCACTATCAGCCAGCGTTTCCCAGCGAAAGCCACCGGCCACGTTGATCAACGCAGTCAGCGATCCGAACCGCTCGACGACCGACGACATCGCCGTCCGTGCGCGGCCGAGATCGGTCAGATCGACGCCACCCAGCCGCCATTGGGTGTCCTGCCCTTCCTGCCCCTCCTGGGCCGACGCGTCAGGCGCCGATGCCCGATCCAGCAACGCGACCTTCCACCCGTCGGCGGCAAACGCATCGCCAACCGCCCGTCCGAGTGTGCCGAATCCACCTGTAATCGCGACGACTCGTTGCATGTAAAACACCTCTGTTTCGTAACGGAATGGCCCCGTCCCAACCAGGCGCAGGCTGCCTAGCGGCCCTTGAAAACCGGATCGCGCTTCTCGCGAAACGCATTCACCGCTTCCTGATGATCCTCTGTCTGATTGGACAGCGCCTCATAGGCGATAGACGCATCGAGTATCGAATGCGCCAGTTGCTTCAAACCAATGTTGATCGAGGTCTTGGTCCACTGGATGGCCAGCGAAGCACCCGATGCCAGACGCTTCGCCATCGTGGCTACGACCGCATCGAGTTCGTCGGCTGGAACGGCGTAGTTGATCAGGCCGAGACGGGCCGCCTCTTCTGCACCCAGCAGATCGCCGGTCAGCAGATATTCCTTGGCCTTCGCATAGCCGATGAGTTGCGGCCAGATGACCGCCCCGCCGTCACCCGCGACGAAACCCACCTTCACATGTGGATCGCCGATCTTCGCATGGTTTGCCGCGTAACTCAGATCGCAAAAAAGCGCGATGGTCGCCCCGAGTCCCACCGCGTGACCGTTGATCTTGGCAATGACGGGTTTCGGACAATCGAGCATCGAAAAGATGATTTTCTTTGCGCGCTGCATACCGGCAAGAAACTGCGACGGATCGTCGATCACCTGTTGCATGTGCTCGATATCGCCGCCGGCGCTAAATGCACGGCCGGCCCCCGTGAGCACGACAACCCGGGTTTCGGGATCTTCCGTAACGTCGACGAAGAGCCGCGAAAACTCGACGTCCATCTGTTCGTCGAACGCGTTCAACGTATCGGGCCGGTTGAGGGTAACGGTGAGGATGCCGCCGTCACGCTCCAGCAACAACGCCTGATAGTCCAGTAAATTCATGGCTAGCCTGTCCACAGTGACGCAAATGTGCGGGGGCGTTGCAGCTCCTCACTCGCGCTTGCGTAGTCATTTGATCAGTCAAAAAAGCTCGTGAAGCTTGCAGCCCGATGTCTCCCGTGTGGCGACACGATATCGAGCGGCTAGGCCCGGGCGGGCAGGAAGCGGCGCCCGTTGTCATACATGATTTTCCGGGTGTCCTCCTCGGACAACGGCCCGCACGCTTCGCTTGCGAAATCGATGGGTTCAGGAACGCCTTCTGCGTGCGGATAGTCGGAGCCCATCAACAGGAAGTCCGCCGAACCGGTCTGCTCGACGATCTGTGCCAGGTCGTCTTCCGGATACGCTACCACGAAGACATTTTCCTTGAAAATCTGGCTCGGCCGGCTCTTCAACTGACCACAGGGCCAGTAGCCATTCTTCGACATACCCCGGCACTTGTCCATCTTGACCAGCATGGATGGTACCCACTCCGCGCCGTTTTCCGCGCTGCACAGTTTGACGTTCGGAAAACGCTCGAAGAAATTGTAGAAGATGAAGGACGACAGCGTTTCGATCACGGGACGCTCGCCGTAACCATGCATCCACACAAAAGCGGTCTGGCGCTGGCGCGACTGCTGTACCGGTTCGCCCCATACGGCCATGTGGTCCTTCATGTAGATGGCTTCTGAAACGTGGAAAGTCACGCACACACCCGCCTCGTTCAGAATCGACCAGTACGGATCGAAATACGGGTCGCCAGGCGCGCGTCCATTGAACGGACCCATCGGCATCAGAATCACACGCACGCCATTCGCCACCAGCCATTTTGCTTCGGCGACGGCAGAGTCGAGATCGTCGAGCGTCACGATCGGCGTGCTGTAAATACGGTCCTTGTAGTTGAAGGTCCAGTCGTCGAGCATCCAGCGGTTGTACGCGTGCAGTACAGCGTTTGCCGCAACGGGTTCGTTCAGATAGGAAATGCACGCCACCATTTCGCCGACATACATCGTGCACGCCTCGACGCCGAACTCATCCATTTTCTTCAGACGCGCATCACGGTTGAACATGTCCGGAGTCGGAGGCACCCGCATTTCGACGTTGCTCTGGCCGTCCTTCATGGCTCGCAGCCATTCGTGCAGTTTCCCCGGCGGCGGCACGAGCCCTTCTGCCGACGTGTAGCCTTCGCTGATCTCCACCTTGCGATCGCCGACGTACATGCAGCGGTTTCCTTCTGCGGTAACCCGGCTGGTAAAGCCCCATTCTTTCTTGAACTTCTCGGGCAGGTACCGGCTGAACGCATCCTCCACTTCGTAGAAATGCGTGTCGGCGTCGTAGATCTTTCCTTGGTAGGTCTGCATGAAAAAGTCTCCTGTCGATATGAAGCGAGCAATCAATGCCGCGCCTGTTGGCCTGCTGATACCAGAGTATCGGCACACGCAGTCGACGTTCAAACCCCCATATCGAAACCAGAAAGACCGATACCGGATTGATATCGGCGAAAGCGACCATCACAATGCGCAGGACATACGCGAAATATTTTATGTAACTATGCGCACGGTGTTCAACTATGAGAAAATGAACAAAAGCCGACCTAAAAAGGAGACATCCAATGCACGCTGATGCACTGCCGCAATCGTCTTCGCGTCAACCGCTCGTCGAGGGTCCTCGACGCTGGTTCCTGCTTGCGCTACTGATATCGGCGGTCTCGGCGTCAGCCGGCATCACCGTGATTTACACGATGCTCGTGACGCTCTACAGGGTTTTCCCCGGATCAGCCTCGGTTGGCTGGACGGTGACCGCGTACTGGCTCGGCGCGGCGGTCTTCGCGGCAATCTGTGGACGGCTGGGGGATCTGCTCGGCTACCGGCGTGTCCTGCTCATGGTACTCGCGATCGCTACCGTGGGAGGCATCGTGTCGGCATGCGCGCCAAACCTCGCCGTGCTGATCGCCGGCTGCGTGATGCAGTCGATCGCGTCGGGCATCACACCGCTTTCCATGGGGCTCGTCCGCGAAAATCTGCCGGCCCGCGATATACCTTCGGCAGTCGGACTTGTCACCGCGGCCGGCATGGTCTCGGCCGGATTGATCTACATTTGCGCCGGTATCGTGATAGATCGCTACTCATGGCAAGGCGGGTTCTGGCTGAAAGTCGTGCTGTGCGTGATGACAATCGCGGCGGTACGTTTGTGCGTGCCGAAATCGAGCCCCAGGCCCGGCACGCAAATCGATTTCGTGCGCGGCCTCGCCTTCGCGCCGGCGTTGTGTGCGATTCTCTTTGCGGTGCAGCAAATCCACACATGGGGACTGCGGGATCCGCGAACCGCCGGCTTGCTGATCGGTGGCGCGGTGATACTGTGGTTCTGGGCGCGGCATCAGCGCAGCGTGGCGGATCCGCTTATCAACATCCGCTTACTGGCCAAACGCCAGGTGATCCTCGCGAACGCCTGCATGATGTGCATCGCGGTCGGCGCCATGCAACTCGGACAGGTGTTCTCGCTCTTTTTGCAGCAGCCGGCGTGGACACGGGCCGGGTTCGGACTGACAGCGACCGGCGCGGGCCTCCTCATGTTCACCTTTAACGTCACCGCGATGCTCGCCAGTCCGTGGAGCGGTCGCGTTGCCGCACGCCATGCCGCGCGGCCGGCGGCGCTGATCGGCATGACCATGCTGGTGGTTGCCTGGGCGTGCCTGATCCCGCTTCATCGCAGTGTGGTGCTGTTCGTTCCAGGCGCGATGCTCTGTTCGTTCGGGCTCGCCTTTGCGCAGACCGCTGTCTACAACCTGATTATCGAAGCCACACCCGCGCAACAGACAGGCGAAGCGACCGGCCTGCTCTACGTGTTTTTCTCGTGCTTCTTCGCAGTTGGCGCGCAAGCGGTTTTCACGCTGCTGCAGGGCGCCTCCGTGAGCAACGGCGGCGCCTCGTTTCCGGCGGCGCAAAGCTATGTGGTGGTGTTTGGCTATGTTGCCGGCAGTGCGCTGCTAGGGCTCTTTATCGCGTATGCGTTGCCGAAGCGTCGCGGCCCGGAACACCGTCCCAATGTTATCGAAGGCGCCGGCCTGAGCGGCCCTGCACGCATGCAATGAATCAGAGCGGCACCCTCTCACGGGCGCCGCTGTTTGGGGCCCGTGAGAGCGCCGTGAAGAAGCGTGAGGCGCCTCGCCGGGCTTACTCTTCTTCGCTCGCCTTACCCAAGGCCGAGGCCCGCTGTGCGACCGCAAGCATCTGTTCCTCGAGATGCTTGCGTTGGCGATCGAACCGCTCCAGCGGCGCACCGACTGCCATCGCCGCGATCACCTCACCGTTCGGCCCGAAAATCGGCGACGACAGACCCGCCGAGTCGGGCAGCAGTTCGCCGCGGCTGACCGACAAACCCGTCTCCACAATATGCTGCAGTTCCTCGCGCAGGACTTTCTTGTTGACTGTGGTTTGCTCCGTATGACGCTCGAGTTTGACGGTGCGCAGGTACTCGGTCACAAATTCGTCCGGCGCATAAGCCAGCAGAACGCGTCCGGCAGCAGTGCAATACAGCGGCCGGCGCATGCCGACAATCATCGAGTATCGAATGGACTGTGCGCTTTCGATGACGTCGACGTACGTAATGACCTTATGCTCCGGATCGAGGACACCGATATAGACCGTCTCGTGAGTCCGCTCCGACAGTTCGACCAGATACGGACGCAGCATCTTCGAGAAATTCCATACGGCCATCACATTCGCGGACAGCCGGAAAATGGACGGCCCCAGCCGGTAACGGCCACCGTCGTGCATCAGAAACCCTTCTGCCACAAGCGGCCGCAACAGATTCAACAAGCTACTCTTGGGCGACTCCAGTGCGACGTTCAGTTCTGCCAGCGACATCCCGTCCGACGCTTTAGCCAACACATCGAACAACCCGAGCAGACGAGTCAGCGAACGCGGTCCGGTTACATCCTTGTCAGCCGAAGCCAGGATTTCTTTCGACATATCACTCCCCTTCCATTTGATCGCACCCATTATAAATGAACCATTCACATAGTCTCACGTCGGTCGCCGGTTTAGCATACATATTCCTGGAGGATTCGGGATTACGCCAAGACCATAAAAAGGCATGCTTGCATTATAATTGAACGACGTTCACAAATGTGTTCGACACGATGCTGTCCTGCATCATGAGCCGGTTTGATCCGCATCGTGCGAGCGTTCAATAGTCGTATCGCGAAGGAGTTGATTCATGAGTGCACTCAAGGACCGGGTTGCCATCATCACTGGCGGCGGGCAAGGATTAGGACTGGGGATTGCAATTGCGCTGGCCAGCGAGGGTGCAAACCTCGTTCTGACGGGACGCACCGAAACGAAGCTGCGAAAGGCCGAAACTATGCTGAAGGAACACGGCGTTCAGGTACTCGTGGTGCCTGGCGACACGCGCAAGCGTGCCGATGCAGATAAAACGGTGGCTCTCGCCATCGAGCATTTCGGGCGTATCGACGTTCTTGTCAACAACGCACAAAGCAGCACGCCGGGCGTGCCGCTGGAAGCGGTAACCGATGAAAACTGGTGCGAAACGCTCGAGTCCGGTCTCTACGGCACGTTGTATTTCATGCAGGCCGTACTGCCTCACATGAAGCAGCAAGGTTCCGGCCGGATCGTCAATTTCGCCTCGCGCACCGGCATTGAGGGTACGCAGGGATTCGCGCCGTACGCTGCAGCCAAGGAAGGTATCCGGGCCTTGTCGCGAGTCGCCGCGCGCGAATGGGGGCCCTTCGGCATCACGGTCAACGTGGTGTGTCCCGCGGCGCTCACGCCTGCCGCCGATGCCTATCTGGAAGCGAATCCGGTAGAGCGCGCGCGTTATCTGGCCGAAATCTCGCTGGGCCGTTTCGGCGATCCGGAGAAGGATATTGGACGAGTCGTTGCATTCCTTTGCAGCGAGAGCGCGGGTTACGTGACAGGACAGACCCTCAATGTCGATGGCGGACAGACGATGCTTTAGTTACGCCGCGGGATCAAATGACCTTGCGTGCACGCAGTGCATCGATTTCCGCACTCGACATGTCCAGCAGATCGCGCAGCACGATTTCGGTATGCTGGCCGAGCATCGGCGGCGGCATGTACGCATCGATCGGAGTGCCGGACATCTTCACTGGGTTGGCGACCATGCGTACTGCATCGTTTGACAGCGGATGCGCGACCTCCACGCACATCTGCCGTGCCTGGACATGCGGATCCGCGAACACCTGCTCCAGGTTGTTGATCGGACCCGCCGGCACACCTGCGGCATCTAGTGCAACCAGCAATTCGTCACTCCGCCACTGCGCGATCAGCGGCTCGAACGCTTCACCGAGCGCCCGGCGGTTCCTAACCCGCAGCGCGATCTCGCTAAAACGCGGGTCCGTGGCGAGTTCCGGGTGATCGAGTACCTTGCATAGCCGCGCGTACTGCTCGTTGTTCCCCGCCACGATCATGATGTCGCGATCCGCGCACCGGAACATCCGGGACGGCATGCCTCCGTTCCCCTCGGTGCCGCGCCGCACCGGCACCTCGCCGGACACCAGGTACTGGCTCGCATAGTGCGAGGTGGCAGCGATCATCGAGTCCAGCAGCGAGAGGTCGATGTACTGCCCTTCGCCGCTTTGCTCGCCGCCTGCATCACGATGATAGAGGGCCGCCACGATCGCGGACGCCGCGTACTGGCCGCACAGAATATCCGCGAGGCTCGGACCGGTTTTCATGGGACCACCGCCGGGCATGTCGTCGCCGTTGCCTGTGATGCTCATCAGGCCACCCATCGCCTGGAAGATCGAATCGTAGCCCGGCCGCGGACTGTACGGCCCCGTCTGCCCGAAACCTGTGATCGAGCAGTAAACGAGGCGCGGATTGACGAGCTTGAGACTTGCATAATCGAGCCCGTAGCGCTTCAGGTCCCCCACCTTGTAGTTTTCCAGCAGCACGTCGCATTTCGCCGCGAGCGACCGGATCAACGCCTGCCCGTCCGGGGTGGCGATGTCGCAGGTAATCGACTTCTTGCCCCGGTTTGCGCTGATGAAAAAGGTCGATTCACGCGTGTCGTTGCCATCGCGATCTTTCAGGAACGGCGGACCAAACTGGCGCGAATCGTCACCCTTACCCGGGCGTTCCACCTTGATCACTTCCGCCCCCAGATCCGCCAGCATCTGCGCGCCCCATGGGCCTGCGAGAATGCGGCTCAGATCGAGCACGCGAATCCCGGACAACGCACCTTTCGTCATATCGAATCGTTTCCGTTGAATTCGTACCGGACGCTGCGTCCGGACCTGTCGTCTTCCAGCGTCGGGGGCGCTCGCCTGCGCCCCGCCTTTTATCGTGGCCGTTTGCCTTGCTTGCCGCCAGACTAGCGCCCAATGAATCTCGCGGTACGCCTTTCGACAAACGACTGCACGCCTTCCCTCGCGTCTTCCGTGTTGTAAAGAATCTGTTGGGTCGACTGGATCTTCGAATACGCGTCCAGCCATCCCGACCCAAGCGACACGCGGGCATTGGCCATGGTAGCCTGCACGGCCAGCGGAGCCTGCGCGGCAATACGCTCCGCGATTTCCAGCGCCCGCCCGAACTCCTCACCCGCCGGCACCACTTCCTGCACGAAATTCATGCGATACGCGTCCTGTGCCGTGAATTCGTCGCCAGTGAGCAGGATCTTCATTGCGTTACCCCACCCTGCGCGATCCACCATCCGGATCGTCGCACCACAGCCTGCCATGATGCCGCGCTTGACCTCCATCTGCGAAAAGCGGCAATTGTCGGCGGCCACCGCCACCTCGGACGCCAGCATCAGCTCGACAGCCACCGTAAAACTGATTCCCTTCAGCGCGATCACCACCGGCTTCTTGCGTAACGGTTCGCGCAGATTGAACGGGTCGACTTCGCCAACCGGAAGCAATGGCTTGCCTTCGCGGCGCAACGGCACGATCTTCGGCATGTCGAGGCCAGCGGTGAAGTGATCGCCCTCGGCGTAAAGCAGCCCGCAGAAAAGATCGGGACTCGCTTCGAGAAGCGTGTACGCCTTGGCCAGTTCCTCGAACATTTTAGGGGTAAAGCCGTTGCGCTTTTCCGGACGATCGATGCCGATCAACAGAATATGGCCGCGCTGCTCCGTACGTATCTGTCCGTCCTCATGGCGTGTCGTCATGCCGTGCCTCCTTGCGTCATTGTGATGGAGCGCTAGCTCGAAGCTCGATTGACAAAGCCTCATCGCGCATTCACAATTATAAACACCGTTCAAATAACGAGCAAGCCCGCACACCGCCGATCCGTCCAGATTTGTGCTGCGATGCAGCGCGCCGGAACTCGCTGCGGGTACCGATGCATGCCTCGTCGCCGGGACGGCATGCTGGCATACGTGTTCATCCGGATTCATGCGAGGAAAACTCATGGCCTATGAAACGCTCATCGTCGAAACACGCGGCAAGACCGGTCTCATCAAGCTCAATCGGCCGCAAGCGTACAACGCGCTAAACAACCAGTTGACGAATGAGTTGACTGCTGCGCTCGACGCTTTCGAAGCCGACGAAGCGATCGGTGCAATCGTACTGACCGGAAGTGAAAAAGCCTTTGCCGCCGGCGCCGACATCAAGATGATGGGCGAGTGGACCTACATGGACGTGCTCAAGAACCAGTTCATCACGTCTAACTGGGAACGCACGGCACGTTGCCGGAAACCCGTGATCGCCGCTGTGGCCGGCCTCGCGCTGGGAGGCGGTTGCGAACTGGCGATGATGTGCGACTTCATTCTCGCCGCCGACAACGCCCGCTTCGCGCTGCCTGAAATCACGCTGGCCACCATTCCCGGCGCTGGCGGCACGCAACGTCTCACACGCGTGCTCGGCAAATCGAAGGCGATGGAGATGATCCTCACCGGACGCAAGATGGATGCCGTCGAAGCCGAACGCTGCGGGCTGGTTAGCCGCGTCGTGCCCCTCGATGAGTTGCTGGACGAAGCGTTGAAGACAGCGGACGTCATCGCCGGATTCTCGCAACCTGTCGTTGCAATTGCGAAGGAATGTGTCAATCGCGCCTACGAGTCGAGTCTCGCCGAAGGAATCCTGTTCGAAAGGCGAATGGCCTATTCGACCTTCGCCACTGAAGACCGCAAGGAAGGCATGGCCGCATTCGCCGAAAAGCGCAAACCCGTGTTTCGCCATTGCTGAGCACCATGCGCACGCATGAACTTGCAGTCGCCTGAATCAGTTGAACGACACCCGCTCGACTGATCCTTTTCAACCTGTCATTCGCTATCCTGGCTTCACGACCGACCATGAGCTCTCAAAAGAATCGCATCACCGAACTGCTCGGCATCGACTACCCGATCATCCAGGGCGGCATGCGCTGGGTGGCTCGCGCGGAACTCGCGGCGGCGGTCGGTAATGCCGGCGGACTCGGCTTCATTTCCGCGCACACCCATGCGAGCGCCGACGCACTGGCGCGGGAGATCGACCAGGTGCGCGCGCTCAGCGACAAACCGTTTGGTGTGAATCTGACGCTGCTCGGCAGTAACGCCGGGCTCGACTATGACGGCTACGTGCGCACCATCATCGACCGAAGGGTACCGGTTGTCGAAACCGCCGGCAGCAATCCCGCAAAGTACATCGAAACGTTCAAGGCAAACGGCGTCAAAGTGATCCATAAATGCGTCGCCGTACGGCACGCGTTGAAGGCTGAAGTGCTCGGCGCTGACGCGGTGAGCATCGACGGATTCGAATGCGCGGGGCATCCAGGCGAAGACGATATTCCGGGGCTGATCCTGATCCCCGCCGCCGCGGACAAGCTGAAGATTCCGCTGCTCGCCTCAGGCGGCTTCGCGGATGGCCGGGGCCTGATGGCCGCGCTCGCGCTCGGTGCGGACGGTATCAATATGGGCACACGCTTCATGCTCACGCAGGAATCGCGCGTGCATCCCGCGATCAAGCAACGCCTGCTGGAAGCCACCGAACGCGACACCTTGCTGGTTGGACGCACGCTCCGCGATTCGAGCCGTGTGATCAAGAACACCGTCAGTCTCGCGGCAATCGAACTGGAGAACGCAGGCGGCGCCACCGTCGCCGACCTGTATGCGCTGACCGGTGCGACCCGCTGGATGGACGCATTCGCGAGCGGCGACGTTGAAGGCGGCGCCTTTCCGGCCGGCATGGTGACAGGCCTGATTCACGATCTGCCCACCTGCGCCGAACTGATCGCGCGAATCATGCAGCAGGCCGCCGCAATCGCGCAACGGCCCTTCGCATTCGAGGTGCCCGCCGCATGAAGCTTGCGGGTGTTCGCGTCGTCGATCTGTCGCAGTTCATGCCTGGGCCGATGCTCGCATCGAATCTTGCCGACCATGGCGCCGACGTCATCAAACTGGAACCGCTGACGGGCGAGGCGGCACGCGGGCCGCTCGAGTCGGACAGCGAGTTCTTTGTGGCGCTCAATCGCGGCAAGCGCAGCATCGCAGTGGATCTGAAACACCCCGACGGCCTCGCCATCGCGCGTAAACTGATCGACGCGGCCGACGTCGTCATCGAGTCGTCACGGCCGGGTGTGGCGGCGCGCCTGGGCATCGATTACGACACGGTGAGCCGCACCAATGCGCGCCTCGTCTACTGTTCGCTGACCGCATTCGGCCAGACCGGCCCGCTTGCGCAAATGCCCGCGCACGACCCGGTCATCCAGGCCATGGCCGGCACATTGCCGCGCGATGAGCGCGGCGTGCCCGTGACCTCAGGCGCCTCGCTTGCCGCGCTGGCCGGTTCGTTGACGGCGTTATCCGCCGTGTTGATGGCCTTGTTGCATGCGCGTGAAACGGGTGCGGGAGACTTCGTCGATATTTCACTGTACGACGCCGCGCTGTGCGCACAGCCGCATTTGACCGCTCGCGCGCTCAACCCTGCAGCAAGCGGTCCGGTCGACAGTGCATACGGTAGCAACGCGATTGCCCTACTCGCAGCGTATCAGACGCGCGATGCGCAATGGCTTTGCCTGGGTGGACGCGAACTCGACTTCGCGACCAATCTGCTGACGCCGCTAGGCCGCCCGGATCTGATTAGCGTCGCGGTCGGACCGGCCGGCGCAGCACAAGCCGGGCTAAGCGCCTTCCTGACGAGGAGGTTCCTGACACGCACACTGAGCGAATGGCTTGCGTGGTTCGAAGGCCGTCGTATCAGTGTCGCGCCTGTGATGACCCTGACCGATGCGCTAGCGCAGCCACACACGCAGGCCCGTCAGATGGTGAACATCGATGCGAACGGCCGCCGGCATCTTGGCAGCGCGATCCGGTTCCAGCGCGATCCGGCACAACCATCACTGTCGATTCCGGCCATCGGCGAGCACACAGCGGAGATTCTCGACACGCTCGGCTACGCCGACGAACACATCGCCGCGCTTGGTGCTGCCGGCGTCATTCGCACGCAGAATGCCGTCGCGAAGACATAGCGCCGAGCCATTCCGTTCGCCCTCCGTCAGCCTCATGCCCATACTCCTGCAAGCCGGCTCCATCGACTTTCGCTCCATCGTCCGCCCTGGCGACAACATCATGTGGGGTCAGGCGAACGCGGAACCAGTGCCGCTGACTCAGGCACTCATTGCGCAGCGACGGGAGATCGGCCGGTTCCGTGTGTTTCTGGGCGCGAGCACCACCGATACATGCCGGCCTGAACACGCCGACTGCATCGACTTCGTTTCCTACTGCGGCTCCGGCGCCAATCGCGCTTTGGCGCGGGCCGGCGCACTTGATGTGTTGCCGTGCCACTACTCGCAATTCCCGCAGATGATGCGCTCCGGCCCACTCAAAATCGACGTGCTGCTGCTGCAACTGGCACCTCCGGATCATGAAGGCCGCTACAGCCTGTCGATCGCGCACGAGTATCTCGTTCCGGCGCTGGACACCGCCCGCGTCATCGTCGCGGAAATCAACGAGCAGGCACCGTGGACGTATGGCGAGCGCTATCTGCGACACGCCGACCTCGACTTCATTCTGCCGACATCGCGCGCGCCGCTTGAAAATCCCCCCAGCAGAATCGGCGAAGTCGAACTGGCGATCGCGACCCATGTTGCCGGTTTGATCGAGGACGGCTCAACGCTTCAATTCGGGCTCGGTGCGATTCCCGAAGCCGTGCTTGCGCGTCTGTCCGACCGGCGCAACCTGGGGGTTCACTCGGGTGCGATCGGAGACAAGGTCGCCGATCTGATGGACGCCGGGGTGATCAACAACACGCGCAAGAATGTCGACAGGGGTTTGACAATTGCCGGCGTGATGATGGGCGGCCGCCGCATTCATGGGTTCGCACATCGCAACCCGGCCGTACAGTTTCGCTCAACGAACTACACGCACAATCCTGACGTACTGGCCCGCATCGACCGTTTTGTCGCTCTGAATTCGGCGCTCGAAGTCGACCTCAGCGGGCAGATCAACGCAGAAGTGGCCAACGGCAGCTACGTCGGCGCCGTAGGCGGCGCACTCGATTTCCTGCGCGGCGCACGGCATGCCAGAGGCGGCCTGCCCGTAGTCGCGATGCCGTCGACAGCAGGCAAGGCCGCAAGCCGCATTGTCGCGACGCTCAGCGGCCCCGTCAGCACGCCGCGCAGCGATGCCGGCATCATCGTCACCGAATACGGCGTCGCGGACCTGCGCGGACTCACCTTGAAACAGCGACGCGAGCGCCTGCTGTCGATCGCCCACCCCGACTACCGGGCCGCGCTCGAATGCTCAAACGCCGGAGCCCTCTGACGCAATCCGGTCGCCACGCAGCCGGCGACAAGATCCACACCCATTGAAGGAACGCATATGAAACGCGCAGCGATCGTCTCTCCCGTACGCACGCCGGTCGGCACTTTTGGCGGCAGCTTGCGCAGCGTGCCGGTCGAGGAACTGGGCGCACTGGTGACCCAGGAAGTCCTCAAACGCACCGGGCTCGATCCCATGCGGATCGACGACGTGGTGTTCGCGCAGTCGTACGCGAACAGCGAAACGCCTTGCGTGGGACGCTGGATCGCCTTGCAAGCCGGACTGCCGGTCGAAGTACCCGGCATGCAGCTTGACCGGCGTTGCGGCGGCGGACTCCAGGCGCTCGCGACGGCCGCCATGATGGTCCAGACCGGCGCGGCCGATGTCGTGCTGGCGGGCGGTGTCGAGAGCATGAGCAACATCGAGTACTACAGCACCGACATGCGATGGGGTGCACGCGCGGGTTCGGTACAGTTCCACGACCGGCTCGCGCGTGGCCGCGAACGCTCGCAACCGGAGGCGCGCTTCGGACACATTTCGGGAATGATAGAAACAGCTGAAAACCTCGCCAACGACTTTCACATCAGCCGTGAAGAAGCCGACGAATATGCGGTGCGCAGCCATCGCCGCGCTGCTCAAGCCTGGGCGTCAGGCCGCATGGCAGCCGAAACAGTGGCGGTCACCGTCCCGCAGAAAAAAGCCGCCCCGCTCGTCTTTGCGCAGGACGAAGGCTTTCGCGAGGACGCCAGCATGGAGAGCCTCGGCAAGCTGCGGGCACTGATCCCGGGTGGCACCGTCACCGCAGGCAATTCCAGCCAGCAAAACGATGCGGCAGCCGCGTGTCTCGTCGTCGCGGAGGACAAACTCGAAGCACTCGGTCTGGAGCCGATGGCGTATCTGAATGGCTGGGCCGCGGCGGGCTGCGAGCCGTCGCGCATGGGAATCGGCCCCGTGCCCGCCGTCCAGAAACTGATGGCACGCACCGGCTTGTCGATCGATCAGATGGATCTTGTCGAACTGAACGAAGCATTCGCCTGCCAGGTGCTGGCGGTACTCAAAGGATGGGGATGGAACGACCCGGAGCGGCTCAACGTCAACGGTTCCGGCATCTCGCTGGGTCATCCGATCGGCGCCACGGGTGTCCGCATGATGACCACGCTGCTCTTCGAACTGCAACGGCGCAAGGGTCGCTACGGTCTCGAGGCAATGTGCATAGGCGGTGGTCAGGGGCTGGCAGCAATATTCGAGCGGGCTTAAGACGCGCAACAAACCGCTTCGCACGGCAACGCTCAATGCGTTGACCCGCGGCTAATCGATTGTGATCGTGATCGTGGCGACGTTATCCGCGCAACCGTACTGCACGGCTGCAAGCATCACACTTCAATCATCACGAAGTCCGCCTTCGCCGCCCCGCATTCCGGGCAGACCCAGTCTTCGGAAATGTCCGCCCAGCGGGTGCCAGGCGGAAAGCCTTCGGCGGGAAGGCCGACGGATTCGTCGTAGAAAAATCCACAAAAGATGCATTGCCACTGTTTCATCGATGTCGTCCTGCGGGGTTTAAGTGAAGAGTCGACGCATCGCCCTTCCGTTCACAATATGCAACGATGTTCAGTTTTGTTATTATAGGCTGACGGATTTTCTACATCAACGCCTGAAACGAATGGAGACGACAGTGAGCGATATCGTGAAAGACAAGGTGGTGGTCGTAACCGGAGCGGGAGCGGGCATCGGCCGCGATTTCGCGCTGCAGTTCGCGGCGGCCGGCGCGAAAGTGGTGGTCAACGATCTGGGGCGTCATGCGGAAAGTGGCGAGTTCGCGGCACAGCGCGTCGTCGCGGAAATCCGGGAAGCAGGCGGCGAAGCCGTGGCGAGTACGGATAGCGTGGCCGAATGGGATTCGGCGCAAAAGATCGTGCAGGCAGCGCTCGACACCTTCGGGAGAGTCGATTGCGTGATCAACAATGCGGGCATCGTACGCGACCGTATGTTCTTCAACATGAGCCCGGAAGAATGGAAGGCCGTTGTCGACGTGCATCTGAACGGTTCGTTTTTTGTGGCGCGCGCCGCCGCACCGCACTTCAAGGCGCAGAACGGCGGCAGCTACGTTCACATGACTTCCACCTCCGGTCTGATCGGCAATATCGGCCAGGCCAACTACTCGGCGGCGAAGATGGGCGTCGTGGGCCTATCGAAGTCGATCGCGCTCGACATGGCGAAGTTCAATGTGCGCTCAAACTGTATCGCGCCATGGGCATGGACCGCGATGACCGCATCGATTCCGTCCGAGACGCCCGAGCAGAAGGCGCGCGTCGAGATCATGAAGAAAATGGAAGCGCGCAAGGTGGCGCCGCTTGCGGTCTATCTGGCGTCGGATCGCGCGGCGAAGGTATCGGGGCAGATCTTCGGTGCACGTGCTAACGAAATCTATTTCTTCAACCAGATCCGCATGGTGCGCTCGCTGCATCGCGATGGCGGCTGGACCCCGGAGTCGATCGCCGAACAGGTGATGCCCGCGTTCGAGTCGAGCTTCTTCCCGAACGTGCCGTCACTCACATTGACGCCTTGGGATCCGGTTTAATACGGTCCCGACACGTCACCAGCCGCGAGCGACCTTGATGGCCGGCCGCTCAGCCGCGGCTGGTTGTTCTGCCGCACAGCGACTCGATCCAGGCGCGCGGCAAAGCGGCGATCTCTATCCGACACACGATTCACTAACGCAACCGCTGTCCGGTGCGTTGCTATTCAGTGCGCCGGTCGAGCCACCTGCCATCGCCAACTGACGCCGCGCCTTGAGCAGAACCGGCAGATCCACCATCCGTCCGTCGACGGACACCGCGCCGCCGCCAGCACGCTCAAATGCTTCGACCACTTCCCGCGCCTTCGCTAGTTCATCCTCGCCCGGACTGAACGAGGCATTGACCTGAGCTACCTGCTTCGGATGGATGCACAGCTTGCCGCCGAAACCCAGGCGTCGCGCGGCCGATGCATCTGCCGCGAGTTGCGCGGTGTCATCGAGCGTTACGGTTACGCCATCCACTGGCGGCAGCAGACCTGCGACCCGCGACGCCAGAACGATCCTCGAGCGGGCATAGAGGAGCGCATCCCATGAACCTGAGCAATCCAGATCCAGTTCTAGATCGACCGAACCGAATACGAGCCGCTCCACGCCGGGCGCCCTGGCCACCTCGAGAACCTGCCACACGCCGAGTGCCGATTCGACGATCGGCAGAATCGGCTTGCCGCTCACGCGCGCAACATTAAGAAGAGCTTCCGCGCTCTCCGCTTTCGGCAATACGACGCCATCGATGCCGCGCGCCGTGAGCAACGCCAGGTCGTCATCGAACCATGGCGTACCGAAGCCGTTGATGCGCACGAGCACGCGCGTGGTCGATGCGCCGAATGCCGATGCGCCATCCGCGACATATTGACGAGCCTGCGCCTTGTCCGCTTCAGCGACCGCATCTTCGAGATCCACGATCACGGTATCGGCGCCAGAAGTGAGCGCTTTGCTAAAACGCTCAGGCCGTATCCCCGGAACAAACAGAAATGAACGCATAACGCCCCATGAAAATTAACGTCAGATGCCGGAAATAGCCGGTGTCCGCTATCGGCGACAACGCTGACAGTTACCCCAGAACGGCCTCCGCTTGCATGCGCAAGGTGCCGTCGCTACCTGCGATCCACAGTTTGAGCGTCTTGCCGTCATCGCTGTCCGGACGTCCACAAACAACGAATGGCGCCGTGTCGATCACCGGACTGACTGCGCGAAACGAAAACGCCACGACCCGCGCGCCGGGAAGAGCCGATCGCACCAGATCCAGCAGCAGCGTCGCCAGAAACGGGCCGTGCACCACAAGCCCCTGATAGCCTTCCTGCTCCATTGCATAGGGCCTGTCGTAGTGAATGCGATGACCGTTGAGCGTCAATGCGGAATAGCGGAACAACTGCACGGGATCCGGATGGATCTCCCGCGTCCATTGCGCGCCTTCGGGAGCCGGCTGGAGTGCGGGCAGCTTTTCACCCGGGACAGGATGATCGCGATAGACAATGTCCTGATGCTCCGTGATCGCCACGCCTGCCGCATCGCTGATCTGATGCAGCACCTTGACGAACACCAGGTCGCCACTTCGACCTTGCTTGTGCGCCACGTCCGCGATCGTCGACAAGCGGATGATCGCATCGCCAGCCTTCAGCTCCCGTAAAAACGTCAACTGACTGCCCGCCCACATTCGCCGCGGCAAGGCCACCGGCGGCAGGAAACCGCCGCGCTTCGGATGTCCGTCCGGACCCACCAGCGACTGCCGGTGCAACGGCAAAAAGTAGAGCCAATGCCATAACGGAGGCAATGCATTGCCGGGCGCGACCGAGGTGTCTTCTTTGTCAAGCGTGGCGGCAAGTGCGGCGATCGGCGTCGGGCCAAGCGTGTCGGAAACGCGCTCGCTTCTGCCGATCCACTGCTGTAAATGCGCGGTATCGATCGCCATAGGTCACTAGTACCGCTGCACAGAGGTTATGACAGTTTGGCTGGGTTGTAGGACAGGCAAGCAATTATGGTCAACGAGCAGTTTGATGCTGCGAGCGATGC